>NZ_JARUND010000002.1:4515197-4816211 GCF_036898825.1 Streptomyces sp. B21-083 | reverse complement strand
GCAGTCGCGGATGGGGGTGACCTGGACCATGCCGGGCGTCGACTCGCCGTACGCCTCGGCCACCTCGGTCAGGGCCTCGCACGAGATGTGGTCCCCGTTGCCCAGCAGCAACGCCATGGTGTTGGCCTCGCGCAGGACGGACTGCCTGGTGTCGCCCCGCAGTTGCGCGGTGAGAGTGAACGCCACCGGCACCGTGAACAGCAGGATGGCGACCGCGGACGAGCAGGATGTAGCTGCGGATGAGCTGGCGGTTCATGAGACGCCCGAGCTCTCGTCGCCGCCCTTGCCGTTCCCGCCGTTCCCGCCGTTCCCGCCGTGCTCGGCGTCCTTGGCGATCTCCAGCCGGAAGCCGACGCCCCGGACCGCCTCGATCGCGATCGCGCCCTTGAGCTTCCGCCGCAGCGGCCGCCACATGCACATCGAGCGTCTTCGTCGGCCCGAACCAGTTCGCGTCCCAGACGGCCTCCATGATCTGCTCGCGCGACATCAGCGCGCCCGGCTCCTCCGTGAGGAAGGCCAGCAGGTCGTACTCCTTGGGCGCGAGGGCGACCTCGTCGCCGTCCAGGCGGACCCGGGCGGCCTTGCGGTCGACCGTCAGGCGGGTGCCGTACCGGTCGGGGCCGGCGTCGGCATGGGCGCGCGGCTGTACGCGCCTCATCACCGCCCTTATGCGTGCGATGACCTCTCGTACGCCGAAGGGCTTGGAGACGTAGTCGTCCGCGCCGAGCTCCAGGCCGACCACCCGGTCCGTCTCGTCGCTGCGCGCGCTGATGACGATGATCGGGACGTCACCGCGTTCGCGCAGCGCCCTGCAGACGTCCAGGCCGTCGGTGTCGGGCAGGCCGAGGTCGAGCAGGACGACGTCGTACGGCTCGGAGTGGCTGAGTGCCGCGCCGCCCGTGGGGACCCACGCCACCTCGAAGCCGTAGCGCAGCAGGCCGCGACGGAGCGACTGGGCCACGGGTTCATCGTCTTCCACCAGGAGTACGCGCACAGCCGCACTCTAATCCTTGAAACTTAATTCACACTTGTTTCACGGTCGACGTCACAGGTCACACGTGTCTGACGCGCGTCTCGCGAGTATTCCGTGGGCGGATGGGCAGGAGCTCCGCTGGAGCGGCCGAAGATCGCTGTGTGAGCGGGACATCTCACCATGCGATATCCCGTAAGGGGAATTCGGCCGCTCGTTAGACTGAGCCGACCGCAGACGGACTGAGCTAGGAGCGCACGTGGGCCTTGTCGTGCAGAAGTACGGAGGCTCATCCGTAGCCGATGCCGAGGGCATCAAGCGCGTCGCCAAGCGAATCGTGGAAGCGAAGAAGAACGGCCACCAGGTGGTCGTCGTCGTTTCCGCGATGGGCGACACGACGGACGAGCTGATCGATCTCGCCGAACAGGTGTCTCCGATGCCTGCCGGGCGTGAGTTCGACATGCTGCTGACCGCCGGAGAGCGGATCTCCATGGCACTGCTGGCCATGGCGATCAAGAACCTGGGTCACGAGGCCCAGTCGTTCACCGGCAGCCAGGCAGGCGTCATCACCGACTCGGTCCACAACAAAGCCCGGATCATCGATGTCACGCCGGGGCGTATCCGGACCGCGCTGGACGAGGGCAACATCGCCATCGTCGCGGGGTTCCAGGGCGTCAGCCAGGACAAGAAGGACATCACCACGCTGGGGCGCGGCGGGTCGGACACCACCGCCGTCGCGCTGGCCGCCGCCCTCGACGCCGAGGTGTGCGAGATCTACACCGACGTCGACGGTGTGTTCACCGCCGACCCGCGCGTGGTGAAGAAGGCCCGGAAGATCGACTGGATCTCCTCCGAGGACATGCTGGAGCTGGCCGCGTCCGGCTCCAAGGTGCTGCTCCACCGGTGTGTGGAGTACGCCCGCCGTTACGACATCCCGATCCATGTGCGCTCGTCCTTCTCCGGACTGCCGGGCACCTGGGTCAGCAACGAGAAGCCCGAGTGGCAAGGGGACCAGCAGGTGGAGCACGCCATCATCTCCGGAGTCGCCCACGACGTCTCCGAAGCCAAGATCACGGTCGTCGGCGTCCCGGACAAGCCGGGCGAGGCCGCGGTGATCTTCCGGGCCATCGCGGACGCGGAGATCAACATCGACATGATCGTGCAGAACGTGTCGGCCGCGTCGACCGGTCTCACGGACATCTCCTTCACCCTCCCCAAGTCCGAGGGCCGCAAGGCCATCGACGCCCTGGAGAAGGCGAAGGGCGGGATCGGCTTCGACTCGCTGCGCTACGACGACCAGATCGGCAAGATCTCGCTGGTCGGCGCGGGGATGAAGACCAACCCGGGCGTCACCGCGTCCTTCTTCCAGGCGCTGTCCGACGCGGGCGTGAACATCGAGCTCATCTCGACCTCCGAGATCCGCATCTCGGTCGTCACCGCCAGGACGACGTCCCGAGGCCGTCCGCGCCGTCCACTCGGCCTTCGGCCTCGACTCCGACAGCGACGAAGCCGTCGTCTACGGAGGCACCGGCCGCTGATGCCTCCACCCGGATCGACCGGTTTGCCGGGTGGGCCTGCGTGACCGGTCCGGCCGGTCCTGGGTCGGCCGCGTCCCGGTCGGCCGAGTCCGCGTCGATCGCCGTGCCGGGGCGGTCGCGGTTCGATCGACGGGTGTGCCCGAGTGGGCCGGCGTGACCGGTTCGGCGGGGCCTCGGTCGGCTGCGCCCGGTCGGTGGGGGTCGGGTCGGTCGCGTCCGGGGCGACAGCCGGACCCCGGGTGTCCGCGTCCGGGGCGACAGCCGGACCCGGGTGTCCGCGTCCGGGGCGATCGCCGTGCCCGGTCCGCCGGGCGGCCCGCGCTCGCGGTTGTGGGAGCGACCGGCACCGTCGGTGCCGTCATGCTCCGGATCCTGTCCCAGCACGCGGACATCTGGGGCGAGATCCGTCTCGTCGCCTCACCGCGATCGGCCGGCCGCAAGCTGACCGTGCGTGGCGAGGAGGTCGAGGTCGTGGCGCTGTCGGAGGAGGCCTTCGACGGCGTCGACGTCGCGATGTTCTCCGTGCCGAGGACATCGCCGAGCGGTGGGCGCCGATCGCCGCCGCCAAGGGCGTCGTCGTCATCGACAACTCGAACGCCTTCGGATGCACCCGGACGTCCCCCTCGTCGTCCCCGAGGTCAACCCGCACGCGGTACGGCAGCGCCCGCGCGGGATCATCGCCAGCCCGCACTGCACGACCCTGTCGATGATCGTCGCCCTGGGCGCGCTGCACGCCGAGTACGGCCTGCGCGAGCTGGTGGTCTCCACGTACCAGGCGGTGAGCGGGGCGGGACGGGCCGGCGTCGACACCCTGCGCCGGCAACTGTCCCTGGTCGCCGGTACGGAACTGGGGACCAGCCCGGAGACGTACGGCGGGCCGTGGGCGACGGGACGGGCCCGTTCCCGAGCCGGTCGCGCTGAACGTCGTACCGTGGGCCGGTTCCGCCCAAGCGGACGGCTGGTCGTCGGACGAGATGCAGCTGCGGGACGAGTCCCGCAAGATCCTCGGCCTGGCGAAGCTCCCGTGGCCGTGACCTGCGTACGCGTGCCGGTCGTCACCGCGCACGCGCTGACCGTCCACGCCCGCTTCCAGGGCGAGGTCACCGTCGCCGGAGCCGGGAGATCATCGCCACCGCGCCGGGGTCGTGCTGTTCGACAACCGGACGCGGGGGAGTTCCCGACCCGGTGGACGTGGTCGGCACCGACCCGACCTGGGTCGGCAGGGTCCGGCGGTCGCTGGACGACCCGACCGCGCTGGAACTTTTCGTGTGCGGCGACAATCTGCGCAAGGGCGCCGCGCTCAACACGACACAGATCGCCGAGCTGGTGGCGGCCGAGCGGGCCTGACCGCGCCGGCCCGCCTGACCTGCGGGTAACGCTCTGTGCGGTCCGTAGCGATCTGTTGATCTTGTCGGAAACCACTCTGATTGCGGCAGAAAACGTTTGTAGGATCCAGGTGAGAACGGCGCGAACAGAAGTTTTGCTCCCGCTGCCCGCAACCGCGCGGGTGGCGGGGAGCGTCTTTGCGGTCGCCCTTCCGGGGCGTGGGACGTCGTGACCATGCGGGGGACGCGCGGTGACCATGGATTTAGGGGAAGAGCGGGACGCATGAGGGTGGCTGTGTCGGATGACGCAAAAGTGATGCCGGATGCGTACAACCCTGACGGGGGGATGCGTGTCCAACATGCGTGGCAGAGGTACTGGACTTCAGAGCGGCGACGCGCGGCACAGCCCTGCGTCCGCCCGCCGACCCCGCGTGCGGGTACGCACGGCGGCATGCCGGTGATCGCGCCGATGCCCGCAGCGCGGCCGGCCGCATACCCAACCAGCGTGACGGCGTTGACGAGAGCGTGGCGGCGGGGACGACGGTCGATCACCTGACCGAGACGTACCGCGCCACTACCGCTCCCTCCTCGGCCTCGCCGCGCTCCTCCTCGACGACACCGCGTCCTGCGAGGACGTCGTCCAGGAGGCCTTCATCCGGGTCCACTCCGCGCGCAAGCGCGTCCGTGACCGGAGAAGACGCTCGCCTATCTGCGCCAGACGGTGGTGAACCTCTCCCGCTCCGCGCTGCGCCGCCGCATCCTCGGCCTGAAGCTTCTCTCCAAGCCGATGCCGGACATGGCGAGCGCGGAGGAGGGGGCGTACGACCTGCTGGAGCGCGACTCCCTCATCAAGGCGATGAAGGGCCTGCAGCGCCGCCAGCGCGAGGTCCTCGTCCTGCGCTACTTCTCGGACATGACCGAGGCGCAGGTCGCCGAGACGCTGGGCATATCGCTCGGCTCGGTGAAGGCGTACGGCTCACGGGGCATCGCCGCGCTGCGCATCGCCATGGAGGAACCGGCATGAGCGGCGATCAAGGCCAGGACCGGAAAGACCAGGGCCAGGACCGGGAGCGGGAGCGGGAGCGGGACCAGGCGCAGGAACCGGTGCAGGAACCGGTGCAGGGGCAGGAGAAGGACCGGGCACGGGGGGCCGAGGCGCAGGGGCCGGAAGCGCGAGGGTCGGAGGCTTCGGAACCCGGGATCTCGGAACCGGGGTCTCGGGGCCGGGGGTCTCGGGACACGAGGTCTCGGAGCCGGGGGTCTCGGGACACGAGGTCTCGGAGCCGGGGGTCTCGGGACACGAGGTCTCGGAGCCGGGGGTCTCGGCACACGACGTCTTGGAACCCGGGTCTCCGGACACGACGTCTCGGCATCCGAGGTCTCGGGACACGGGGTCTCGGAACCCGGGTCTCGCGACACGAGGCGCCGGGACGCGAGGGCTCCGAAGGTGAGGGCTCGGAACACGGCGATTCGGGCTCGGCGGTAGCCGGGCGTGAAGGGCACGGGGGTGTCGGCTGGGGGAGCGACGGTTTCCGGCCCGTGGAGTTCCGGGCCGGTAGGGTTTCCGGCAAGGGGGCCCGATCCAACGGGAGTTGGCCGGCCGGAGTCACCGGACCAGGCCGCCACGACCAAGAGCACAAGCAATCGCACGCTGGGAACGGAACTGTGAATCACGGCCCCGACGACGAGGCCCTGGACGGGCTCGGCTCGGAAGAGCTGGCACTGCGCACGATGCTGCACCAGGCGGTGGGCGGAATTCAGCCGACCGACGCGGTGCTGGACCATCTTCGGCAAGCGGTGCCCGCCGACGGGCCCGCAAGCGGCACGCCGCCATCGGTCTGGCCGCCGCCGCGCTGTTCATCGGCACGGCCGTCCCGGCCCTCCTGCACGTCTCGAACGTCACCGGCGCCGCGTCCGACCCCTCCGTCATCGCGGGCCACGGCTCGGCGACCGACGGGGACAAGGGCACGAGCAAGGGCCCCGACGGCGGCGAGAGCACGTCCGGGGGCAACTCGGGCACGGTCAAGGACAAGCCGTCGAGCACTCCCTCGGGCGGCGCCGGTGACCCGGACAAGGGCAGCGGCAGCGGCAGCACGACCGGCGGCGCCGATCCGACGTCCAGTGCCGTGACGTCGACCATCTGCGACGCGACCCAGCTGGGCTCGGCCACCGGTTCGGTCGGCGATCCGGACGCCAGCGGTGTGGTCTACGGCACGTTCCGGGTCGTCAACGTCTCCAGCGCCAGCTGTACGGTCGGCGGCGCAGGCACGGTGTCCCGCTGGCGCAGGGCGCGGCGGACTCGTCGAAGGTGGGCACCGCCGACCACACGGCGGGGGACGCGGCGAGCGGCCTGCCCGACCCGGGCCTCTCGGTCAGCGGACTGGTGCTGGCACCCGGCGCGGCGTACACGGTGCAGTTCGCCTGGGTGCCCTCGGAGACATGCCCCACGACCGGCACCGGCTCCGACGGCGGCACCACGGGCGGCTCCACGGAGTCCCGGCGCCCACCCCGAGCGAGAGCACCGACTCGTCCGCGACCACCTCCACCGGCGGCGACACGGGCACCTCGGCCCAGCTGCTGACGGAGGACGGCACAGTCGCCGACGGCAGCGTGGCGGTGTCCTACACGGCGGAGGCCGGCTCGCCCACGGTGACGGCGACGGTGTCGAACGCGTGCGCGGGCACGGTGTACAAGACCGGGGTCATGGCGGCGACGTCGTAGCGGTCCCGTACGGGTCGGCCACGCGTCACAGCCAGTCCAGTCCAGCCCGGGTCAGGCGCTGGCGCCTTCCCGCGTCGGTTCCGCGGAGGGCGTCTCGGCGGGCGTTTCGTCGGGCGGCGTGATCCCCAGCTCCGCGTCCCGGGCGAACTCCGCCTCGCGGCGCACCAGCCGGAACCACATGAAGACGACGAAGCCCGCGAAGACGAACCACTCGCCGGTGTAGCCGAGGTTCTGGAACGCCTTCAGGTCGAGCCCGGTGTTCGCGGGCGCGGTCGCGGGTACGGCCTTCATCCCCGAGTCGCCCTTGTCGAGGGTGACCCAGGCGTCGTACACGTCGTACGGCACGAGGTTCACCAGCGAGGCGGCGCTGATCGCGCCGGTCTGCCCGGCCGGGAGACCGCCCACCGCGCTCACACCGTTGGACCCGGCGACTCGGACGCCTGCAGCGCACCGATGACGGTGACCTCGCCGGTCGGCGGGGCGGGAGCCTTCGCGGGGTCGGCGGTACCGGGCAGCCAGCCCCGTACGACGGGCAGCGCGCTGCCCCCGTCGGTGCGCAGCAGGGTCAGTACGTAGTAGCCGTCCCGGTCGTCGAGCTGTCGGCCCGGGACGAGCAGTTGTTCGGCGTATCGCCCGGTGACGGTGACGCGGTCCCGGAGGTCTTCTCGTCGACGGGCAGCAGCTCGGCCAGCGGCCGGGCGGCCTCCCCTTCTCGGCGGAGACCTCCTTGGTGGCGGTCCTGTGGTCCTGCACCCGGTCCTCGAACCGGCTCAGCTGCCACGACCCCATGAACACGCAGAAGGGGATGGCGAGCAGCACGAAGACGTTGATCCCCCACCAACGGGGCGTCAGCAGAAACCGGTACACGCCTTCCAAGGTACGGGGCGGGGGTGGGCGCCGGGCTCGCGGGGTCGGAGTTGTCCACAGCGTCCACAGCCCGAGTTGTCCACAGGCTGGGGACCTCGGCGGCGGATTGTCGTGCCGGGCGGGCAGTATGGGGCCATGGCTGAGAGCAACGGGTCCACGCCGACCACGCATACGTCCGACACGACCGTCCCGGACTGGGAGAAGCGGTTCCGGGCGCCGAGGGTGTCGCTGCCCGACTGGGCGGAGGACGCGCCCGACCGGTCCCTGTTCGTGTCCAACGCGACGGGCACGTACGAGCTGTATGCCTGGGACCGCGCCACGGGCGAGCAGCGCCAGGTGACGAACCGGCCGAACGGCACGACGGACGGCGTGCTGTCGCCCGACGGCGAGTGGATCTGGTGGTTCGACGACAAGGACGGCGACGAGTTCGGCGTGTGGCGCCGGCAGCCGTTCGGGGGCGGCGCGGACGACGCCGAGGACGAGCTGGCGACGCCCGGCCTGGACGCCTCGTACCCGGCGGGGCTCGCGCTGGCCCGGGACGGTCGTACGGCGGTGGTGGGGCGCTCGACGGACGAGGACGGTACGACGATCCATCTGGCGGTGGCCGGCGCGTCCCCGACCGTGATCTACCGGCACCGTGAGTCGGCGGGCGTCGGTGACCTCTCGCACGACGGTTCGCTGATCGCGATCGAGCACACGGAACACGGCGACGCGATGCACTCGGCGCTGCGCGTCCTGCGCCCGGACGGTACGACGGTCGCCGAACTCGACGACACCAAGGACGGCGCGGAGGAACTGGGCCTGGAGGTGCTGGGCTTCGCGCCGGTGGAGGGCGACACACGGCTGCTCGTCGGGCATCAGCGGCGCGGGCGTTGGGAGCCCCTCGTATGGGACGTGGTGAGCGGGGAGGAGACGGACCTCGGCCTCGAACTGCCGGGTGATGTGAGCGCGGAGTGGTATCCGGACGGCTCGGGCCTCCTGATCGCCCACGGCTTCGAGGCGCGCAGCGAGCTGTTCCGCTACGACCTGGGCTCGCGCGAACTGGTGAAGGTGCCCACGCCCGCCGGCACGGTCTCGGGGGCGACGGCCCGGCCCGACGGCAGCGTGGAGTACCTGTGGTCGTCGTCGGCGCAGCCGTCGTCGGTGCGCTCGACGACCGGAGCGGTGGTCCTGGATCCGCCCGGGCTGAAGTCGCCGGGTTCGGTGCCCGTGGAGGACGTGTGGGTGGAGGGGCCGGGGGGCCGTATCCACGCCCTGGTGCAGAAGCCGGCGGGGGCGGACGGCCCGTTCCCGACGGTCTTCGACATCCACGGCGGTCCCACCTGGCACGACAGCGACTCGTTCGCGGCGGGCCCGGCGGCCTGGGTCGACCACGGGTACGCGGTGGTGCGGGTCAACTACCGGGGCTCCACCGGGTACGGGCGTGAGTGGACCGACGCCCTCAAGCACCGGGTCGGTCTGATCGAGCTGGAGGACATCGCGGCGGTACGGGAATGGGCGGTGAGCTCGGGCCTCGCGGACCCGGACCGGCTGATCCTCTCCGGCGGTTCCTGGGGCGGCTACCTCACGCTGCTCGGCCTCGGTGTCCAGCCCGAAGCGTGGGCACTGGGCCTCGCGGCGGTGCCGGTCGCGGACTACGTCACGGCCTACCACGACGAGATGGAAGCCCTGAAGGCGATGGACCGCACGCTGCTGGGCGGCACCCCTGAGGAGGTCCCGGAACGCTTCGAGGCGTCCTCACCCTGACATACGTCGACGCGGTGACCGCGCCGGTGTACATCTCGGCCGGCGTGAACGACCCGCGCTGCCCGATCCGCCAGATCGACAACTACGTCAAGCGCCTGGAGTCCCGGGGCGCGGTCCACGAGGTGTACCGCTACGAGGCAGGACACGGCTCCCTGGTGGTGGACGAGCGGATCAAGCAGGTCCGGCTTGAACTGGAGTTCGTGGAGCGGCATTTGGGGGCGTGAGTCGACGGGGTTCTGGGAGCCGACTATGGCGACGGTGCCGTGATCGTCGCTGTACTTGCGCTCTGCTTACACCGAGCGCCCTTCGCCTCGTGGTCGGCGAGCTGAAGGGCCCGGCCCGGCCCCGCCCCAGCCCGGGTTCGGCGAACATGCTGTGGTTGACCAGGAATTTCAGCAGGGTGTGCAAGCCTTCGGTGTGCTGCGGCTCAGTGGCGGTAGAGAGCCAGGATCTCGCGGTAGTAGGGCGGCAGGGGCTCAAGCGGTGGGGTGCCGCCAATGGATTGGGTCATGGCCACCATCAGCGCCATATTTAGCCCGACAATTACCGAAATTGGTGCGTCGGTCTGGCGTCTGGAGCTTCCACTTCGGAGAGAAGGAGGCCAGCAGACTTTATACCCTCAAGTTACCCTCAGGACCTTGGGTATCTGCTTGTCGCGTGCATGCCCTGCGCATAGTGTCAGTGTGCTTGATCGCCACGGGGGCGGTCCACCGGAAAGGTGTCACATGGGCATCGGTTCGCGGCGTGCTTCGACCGGCGCTGCCATTGCCGCACTGCTTCTTTGCTTTGGGGCTGCAGGAACTGCTGCCGCAGAGGAAGAGGCGGCGGATGGCGCGGCCGTTTCTGTCGACCAGGCGACGGAGATCAATGACAAACCGGGCTGGGAAGACGGGACTGACAAGCCGATTAACGATAGGGATACGCGTATATGTGACGGCCCGCGGACGTGGTACGAGTTCTCATCCAATAAGGCATATTTCGTTCCTTCGTGGTGGAACGGGACCAAGTTCAAGGATGGGCCGGGCGGCACCATGACGGTTGCCGTGACCAAGACCGGCACTATATCCCTCGAAGTCTCGGGTAGTGGCGAATGGTCGGCCGGAGCCCTCCTTGCGAAGGCCAAGACCACGATTTCCGTCAAGGTTGCTGGCAGCGTGTCTGTCTCTACAGGTCATACCTATACCCGCCCGATCAAAAGCAACAAGTATGGGCACATGCAGTACGGTTCCTGGGATATAAGACGAGCTGGAAGAGGTACCGATCCATCCGTGATGGCTGCGGCGCTCCTCAAGAGATCGGTCGCGGTACTGTGACGCTACCCACAGATGAAACCGGCTGGCACTTTTGGGAAACCAACTCATGACATCTTCGTACCTGCGTGCGGTCCGGCTCGCCGGAAGCGCCGTAGTGGTGGCTTTCCTGCTCACATCGTGCACAGAATCCGACAGTGTCGGGGGCGAAGCTGAGAGTTCTTCACAGTTGCCTCCATCGCGCTCGACTCCAACGGCAACTGGGCCGTCGGAGAAAGAACTCACCAATCAGGCTCAGGCGGCCCTCGCCGCCGTTCACGGCGGGGCGCTTGTCGAGGCTGGTGTGGAACGTGTGACCGACGGTATTCACACCGAACCCGGGCTGAGCAAGGGCAAGATTTATCGGCTCAACTTGATTTGCGCTGGCAGTGGTAGCGCAGAATTGGAGTTCGTGCCCACAAACGCTGGTACAGCGGCCTCGGTGCCATGTGATAAGTCAGTGGTCCAGCAGCGGATCACTGTGGACAAGCTGGTTCGCATCAACGTTAACGGCGCCAAGGGGGCGACCGGTGTGATCGCTTGGCAGATCGACGCCCTGTAATCCGGGCATGGGGCGTCCCAGTAGCGATACTGGGACGCTCGTACGAGGGCCTGGCAACGGGCATGGCTGGCGCCGGAGTTGAGGCGAGGCCCGCTGGTGCACGGCTGGGATGACGAGTTCCAGGGCTGGACGCTCAAGCGGGTGAAGCTGAGGGCATGTGTTCTAGGCTCGCAAAGTGACTGAGACCGTTGTGTTGGACATCGGAGAGACGATCACCCGGGACGATCGCTATTGGGCTTCCTGGGCCGATTGGCTGGCCGTCCCCCGCCACACCCTCTCCGCGCTCGTCGGTGCTGTTGTGGCCCAGGGCCGCGACAACGCCGACGCCCTTCGTCTTGTTCGGCCGGACATCGACATCGACGCCGAATATCGGGCCCGCGAAGCTGCTGGCCGTGGTGAGCAGCTCGATGAGAGCGATCTCTACGGTGACGTACGGTCTGCTCTGTCCGGACTGCGGAAGCTCGGGGTGCGCGTCATCATCGCAGGCAACCAGACGGCTCGTGCAGGTGAGCTACTTCGCGGCCTGGGTCTCCCGTCGGACCTGATCGTGACGTCGGGGGAGTGGGGTGTCGCGAAGCCCCAGCCGGCATTCTTCGAGCGTGTTCTGGACGTAGCCCAGGCGGCACCGAACGAGACCGTGTACGTGGGCGACCATCCTGCCAACGACGTCTTCCCGGCGAAGGCGGCCGGGCTGCGCGTCGCTCACATCCGGCGTGGCCCGTGGGGACATCTATGGGCGAACGACCCGGATGTCGTCGCGATGGCGGACTGGCGGATCGACAGCCTCACCCAGCTCACGGAGATCGTCGGTGGCTGACAGCGGTCGGCCCCAACAGCCAGCCCAGTGGGGCTGTTCGCATCCTCGCTGTGTCTCGGCCCAGGTACGGTTCAGCGTGAGGCCCTGAACTGGAGCAACCATGGCTGCACCCACCGGCGGCGGGGTAGGAAGGCGGATCGCCTACTACCGCAGTGTTGTCCGTCCGAAGATGTCGCAGCAAGAACTGGCGGCTGCCGCGTGCGTGGCACTCGGCACCATCCGCAAGATCGAGCGTGGTGAGCGCGGTGTCAGCGGCACCACCCTCGAAGCCATCGCAGACGCTCTCGGTATCGATCCCACTCTCCTCCTCGCCGACCGGGACACCACTCGCACTCGCGTCCACGACGCCCTGCCCGCGTTGTCTGCGGCGATCGCGACGTACGACCTTCCCGACGACGGCCCGGTCCGTCCTGTCCCTGAGCTGCGGGCAGCTGTCGCCGAAGCCGCCCGCTGGAGACTGGCAGCGCAGTACACCCGCATCGCCCGCGAGCTGCCTGAACTCCTCGGCGAGCTTGCCCGCGGCTATCACTCGGCTTCCGCCGTAGAGCGAGCCGAACTGGCTGGACTCCTGGTCAGGGCCTATCGCTCCGCGGATGCCGTCGCGTACAAGTTCGGCGCCCGCGACCTGTCCGCGCGCCTGATCGATCTCATGCGGTGGGCCGGGCCCGAGGCGGGCGATCCGCTTCTGTCCGCGTCCGTCGCCTACGTGCGCACCGAGACCTTCTTCGCCGCACGTGCACACGCTGCGGGACTGCGTGCCTTGGAGCAGGCCCTGGACTCCGCACCAGCCGCTCGTACGACGCCGGAGATCGCAGCACGCGGCGCACTACACATGCGAGCGGCCGTCATTGCGGGCCGGGCACATGATCCCTCCGCCGCCGCCACTCACCTTGGCGAGGCTCGCTCACTTGCCGACCAAGTGCAGGAAGACGTGTACTGCGGCACTGCGTTCGGTCCCGAGTCCGTCCGTATCCACGAGGTGTCTGTCGCCGTCAGTCTTGGAACCGACCACGTTCACCGCGCCCTTGACGTCGCAGGGGAGTGGAAGCCGCCCCAAGACCTTCCGGCTGAACGTCGCTCCGGTTTCTACATCGAGCTTGCCCGGGCCCAGTTATGGTCCGGGCTCGCGGATGATGCTTTCGAGTCGCTGAAGGTCGCGCGGCATATCGCCCCGCAGCACACGCGTGAACACCGGTGGGTCCGTGAGGACGCTGGCACGCTTCGTCGTTTGAAGCGTTCCGACTCGGAGAGCGTCACCAGCTTCGCCGAATGGTGCGCTGCCACCTGAGCGCCCCCCAACTACCCCTCACTGGGGTACTTGTGCCTCTTGTCGGACCCCACCATCTGTCACATGCGTAGGAACCAACAGATGGGAATCGGGGATGCCCAACGCACTCCCGCTCGTGCCGACGGTCGTTGACGAGCGCGTGAGGCTCGTTCGACTGCACGGTGAGCTCTGCTTCCACTGCGGGGCCGTCAACAAGACCCTGCGCACGGCCGGACACGTAGTGGTCCGTGGCAGCACCCGCGTGTGGCAGATCGTCACGTGCGGGTGCCGAGCGGCATGACCTCGGCGTGACCTCCGTTGGGAGAGACGCCAGCAGGCCCCGGCGGTGCGCGAACACCCCGGGGCATGGCCGACTACGAAGGAGTCGACGTGAACCTTGTACCACGATTGCTCGAACGGGTGAGAACACTCCTGCTCGGGCCGGCTGCATCCAGCAGTCCCACTCCTGATGCGGACCGGGAAGACGGCTCAGGCATGATCGCGCGCGATCCGTCGCCGGAGATGTGGGGAGCCATCCTCATCCATGCCCGACGTCGCAGGGCTCAGCGCCAAGAGTTGGTGTCGGTGCCCGCTCGGGACATCGAGCCGGGCGCAGCCACTCCGGTGCGCGCTCACGCCTTTCCACCGAACGGACAGGCGCGAGCGCTGGCCTTGTCGGCGCAGGGGGCTCGGTGATGGTGACCGTGTACAAGCCGAATCTGGGCGACACCGTCGAGGACGCCGACACAGGCAGGATCGGCAAGGTCATGGGCTGTGAGGGGCCGTACGTACAGGTGCGGCCGGTCGGTGGTGGCCGGGAATGGGATGCGCGGCCGGAGAATCTCCGGCCCGTCACCGACGCCGACGCTCTGAGTTCGGCCGTCGCGGTGGCCAACGCTCGTTCACGGGGAGAGTGGTTGTGACGGCGAACACCTCCCTGCCCCTGGACGTCGAGACGATGCGCGCCAGCGCGTACCGACTGCTCGTGCCAGACGCCGCGGTGCCCTCCGTGGAGGAACTTCACACGCTGATGCTCATGCTGCGGGGGCACCTGGCGCTCATCATCCCCGAAGTGGGGCGGGCTGCCTCCGCACGGCGCGGTGACGACACCCTCATCCGCGCGGACGCCCGGATGGCCATCTCCGAGACGTGCAGGAAGCTGCGCATCAAGCCGAGCCCCGGCCTGAGTTCCCACCTCGCGTACGCGCGCCGTCTTTCCCGCTCCTTGAATGCCCTGTGCGACCACTACGAGAACCTGCGCGGCGCATAGCAGCTGGGCAATGAGCGCCAGATCCGCAGAAGACTTGACGCTGTCCGCCGAGTGCACGGCCGCGAAGTTTCTCGACTGCACCGACACGCACGGCAGGCGCTGTCAGACCGATGACGTACTTCTGTCGCAGAGCACGGGCGTCCTGCTCCGTGTCCGCTGCCGCTGTCACGCACGGATCGCGGGCACAGGACGGGCCCGGTAGATGCGGCGGGGGCGAAAACCTACACCGTTCCTAGAGACTGAGCGGGAGTGAGTCTTGTTGCCAAAACTCATGCTCGGCCGAACGCCCCGGACGGTGTTGGGCGTTCTGGTTGCCCGCGTTCGCTCCGCGTCCGGGCGGCACGGATCGTGTCCGTGGTCCGGGGATGCGGGGGCGGGGTTCCTCACGTCCAGGGACTCCTGGTCCGGCCTGGACGGTCCGATGCCCCACCGCATCTCTCCGGGGTGGTGGGGGCGGTGTCGTCCGTCGCCGGATCGGGTGTCCCTGGGCGCGCCTTCCGATCGCCACGGCAGCAGCATCATGGCGAGTTGTCTTACAGGTGGTTGTGGTGAGGGGCTTCTGCCAGTGCTGGGCACCCCACCGGCTGGTGTAGGCGGGGTCGACGGCGATGACCGCGATACCCGACTGGTCGGCCATCGAGGACAGCCGGGCACGGAGTTTGCCGGTGGGCATGCCGGAGATCAGCTGGCGGAAGCGTTTCCTGCGGCCGTGCTTCTCCCGGGTCTTCTCCGCCGTGAAGTCCAGGTCTTCCACCGCGATCGCCTTCACGCCGCACGTTCGGGCCCAGTGCAGGAGGCCGGTGAGGGCGTGGCGGACCTGGGCGTCGCGGTGTCCGGCGGTACCGGTCAGGTCGTAGGAGAAGCGGCGCGGGCTGCCGGTGGGGTTGCCGTGGGTGTCGAGGTGCCAGGCGGCGAGGTGGTCGGCGTTCATGTCGACGCCGATCACCCCGTGGGCGAGCGCGGCCTCCATCGGCACGGTCGAGGTGGGCGGGATCTGCCAGGACGCTGTCACGTACCAGCGGTCCCGGCCCGTGTCCAGGTGGATGCGGTAGGCGATCGCCCGGTTCGCCGCAACGCGGTCCGCCCACTCGCCGCCCCGGTGCGCGAACACGACCCGGCAGGCGAGGACGTACCGGCCGTGCGGGGCGTTCGCCAGATACCCCAGCGGTGCGGGGAGTTTGATGCTGACCTCGCCGTCGGGGCTGATACGGATGGTCTCGTTGCCGTAGCGCTTCCAGGACTCCCCGTCCGCCTGGCAGAACCAGCGCTCCGCCTCCCACCGCCCACGCCACGCGGACTCCGTCAGCCCGGCCGCCTCCAGGTGGTGGCGGGTGCGGGCCAGTTGCTTGCCGCCGCGCACGACATGCACGACACCGGCCTCGCGGTCGGCGCGTGCGGCGGCAAGCCGGTCTTCCAGGACCCGCAGCCGCCGGGACTTCGCGTGCCATTCCCGCTGGGACCGGTAACCCCCGGGCGCCTTCTTTGTCCCCTTCTGCCCGACCGGCAGGGACAGGCGGCGCTCGATGGCGCGGACGCCTGCTTCCAGGTTCTGGACATGCGCCGACTGGCAGCGCCGGGCCAGCGCCCACTGGTCATGGGTGGCTTTGGTGATACTGCCCGCCCACCGCGATGACGACAGTGGCGTCAACTCCCGCTTCCGCACCGCCCACGCCGCACCGGAAGGCGACAGGCCGTCCCGGCATCGTGTCTTGAGGTCCTTGGAAGCCAGCGACCCCAGATGCGCCCCCACCAGCCGCAGCACCTTCTCATCGCCCGGCGTCAGGAGTTTGAGGCGGGTCCGCACGGCCACACCGGACGGACCGGACGCGACGAACGACGCCGCGATACTCCTCAGCTCACCCACCCCGCCACCCCCGCCCGAAGATCCCGTCGCCGTGGGAAACGAGCACCACCCGGGAAGGTCACGCATTCGACCTAGGAACGTCAGTTCCTCACTGAAACCGGCCCTACGGGCGAAGCGCGCGACACGACCGAGACCAGCAGCACTCACTCCCGCTCACCAGAACGCACTTACACGCGCTCCCGCGGCAGCAGCTCTAAATGCCCGCCCGCTCCCCCCGCCGCCGACCCAACAGCTCCGCCAACCCCCGCCGGGTGGCAGCCAGCACCACGCGGTCCTCCGCCCGCAGCACATACGTCGCCGGCAGATCCCACACCAGCCCCGAGGGCCGGGCGTCCTCCCCGGCGCCCTCGGAGCCGGGGCTCACCCCCGTGTCCAGCGCCAGCACCCGCCACGACCCCGCCCGAAACGCCTCCCCGACCGTCCGCCCCTCCAACTGCGCATGCCCGCCCACCCGCATCGCGGCGAACAGCAGCACCCGTCGCTCGACG
The DNA here is from genome assembly GCF_036898825.1 of Streptomyces sp. B21-083. GTDB lineage: Bacteria > Actinomycetota > Actinomycetes > Streptomycetales > Streptomycetaceae > Streptomyces. The sequence continues at coordinate 4,799,487 of NZ_JARUND010000002.1, read as the reverse complement.
GGAATCGTGCCCAGGATCTGCGTCTGGCGGCCCATCATCGCCCCGGCGAACGCGGGCGCCGACAGGTGCGACACGCTCCGGCTGCGGGTGGTGGCGCCGGGGTGCGCCGCGCGCAGGGTGCGGTACACGGCGGTGGCGAAGTCGTCGTCGTACAGGCGCAGGACGACGCGCAGGTCGGGCCGTACGGAACGCCCGTACAGGACGGCCTCCAGGTTCGTCGTGTCGGCGCTGGTGAGGGCGAGGAGGGCCTGCGCGCGGTTGATCTTCGCGGCCTCCAGGACGCCCTCCTGGGTCACGTCGCCCAGCACCACCGGCACCCGCAGCCGCCGTGCCGTCGCGAGTCCGCGCGCGTCGGGGTCCGCCTCGACGCACACCACCGGGATGTTCAGTTCACGCAGCCGGGTCAGCACCCGGGTACCGATCTTGCCGAGCCCGAGCAGCACCACGTGCCCGCTCAGCCCGCGCGGCGGCTTCCGTACCGCCGATCCGCTGCGAAACGTACCGAGCGCCTCCAGGACGGCGGCCAGCAGGACCGGCAGCAGCAGCAACCCGACGAGTCCGGAGAGGAGTTGGAGGATCTGGCGGGGCATCGAGGCGCCGAGCGCCGGGTCGTTGATCGCGAAGAGGTCGAGCAGGGTCAGGTAGGTCGCGTGGACGGGATGGTCCCCCGTCGCGATCGTCAGCGCGATGGCGAGGGCGATCACGCACCCGACCATCCCGGCCAGCGACCACCGCAGCCGCTGGGAGAACAGGGAAGCGAACGGCGGCACGACGCCCCGCCCGCGCCCGCCCGACATCGACGTCCCGGAGTACGCGTACGACACCTGTTGCAGCACGACCGTTCCGCGTCCGGTCGCCGCCGCGACCGCGGCCGCGTCGGGGAGCAGCCGGGGTCCCTGGTCACCGCTGCCCTCGGAGCCGTCCGCACCGGCCGGGTCGCTGCTCGTGGCGGAGAGCAGGGCGAGGGTGTGCAGGCCGGGGTCGGCGACCTCGCCCGGCGCCGGTGGCTGCCGTTCAACGGCGCGCAGCAGCAGTCTGTCGGTCTGGACGACCTTGCTGGTCCCGGTGATGGCGGTGGCGGCGAGCGCGGGGGCGGCGGTGTCGGCGTCGGACAGGACGGTGGTCGACGCGTCGAGATCGCCGGGCTCGGTCGTGCCGTCGCCGGGGTCCGCCGACAACACCGATGCCTGGTCGAGGAGTTCCTCGATGTGCTGGCCCAACCGTCGGTTGTAGAGCCGCAGTACGAGCCGCAGTCGTGGGTTGAGGCGGCGGGCGGTGAGTGCCGCGCGGATGTTGGTCTCGTCGTCGTCGTACACGAGGGCCAGGGCCGCGGCCCGCTCCGCGCCCGCCTGGGCGAGTACGGCCTCGGTCGCCTCGACGGCTTCCAACATCCCTGCGTGCGGCCCGGGTTCACTACTGCCTGCCCCGCCCGTAGTCCCGTTGCCCGCCGCCCGGTTGACGGCCGCGGACATCCGGTCGAGCAGCGCCGACGCGGTTCCGGCGGCCCGGACGACCACCGGTGGCCGTACGTTCCGCTCCGAGGGCGGGACGACGAGTGTGACCTGCTCGCCGTAGACGTTGCGGAGTTCGTGGGCAAGACGGTGGGCGAGCCCGTCGTCCCCGGCCACGATCATGTGCGCGGCGGGATCACCGGTACGAGGCCCGTTCGGCCCGCTCTGACTCGGAAGGTTCCCCAGGATCGCCACGAGGGAGAAGACTGCCGTACCGGGACGGGCGGTTGCGGGCCGGGGCCCGTCGGATGATCAAATCCGCGGTCAGGCTCGCCCCCCGTTGTGCACCCCGTCGGACACCCCGCTGCGGCCCACGATCCGCCCCGCCCGGTCGATACAGATCACGTCGACCGCGACGGGCGCCCCGCGCAGCACGGTCAGGGCCTCGTCGCGTGCGGCCACCGCGACCAGGTCGCCGAGCGGGACACCGGCCGCCGCGCACAACTGCAGTGCCGCGAGGCCGGTGTTGGCGCCCGTGACCTCGGCGGCCAGTGTCTCGCTCGCGCCGCCGCGCCGGGCCAGTTCGGCGAGGAGGCCCAGGTCGACCTGCGAACGGGCGGAGTGCAGATCCAGGTGACCGGCCGCCAGCTTCGACAGTTTCGCGAACCCGCCGCAGATCGTGAGCCGGTCGACGGGATGACGTCGTACGTACTTCAGTACCGCTCCCGCGAAGTCGCCCATGTCGAGCAGGGCCTGCTCGGGGAGTCCGTAGGCGGCCACGACCGTCTTCTCCGAGGTCGAGCCGGTGCACCCGGCGACATGGGTGTGCCCGGCGGCCCGGGCCACGTCCACGCCCCGCCGGATCGAGTCGATCCACGCCGAGCAGGAGTAGGGGACGACGATCCCGGTGGTCCCCAGGATGGACAGGCCGCCGAGGATGCCCAGACGCGGGTTCCAGGTGGACCTGGCGATCTCCTCGCCGTGGTCGACGGAGACGGTGATCTCGACGTCGCCGCTCCCCCCGTGTTCGGCCGCCACCCGGGCCACGTGGTCGCGCATCAGCTGCCGGGGGACCGGGTTGACCGCCGGTTCGCCGACCGGCAGCGGTAGTCCGGGGCGGGTGACCGTGCCGACGCCCGGACCGGCCCGGAAGACGACGCCGGACCCGGCGGGCAGTCGGCGCACGGTCGCGCGGACCAGTGCGCCGTGGGTGACGTCCGGGTCGTCGCCCGCGTCCTTGACGATGCCCGCCATGGCGTACGAGCCGGTCAGCTCCTCGGTGGCCAGCGCGAACGCCGGTGTCTGGCCCCTGGGCAGCGTGATCGTCACCGGGTCGGGAAAGTCGCCGGTCAGCAGGGCGGTGTACGCCGCTGTCGTGGCGGCGGTCGCACAGGCGCCGGTGGTCCAGCCGGGGCGCAGGCCGGTGTGCTTGAGTTGGGCGCCGCGCCCGCCCCTGGCCTCGCTGCCGCCCTTGGCCTCGCTGCCGCTCATCACCACTCGCCGCTCATGAAGGGAACCCGGTCCTCGTGCACGTACTGATCCTGGGCGGAACGGCCGAGGCCCGCCGTCTCGCCGAGCTCCTGGCGGCCGAAGAGGGTGTGCTCCGGGTGACGAACTCGCTGGCCGGACGGGTCTCCGCGCCCCGGCTGCCGCCCGGCGAGGTGCGCGTCGGCGGTTTCGGCGGGGCCGAGGGGCTCGCCGAGTGGCTGCGCGCGCACCGGGTGGACGTGCTCATCGACGCCACCCACCCCTTCGCCGGGACGATCAGTTTCCATGCGGCGCGGGCCGCCGCCGCGGTCCATGTTCCCCTGCTCGCGCTCCGGCGTCCCGGCTGGGTGCCGGTCGAGGGCGACGACTGGCACGGGGCCGGCTCCCTGGAGGGGGCCGCCGCGCTGCTGCCCACGCTCGGCCGGCGCGTGTTCCTCACCACCGGGCGCCTGGGCCTGGCGGCCTTCGCCGGCGCCGCGCTGGACGAGCTGTGGTTCCTCGTCCGTACCGTCGACGCGCCACAGGCTCCGCACCCCGCCCGCATGGAGGTACTGCTCGACCGGGGCCCCTTCACCCTCGACGGCGAACGCGAACTGCTGCGCCGCCACCGCGTCGACGTCCTCGTCACCAAGGACAGCGGCGGCCCGGCCACCGCCCCGAAACTCACGGCGGCGAGGGAAGCGGGCGTCCCGGTGGTCGTCGTACGGCGCCCGGCGGTGCCCGAGGGTGTGCGCGTGGTCGAGGGGCCGGAGGAGGCGGTGCGGGCGCTGCGGCTGGGTGGCTGTCCCGCGCCGTGCGAGCCGGGCTGACCGCCCCGGCCGGGGTGCGGGCGCGGCTCCCGCCTGGGTCCCCGGGTGGGACTCCAACCGGGGCGGGGTGGTGCGGGCGTTGCGGCTGGGCGGTTGCCCCGCGCCGTGCGAGCCGGGCTGACCGCCCCGCCCGGGCCCGTACCCCGGGCACGGCCCCACCCGTACCCCGGGCACGGCCCCACCCGTACCCCGGGCACGGCCCCGCCCGTACTCCGGCACCGCCCCGCCCGTACTCCGGGCACGGCTCCGCCCCGGAGTTCGGCAGAGCCGTCTCCTTGCCGGCCAATCCGCCGCGGAGCCTGGACGCGCGGCTCGCCCCGGGCGGCCGGGTGTCGCTCCAGACCATCACCATGCCGCACGAGCGTTGCTCGCCACCCGGGACACCTTCACCTGGATCCACAAGTACGTCCTCCCCGGCGGGTTCATCCCGTCCACACGGGCGATCGAGGACACGGTCCGCGACCACACCCGCCTGCGCCCGGCCCGACGTGACGGTTTCGGCGCGCACTACGCGGAAACCCTGCGACTGTGGCGGGAGCGGTTCACCGCACGTGCGGACGACGTCGAGGCGCTCGGCTTCGACGAGACCTTCCGCCGGTTGTGGACCTTCTACCTCGCCTACTCCGAGGCCGGGTTCCGCTCCGGCTACCTCGACGTCCAGCAGCACCTCTTCACGAAGGAGCCCGCCGCCACCTTGAACACCCACCACGAGGGACGGTGAACGGCGTGGACGGCTTCCCGTGGGGGGCCTTCGCGCAGGGCCTCGCCCCGGCCGCCGCCGCTGCCCTCGCCGTCATGCTCGTCACCTTCGCCGCCGCCGTACGCACAGGCCTGCACCGGATCGTGGACGTCGCCTGGGGGATCGGGTTCACGGGGGTGGCGATGGTGAGCCTCGTGGCCTCCGCCGGGGACGGTGATGTCGTACGGCGCCTGCTGGTGACCGTACTGACAGCGGTGTGGGGGCTGCGGCTGGCGGCGCACATCGCCCGCCGGGGCCGGGGGCACGGCGAGGACCCGCGCTACGAGGCACTGCTCGCGAAGGCCCCCGGCAACCGGAACCTGTACGCCCTGCGCATGGTCTACCTGCTGCAGGGAGGGCTGGTCTGGCTGGTGTCGCTGCCCGTCCAGGCCGCGCAGTACGTGGCCGGACCGCTGTCGGTCCTCGCCTGGATCGGCGTGGCGTTGTGGGCGGTCGGTCTCGGCTTCGAGGCGGTGGGGGACGCGCAGCTGGCCCGGTTCAGGGCCGATCCGGCGAACCGGGGCAGGATCATGGACCGGGGTCTGTGGGCCTGGACCCGGCATCCCAACTACTTCGGGGACTTCTGTGTGTGGTGGGGCATGTTCCTGCTGGTCTGCGACTCCCCGGAGGCGGCGGCCGTGACCGCTGTCTCGCCGGTGGTGATGAGCCTGCTGCTGACCCGGGCAGCGGAAAGCGCCTGCTGGAACGGCACATGGCCGACCGGCCCGGCTACGCGGAGTACGTGGCCCGCACCAGCGGTTTCCTCCCGCGTCCGCCGAGGCGGAAGGCGGCGGGCCCGTCGTGACCGGCCGGGTCGGGGAGAATGGGCCGTCCGGCCCGAACACCGCCGGTGCGCGCGGGCACGTGGACCGGGGCTGGGAGAGCGGCGGCATGCGGCAGTACGAGACCGGATTCCCCACGGCGCCCACGAGCGCGTTGCTGCCCCGCCGTTGCCCGTCGGCGCCGGGCGCCGTCGTCGTATTGCACGGCGGGCGGGAGGCGGGCCCGTCGTGACCGGTTTTTTTGACGCGCCCGCGAGCGCGTTGCTGCCTCGCCGTTGCCCGTCGGCGCCGGGCGCCGCCGTCGTCGTACTGCACGGCGGGCAGGAGGCCAGCGACCGCCGCTCCCGGCCCTGGCAGCTCGCCGCCCTGCGGATGGACCCCTTCGTCCGAGCGCTGACGGCCGCCTTGCCCGGCCAGGACGTCCTCGTCGCCCAGGTCCGCTACCGGCTGCGCGGCTGGAACGGCTCCCGGGCGGACCCGGTGAGCGACACCCGCCGGGCGCTGGACGAACTCGCCGAACTGGCCGGGCCCGTGCCCACGGTGCTGCTCGGCCACTCCATGGGCGGCCGGGCCGCCCTGCGCGCCGCCGGTCATCCGCAGGTGCGCGGCGTGGTCGCGCTGGCTCCGTGGTGGCCGCCCGGCGAGCCGGTGGAACAACTGGCCGGCAGGCACCTCATCGCCCTGCACGGCGAACGGGACCGCGTCACCTCGCCCGCCGAATCCGCCGACTGCGTACGCCGGGCGCGGGCGACGGCGGTCAGTGCGGGCATGGCCTTCGTCGGCGGGGGAGACCACCCGATGCTGCGCCGCCACCACTTCTGGCACGGTACGGCGGCGGCCCTCGTCGCTCATCTCCTCGACCCCACCGGCACCCCCGACCCGCTGCCCGCGGACTGCTACGGCCCCGGTCCCGGCCCCGGTGGTTTTCCCGTCCTCTGAGGACGGGTTCGCCGGGCACCACGGGTGAGGTACCCGGCGAACGTGGTCGCGGTCAGCTGCTGAGCATCAGCACGCTGGGTGGGGACTGGCCAGGACGGCGCACGCGATCGGTCCCGAATCTCCCGAATCTCTCAGACCCCCCGGATATCTCAGACCCCCCGAATCTCCCCGACATCCCTGACCGAAACCTGTCGGGAGCTTTACTGCACATTGATTGCAGGTGACTGTGACTGGCAGCAGTCTGGAGCGATGAGTCGTGAGGAGTGGATCAGGGTCGGTGGCATGGCCGCCTTCATCGTGGCGCTGCATGTCATCGGCTGGTTCACGCTGGTCGCGCTCGTCGCGCCCGAGCACTACAGCGTGGGCGGGAAGGCCTTCGGCATCGGCATCGGCGTGACCGCCTACACGCTCGGTATGCGGCACGCCTTCGACGCCGACCACATCGCCGCCATCGACAACACGACCCGGAAGCTGATGGGCGAGGGGCAGCGCCCGCTGTCCGTCGGGTTCTGGTTCTCGCTCGGCCACTCCAGTGTCGTCTTCGCCCTCACCCTGCTGCTGTCGCTGGGCGTCAAGGCCCTCGCCGGACCGGTCCAGGACGACGGATCGACCCTGCACAACGTCACCGGCCTCATCGGTACGACCGTCTCCGGGACGTTCCTCTACCTCATCGCCGGCATCAACCTGGTCATCCTCATCGGCATCTGGAAGGTGTTCCGGCAGATGCGGACCGGCCACTTCGACGAGGACGCGCTGGAGGAGCAGCTGGGCAGCCGGGGCTTCATGAACCGTCTCCTGGGCCGCTTCACGAAGTCGATCACCAAGTCGTGGCAGATGTATCCCCTGGGCCTGCTCTTCGGCCTCGGCTTCGACACGGCCACGGAGGTCGCGCTCCTGGTGCTGGCCGGGTCGGGTGCGGCGTCGGGGCTGCCCTGGTACGCGATCCTGTGCCTGCCCGTCCTCTTCGCGGCCGGGATGTCCCTGCTCGACACGATCGACGGCTCGTTCATGAACTTCGCGTACGGCTGGGCGTTCTCCAAGCCGGTCCGCAAGGTCTACTACAACCTCACGATCACCGGACTGTCGGTCGCCGTCGCGCTCATCATCGGCACGGTCGAACTGCTCGGCCTGATAGCCGAACAGGCGGACCTCCACGGCCCGTTCTGGGACCGGGTGTCCGGCCTCGACCTCAACGTCGTCGGCTACGTCATCGTCGGCCTGTTCTTCGGGACATGGGCCGTAGCCCTGGTGGTGTGGAAGGTCGGCCGCATAGAGGAGAGATGGACCTCCGGCCTGGCAAACCCGAACCTGGCGGACACAAAGACGTAACCACCCCCTCCGCCGAGCGGCTCCGGGCGTACGCCGCCTGCTCACGCCGGGCGCGGGGCCTTGCTCGTGCCGGCCGCCCGGCCCCCGCTCACGCCGGGCGCGGGCCCTTGCTCGTGCCGGCCGCCCGGCCCCCGCTCACGCCGGGCGCGGGCCCCCGCTCACGCCGACCGCACGGCCTGTGCTCACCCCGGCCGCACGACCCCCGCTCACGCCGGCCGCACGGCCTGTGCTCACCCCGGCCGCACGACCCCCGCTCAGGCCGCGCAGCGCCTCTCACTCCGTCTCGCTGGCGAGCGCGTTCACCGCTGCCGCCGCGATGGCGCTGCCGCCTCGGCGGCCGTGTACGACCAGGTGTTCCAGTCGGGACGGGTGCTCGGCCAGTGCGGTCTTCGACTCGACGGCGCCGACGAAGCCCACCGGGACGCCGATCACCGCGGCCGGGCGGGGTGCGCCCTCCTCGATCAGCTCCAGTAGCCGGAAGAGGGCGGTCGGTGCGTTGCCCACGGCCACCACGGCACCCTCCAGCCGGTCGCGCCACAGTTCCAGCGCGGCGGCGCTGCGCGTGGTGCCGAGTTTCGCCGCCAGGTCGGCCACCGCCGGGTCGGTGAGCGTGCAGATGACCTCGTTGCCGGCGGGGAGCCGCCCGCGGGTGATGCCGCTGGCCACCATCGAGACGTCGCAGAGGACGGGCGCGCCCGCGCGCAGGGCCTCGCGGGCGCGGGTGACGACGTCCGGCGTGTAGCCGAGGTCGCCCACGAGGTCGACCATCCCGCAGGCGTGGATCATCCGTACGGCGACCTGGGCGACGTCGGCCGGCAGACCGGCGAGGTCCGCCTCGGCGCGGATGGTGGCGAAGGACTGGCGGTAGATCGAGGCGCCGTCCTTCTCGTACTCGAACACAGTGCTCTCACTCATCCGTCGACGTGCGTGCTGCGGGCCCCGGTGATTCTACGAACGCGCGGACCGAGGCCCTTCCCGCCCTCCGTCCCGGACGAGGACGTCGTCAGGATGACCCACGAGAACGCGATGCGTACCGGCACTGTCGGTGAGGTGGGGCGCGTCGGGGTGATCGGTGCCCCTCGGGGCAGCCCGGCCTGCCCTGACGGCTCCTGACGGATGACCTTCCCGGCCGTAGCGTCGAACAGTGAGCCTATGGACTTCCCTCGAACCTGCTTCGACCACTGTGGATCCCGGCGGCAGCGCGACCGTGCGGCTGCGTCTGCGCAACACCGGTGACGTGGTCGACGAGTACCGCTTCGAACCTGTCGGGGCCCTCGCGCCCTGGACGACGGTGGAGCCCGCCTCGCTGCGGCTGTACCCGGGCACGACAGGGACGGTGGAACTGACCTTCGCGCCCCCGCGCACACCGGACGCGACCGCCGGCCCGAACGCGTACGCGGTACGGATCACGCCGACCGAGTATCCGGAGTCGACGACCGTCCCCGAGGGGAATCTGACGATCACCCCCTTCACGGAGGTGCGCGCCGAACTCGTACCCCCGACGGTGAAGGGCCGTTTCCGGGGACGGCCGAAGCTCGCTGTCGACAACCTCGGCAACACCAAGGTGACCGCGTCACTCAGCGGGCACGACAACGGCGACCAGCTGTCGTACGACATCCATCCGGCCAACATCCAGATCGAGCCCGGCCGTGCCGCGTTCGTGAAGGCCACGCTGAAGCCGCGGCAGATCATCTGGTTCGGGTCCAAGCAGGAGCAGCCGTACACGCTCGCTGTGAAGCGGTCGGGCGTGACGCCGCTCGCCGTCGAGGGCACCTATGTGCAGCGGAGTTTCCTGCCCGGCTGGCTCGCCGGGGCGCTCGGGATCTTCCTGGCGCTCGCCATCACGTTCGCGATGCTGTGGATCGCCTACAAGCCCCGGGTCGTCAGCAGCGCCAAGGAGTGGCAGGAGGCCGCCGTCAGCACGTTGCCGCCCGCCCTCTCGCCGCCACCGGCCCAGCCCTCGGCGCCCGCGGTGTCGGCGCCGCCCGCCGATCCTGACCCGCCGGCGGCTCAGCCGACTCCCTCGGCGCAGGCCGACGGCGGCGGGGGCGGCGGCGGGGGCGAGAAGCCCGCGCCCGCCAAGCCGAAGGCCCCGAGCGTGCTGCCCGCGTACGACGTCATGCTGCGCAACCCGACCACCAAGATGTGCGCAGATCTCCCGGCAGCCGACGACACCGACTCGAAGAACCGGGTGGTCCAGTCGACGTGCGACGAGAACTCCGCCACCCAGCGGTGGAACCTTGAGGTGAGGTACCCGAAGCTGGGTCCCGGCGCCACGGCTCTCTTCCAGATGCGCAATGTCAGGGAGGGGCTGTGCATGGATCTCGGGTACTACAAGGCCCAGCCCATCAGGTCCCCGATACTGCGGTACACCTGCGACGGCACGACCGCCGACAACCAGCTGTGGTGGCTTGCCAAGCAGGCGAGCGGCGCCTACTGGATCCGCAACTACGCGAGCGACAACGCGTGCCTGGACGTCGCGGGCTTCAGCACCGGCGGCAAGGGAACCAACCTCACGCTCTACACCTGCTCCAACACCGACGACCAGGAGTGGCAGATCATCCGGCCCGCGCGCTCATGACCCACGCTCACGCGACGGCCTGAGGACACAGAAGAACCCGACCGCTGGCGACGGGGGATGCACCAGCGATCGGGCTCTGGCCAAGGGTAACAAGACTGGCTGCTCAGTGGGAGCCGACTACTCCGCAACAACGACCAGTTGTGATCGGGATCACTCTCTTTAGTGCTCACTTCCGTACAACCGTTCCCCAACTACTTCCCGGTAGTTACGAGTACCGCCGCAGGACTTCCGAGTACGCCCCCTGCGTCGAACGCGTCGGAGATCATGAAGCATGCGCCCGGATGACTGGTACCTCACCGACGATGTGCCGCGTACGACTTCGGGTAGGCGGGATCTTTCCGCACCCCTGGCAGCTCACCCCCCGCAGCTCACCCGTCGCACGGTGGCTCGTACGACAGCTGCGGCAGATACTCGTGCCACCTCTCCGCCGTAAGCACGCCCCGGGTCGTCGAGCAGATGTGCTCGACGGCCCTGTCGACGTCGAGGTTCCACAGCCGGACCGTGTCCGCGCCGCTCGACACCCCGACGAAGTCGCCGTGGGGGCTGAACGCCAGGAAGTTGCCCGTCTTGGCGTTGGGGCTCATCGACTGGCCGATGGGTTTCGCCCTGGCGGGATCCCCGACGTCCCAGAGCCGGACGGTGTTGTCGTTGCCGCCGCTCGCCAGGACGTCTCCGTCCGGGCTGAACGTCAGTGACTCGACCGCCTCGGTGTGCCCGGTGAGAGGGGAACCCACGCTGTGGGCGTCGGCCGGGTCGGAGACGTCCCAGAGGCGGACCGTGCCGTCGTCGCTCCCGCTGGCCAGCGTCCGGCCGTCCGGACTGAGAGCCAGCTCGTTGACGGGACCGAGGTGTCCCCTGAGCACCTTGCCGAGAAGGGTGGCCCTGGCCGGGTCGGTGACGTCCCAGAGGCGGATCGTGCCGTCCGCGCTGGCGCTGGCCAGCGTCCGGCCGTCCTGGCTGAAGACGTTGGAGTCGACGTAACCCTTGTATCCGGTGAGCTGGGAGCCGAGCGGGCGCAGACGGGAAGGGTCGGCCGCGTCCCACAACTGCACGGTGAAGTCCTTGTAGGCCGTGGCCAGGATGCGCCCGTCCGGGCTGAACGCGATGGTGTCCGCGAACCGGGTTCTCAGTTTGACGGGGTCCGCGAAGGCGACCGGACGCTTCGGATCGCTGACGTTCCACAGCTGGACCGTGCTGTTTCCGCTCGCCATCGCGAGAACGCGGCCGTCGGGGGAGAACACCGGCGACCGTACCTCGCCCTCCCCGGGAGTGAACGGTTCGCCCTGCGTCACCGGGTGTTCGGGATCGGACACGTTCCACAGGCGGACCCGTCCGTCGCGCGAGCCCGTGGCCAGCAGCCTGCCGTCCGGGCGGAACACGCCGATGCGGCCGATCATGTCCGACGTCGGCAGCGACCACAGCCGCACCTTCCGGTCGCCGCTGCCGGTGGCGAGCGTACGGCCGTCGGGGCTGAAGCCCAGCGCGTACATCTCGCCGCTGCTGCCCGCGAGGGGTTCGCCGACCTCCGACGGGTACTGCGGATCGCTGACGTTCCACAGGCTCGCCGTGCCGTCCGCGCTGGCGGCGGCCAGCGTGGTCCCGTCCGGGCTGAACGCCACCGACCAGATCGCGTCGGTGTGACCGGTCAGCGGTGCGCCGAGCTGGGCGGCGTGCCCGGGGTCGGACACGTCCCACAGCCGGATCGTGTCGTCGGCGGCGCCGCTGGCGAGGGTGCGGCCGTCGGGGCTGAAGGCCACGGAGTGCACCAGGTCCGTGTGACCGGTCAGTTTTGTGTCGTACGGCTTCGGGTCACGCGGCTTCGACACGTCGTACAGCCGGATCGCCTTGTCGTCGCCGCTCGCCGCCAGTCTCCGCCCGTCGGGGCTGAACGCGATGGCGCGCACGGCGGCGCCCGCGCCCGTGAGGGTGCTGAGAGGGGCCGGGCGGGCCGGGTCGGCCATGTTCCACAGGCGGACCGTGCGGTCCTCGGCGGCCGAGGCGAGCGTGTGGCCGTCCGGGCTGAAGGCGATCAGATAGATCGTGCCGTCATGGCCGTTCAGGGGTGTGCCGAGGGGGCGCGGACGGGCCGGGTCGGTCACGTCCCAGCGGCGGATCGTGCCGTCGTCGCCCGCGCTGACCAGGGTGCGCCCGTCAGGGCTGAAGACCGCGCTGCTCACCCAACTCGCGTTCGCGGCGAGGGGCTTGCCGAGCGCCTTGGGACGCGCCCGGTCCGACACGTCCCACAGGCGTACGGTCCCGTCGTAGCTGGCGGTGGCCAGGAGCCGACCGTCGGGGCTGAACGTGGTCAGGTAGACGGCGCCGGTGTGGCCGGTCAGCGGGGTGGCCAGCGGGGTGTTCACGATCGAGATCAGACGGCTGCGGGTGCTCGCGTCGTCCGGACGGAGACCGTGGGCGACCAGGCTGAGCTGCGCCGACAGCGACGGGTCGCTGGACTGGACACGGTCCGCCTCCGCGAGCACGTTCTCGAACACCGCGTCGTCGCGCTGCTGCCGGGCGATCAGCGCCGCGCCCCCGGCCAGCAGGGCCAGTACGACCACGGCGGCGACGGCGGCGCGGCTGATCAGGACGGTACGCCGGCGCAGCTTGACCGAGGCGGCCAGGAACTGCACCGCGCCACGCGTCAGGAAGGTGTCACCGGCGGACTTGGCCCAGGTGTGCGCCTGTTCGAGCCGGGAGCCCCGGTAGAGGAGGGAGGTGTCGCGCTTGGACTCCTCCCAGGACCGGCTGTCGTCCTCCAGTCGCTGGCGCAGCAGGTTGCCGCCCCGGTCCTCGTCGATCCAGTCGCGCAGTCGCGGCCAGGCGTGCAGCAGTGCCTCGTGGGTGATCTCCACGCTCTCCGAGTCGAGCGTCACCAGCCGGGCGCGCACCAGCGCTTCGAGGGACTCCTGCGTCTTGTCCGGGTCCGCCGACTCGGCGGTCAGCTGCCGTCGCGTACCGCGTCTGCGCGTGGCCTGGGTGTCCTCGCCCAGCCGTACCAGCCGGAGCAGCAGCAGCCTCGCGGCGGTACGGGCCGCCGGGTCCAGGCCGGTCCAGGCGCGCTCGGCGGTCGCCGCCACCGCTCCCTGGATACCGCCGGCCGCGCGGTAGCCGGACAGCGTCAGCCGCCCCGCCTTGCGGCGCTGCCAGGTGGCGAGCAGGGCGTGCGAGAGGAGGGGCAGGACGCCCGCGTCGTGCGTGCCGCGCGGTCCGTCGGCGCTCACCTCCCGCACGATCAGTTCCGCGAGCCCCGGTTCGAGCTCCAGGCCGACGGCCTTGGCCGGCCCGGTCACCGCGTCCCGCAGCTCGGCGGTGGTCAGCGGTCCGAGGACCATGTGCCGGTGCTGGAGCGCGTCGGCGAGTTCGGGATGGCGAAGGCACTGGTCGTAGAAGTCGGCGCGCACACCGAGGACGACGAGTGCGGCGGCCTGCTGACCGGGCCCGGGGGGGCGAGGAGGCGGCGTGGAGGAACTGGATGAAGGTGTTCCGGACCGTCTCGTCGGAGCAGAGAGTGAACGTTTCCTCGAACTGGTCGACGATGACGACGGGGCGACCGGAGGAAGAGAAAGGGACTGGGGAAGACGCAGGGGAGGAGACAGGAAAAGCGGCAGTGGCGGAAGCAGTGGCGGAGGCGGAGATAGGGACAGAGGAATCGGTGGAGGCGTCGGGGGCGTCGCGGCGGGACCAGGCGGTGACCGTCTCCCGTACCGCATGGGCGAATTCGGGTGTACCGGGCTCGGTCGCCGGCTGTCCGGCGGGGGTGAGGATCTCCGAGAGAGCGGGTATACGGCTGGTCAGTTCGGCGAGGGGATCACTGCCCGGGACGAGCTGAAGGATCTCGGGGGCCGGCCGGCCCGGGCCGCCCAGTGCCCCTTCGCGCAACGCGGGCACCAGCCCGGCGCTCAGCAGGGAGGACTTGCCCGCCCCGGAGGCGCCCACGAGCATCACCAGACCGCCGCCGGCGCCGCTCTCCCCGCCCGCCGTGGTCCCCGCCGAGTGGAGCTGGGCCAGGAGGGCGTCGGTGCTGCGCTCCCGGCCGAAGAACCACCGGGTGTCCTCCAGGCGGTACGAGGCGAGGCCCCGGTAGGGGCACACCCCGGCCGGCACTGCCGCGACCTCGGCGGCGGGCGGTTCCTCCTCGTCCAGGGGGCCGGTGACCCGGCCGCCCACCGGGTCGGCGACGGCGCGTTCCCACAGGCGCTGCCACTGGACCATGTCGTAGAGACCGGGGGAGACGGGCACGGGCCGGGCGCGCCGGGCCTGCGGCACGAGGACGCTCAGTACGGCGGCGAGGGCGGCGAACTGGGCGGGCGCGTTCTTGGCGCGCCGCCAGTCGCTGATCCGCTGTACGGAGACCCGCACGGGGCGGCCTCGCTCGTCGACCCGCTGCAACTGGACGACAGCTTCGGCCACCCGTTTGAGGGGAGGATTACCGGCCTCCTTGTACAGCAGTGAGAGCCGCTCCGCGAAGGCCGTGCGTGCCCCTGAGTCGGAACTCAAGGTCTCCACCCCTTACTTCCCACGCGTGCGTCATCCGGTGTCATCCGGACCGGAAAACCCACTCTATACGGCTGACCTGCGGTTACGTCGTGGGCCCTGCACCGGAACCTCCTCTCCTGGAGCCGGAAATGGCAGGATCATGCCGCAACAAGGAACCAGCCGCGTGGCGTCCACCCGGACCACCAGCGCAGCGATCCCAGGGGCAGCTCGGAGGCCGGACGTTTTCGGCCACAGCTACCTGGATTCGCCAGCCGGGTGAGTCGGTAGCGCCACGCGGGTCGAGATCCGCGGAACCGGCACCATCCGGACTCCTCCCGGGTCCCTGTCCATCGTTCGGCACCGGTCCCCACGTGGGGAGGGACCGGTGCCGATCGGCGTTGCGGGGGCAGTACGGTGCTGTGACGCGCAGGACCTCGCTGGGGGAGAACCCGTTGAGCGCTCGGATTCTGGTCGCCGAAGACGACGAGATGCAGTCCCGCCTGATCCGGATCTACCTGGAACGGGAGGGCAACGCCGTGCAGGTGGTCGGCGACGGCCGCGCGGCGCTGGACCAGGCCCGCTCGACGAGCCCCGACCTCATCGTGCTGGACGTGATGCTGCCCCTGGTCGACGGACTCGACGTGTGCCGCATCCTGCGCACCGAGTCGGACGTACCGATTCTGCTGCTCACCGCGCGCACCACCGAGGAGGACATGCTCCTCGGCCTCGACCTCGGCGCCGACGACTACCTGACCAAGCCGTACAGCCCCCGCGAACTGACCGCACGGGTACGGGCCCTGCTGCGCCGGTCCCGGAAGGCGGGTGCGGCGGCGCAGCCCTCGGTGCTGCGGGTCGGCCAGGTGCCTCCTCCCCCGGCTTCAGCCGGGGGAGGAGGCACGGTCGTTCTCAGGCCCGTGCGCGTGACTCAGGGGTGCGCCGGCCCAGCGAGTCGAAGATCACGGCGGTGATCAGCACCCCACCGGTGATCATGTACTGGACCGCAGTCTGGACGCCCAGCAGCGCCATGCCCGAGGCGATGGACTGGATGATGAGCACCCCCAGCAGCGCGGACCAGGTCGAGCCGCGCCCGCCGAACAGGCTGGTGCCGCCGATGACGGCGGCGGCGACGGCGTTGATCAGCAGCATTCCGGAGCCCGAGACCTGGCTCGCCGAGGTGAACCGCGACGCCACGAACAGCCCGCCGAACGCCGCCAGGGCCCCCGACACCATGAACACCGAGATCCGTACGCGCGTCACGTCCACGCCCGCCCGCCGGACCGCCTCCGCACCGCCGCCCAGGGCGAGGACCTGCCGCCCGTAGGGCGTGCGGCGCAGCAGGAGGTCCGTGGCGACGATGACCGCGAGGAAGATCAGCAGCGCCAGTGGCAGCCCCTCGAAGCGGCCCAGTACGGCGACGGTGGCGAACGCGACCGCCGCGAGCAGGGCCGTACGCATCCAGATCTCGCCCACCGGCCGGCACGGCATTCCGGCGCCGGCCCGGCGGCCCCGGTCACGGAGGGAGATGAGCAGGTAGGCGGCCGTGCAGAGCGTCGCCAGGCCGTAGGTGAGGACGGGGGCGCCGATGTACCGGCTGGTCAGCTCGGCGACCAGGCCGTCCTCGCTGAAGTGGATGGTGTTGTCCGGCCCGAGCAGGTAGAGCATCAGACCGCTCCAGGCCAGCAGCCCGGCAAGGGTGACGACGAAGGCGGGTACGCGGAACCGGGCGAAGAGGAACCCTTGGATCGCCCCGATGGCCGTACCGCAGACCACCGAGATGATGACGGCGAGCCATTCCGTCATGCCGACGTCCACGTTGAGCGCCGCGAACATCGCGCCCGACAGCCCGGCGAGTGAGCCCACGGAGAGGTCGATCTCACCGATCAGCAGCACGAAGACGATGCCGACGGCGACCATGCCGGTCCCGACGATGTCCACGCTGAGGACGGAGAGGTTGCGCGGCGAGAGGAAGCGATCGTTGAGGCACTGGAAGACCACCCAGGTCGCGGCGAGCGCGAGCAGCACCGGGGCGGGACCGAGCCCGCCTTCGCGCGCCCTGCGACGCAGGGCGCCGACGCCCGCGACAAGACGCGGCTTCACCTTCCCGGCCACACCACTGACAGCCGCACGTCTCACAGCCGTACCTCTCACGGCCACACCTCGTCAGGGTGCGGCCGGTGGGCCACGGCGTGGTCCGCCGCGCCGGTGATGGAGGAGATGATCTGCTCCTGGGACGTGGTGTTGACGTCGAAGAGGCCGTTGTTGCGGCCCAGGCGCAGGACGGCGACCCGGTCGGCGACGGCCTTGATGTCACTCATGTTGTGGCTGATCAGCAGCACTCCGAGCCCCTGGTCGCGCAGCTCCTCGATCAGATCGAGGAGCTGGTTGGCCTGCTGGATGCCGAGGGACGCGGTGGGCTCGTCGAGCAGCAGGAGCCGGGGCGAGGCCAGAAACGAACGGATGATCGCGACGACCTGCCGCTGACCGCCGGAGAGGCCGGCGAGCGGTACCCGTACGTCGGGGATCCGGATGGACAGGGTGTGCAGCAGTTCGAGGGTGCGGCGCTCCATCTCGACCTCGTCGAGGACGCCGAAGCGGTGGATCTCCCGGCCGAGGAAGAGGTTGGCGACGACGTCGAGGTTCTCGCACATCGCGAGGTCCTGGTAGACGGTCGCGATGCCCAGCAGTCTGGCGTCCTGGGGGCGCCGGATCTGGACGGCGTGGCCCTCCCACTCCACGACCCCGCGATCGGGGGGTCCGACCCCCGAGATCACCTTGACCAGGGTGGACTTGCCGGCGGCGTTGTCACCGACGAGGGCGACCACCTCCCCGGCCCTGACCTCCAGCTCGATGTCGACCAGTGCCTGTACGGCGGCGAACCGCTTGGAGACACCGCGCAACGCCAGCAGGGGCTGACCGGGCACGGGGCCACCTCCTTCGGATGCGTCAGTTCCTTCGGGTGTCTCAGTTCCTTGGGGTGTCTCAGGTCCTTCGGATGTGCCAGGTTCTTCGCTTGCGTCAGGTGAGTCCGGCCCGGTCACAGGCCGCCCGGAGAGCAGGTGTACAGATCTGGTCGACGGTGTACATGCCGTCCTTCACCAGGGTCCTCCTGATATCGCCGACAGTCACCGGGACGGACGGCAGCAGAACCGCCGGTACGTCCTTGGTGGTGGGGCTGTCGACGCTGCCGGTGGCGATGGCCCCGATCTTCTCGCCGCGTCCGAGGGCGACGGCCATCTCGACGGTCGCGTCGGTCGCGCGCTTGTAGGGCTTGTACACGGTCATGTACTGCTCGCCCTTGACGATGCGCTGTACGGCCAGGAGGTCGGCGTCCTGACCGGTGACCGGGGGCAGCGTCGCGACCTTGGCGGCCTTGAGGGCGGAGATCACGGCGCCGGCCATGCTGTCGTTGGCGGACAGGACGCCGTCGATGTTCTCGGCGCCCAGGGCGGCGATGGCGCCGGTCATGTTGGCGTAGGCGTTCTCGGGCCGCCATCCGACGGTGTCGTACGACTTGCCGATCGTCACCTTGCCCTTGAGTACGGCGAGGGAGCCGCCCTTGTACCAGCCGGAGTTGGGGTCGGTGGTGGCCCCGTTCATCATGACGATCCGCCGGCCGTCGCCCCTGGCGCTCATGGCCTTCAGCAGGGCCTCCGCCTGGAGCCGCCCGACCACCGCCCCGTCGAACGTGACGTACCCGGAGATGGGCCCCTCCGCGAGCCGGTCGTAGGCGACGACGGGAATGCCGGCCCGGTGCGCGGCCTCGACGGACGGACGCATCAGCTGGGGGTCGACGGCGGCGAGGATGACCACGTCCACACCCCGGGTGATCATGGCATCGAACTGCTGCTGCTGAACCGCCGGGTCGGACGTGGCGGCGACGGTCGCGGCAGGGCAGTCCGGGCACAGCACCTTGACCTGCTTCTCGATCAGCGGCCGGTCGAACCGCCCGAACCGGGAGTCGCCGCCCCCGGGCATCAGTACACCGACGTTGATGCTGTCACCCTTGCCACCACCGGCGTCCTGGCCGCCACAGGCTCCGAGAAGGCTCAGACCGACGGTGACGACGCCGATGACGGCGACGACGGGAAACCCACGCTTCACTGCGACTGCTGAATGGCCGGCACCGAGACTCATGTTCGGTTCCCTTAAGCTTTTGTGCAGTTTTGGCACATAGTGAAACATAATCCCAATAGGGGCTTATGTGAACTTAGGGCCAGCGTAGCCAAGCTGTCGAGGTCGCGCTCGGAGTCGGCAGCCGCCGGGACGGTTCAGAGACGCAGGACGATCAGGGCGGTGTCGTCGGTGTGCCCGGCGGGCGGCAGAAGGTCGGTCAGAAGTGCGTCGGCCAGGGCCTCGGGCGCCGAGCGCCGGTGGTGGGTGAGGGAGTCGGCGAGGCGGGCAAGGCCGGTGTCGATGTCCTCGTCACGGCGTTCGATCAGGCCGTCGGTGTACAGCACCAGAAGGGAGCCCTCGGTGAAGGGCGTACAGGCCTCGGGACGGGCGGCGCGCTCGGGTCTCGCACCGAGCGGCGGGTCGGTGGCCCCGTCGAGGAAGGCGACTTTGCCGTCGGGGTGCACGAGGGCCGGCGGAGGGTGGCCGGCACAGCTGTAGGTGATGGTGCGGCTGTCCCAGTCGATGAAGGTCGTCACGACGCTGGCCGACTGCGCGCCCTCGACGGAGTCGGCGTACAGATCGAGGGCGTCCAGGGCCTGGGCGGGCCCGCCCGCGACCCGGGTCGCGCCGCTCAGGGCGCTGCGCAACTGGCCCATGGCGCAGGCCGCCGCCAGCCCGTGGCCGACGACGTCACCGACCGCGACCGCGAGGCTCCCGCCGGACAGATCGACCAGGTCGTACCAGTCGCCGCACACGTTCAGCGTGCCGACGGCGGGCTGGTAACGCACGGCTGCCGCGTGCGGCCCGGTCGGGCCCGGCGGGGGCAGCATCGCTGCCTGCAGCGCCAGGGCGACCTCGCGTTCACGGGCGTGCGCCGTACGCAGCCGCTCGTTGACCTCCTGCAGTTCGCGGGCCCGGGTGTACAGCTCGGCCTCCAGCGCGTGGGCCTTGCTGTCACCGTCCGGAACGCCGAAGGCACGGATGAACTCGGTGACCTCCTCCACCCGGTGCACCACCAGGGCGACGTGCCCGTCGAGGCCGAGGACCGGCGCGTTGACCGGGCTCCAGTAGTGCTCCTGCCAGTGGCCGGGCCGTTCCGGGTCCTCGATGTCGTAGCGGAGCAGCGCCATCGTGTCGCGCTCGCCGGTGGCCACCGTACGGAGCATCGACGTCTCGGTCTCCCGCATGCTGCCGGCGACGGCCGGATCGTCGGGATTCTCGGGGAAGACGTCGAAGATGTAGCGGCCCACCAGCTGCTCGCGGGTGCGCCCGGACAGCCGTACGAAGTCGTCGTTGGCGTCGGCGTACACCAGGTCAGGGGTGAGCAGGGCCACCATGCCGGGCAGGGCCCGGAAGACCGCCGCGTAGTCGATCTGCGGTTTCCTCATGTGCTGCCCTGTCTGTTTTACCTGTTTTCCCTGTTTGGCCAGTCTGCCTCGGCGCCGGGTCGAGTACACAGTGCTTTGCCGGTGGTGGTGCCGGGTGAGGGACTGCCGGGCTGCTCGATCGGCGGATCATACGGGGGCGCGATGGGCCAGGCGGTGACCGCAGCCATGCTGCGGGTGGCGGATGTGCACACGTCGTACGGTCGGGGCGCAAGCACGTCGCCATCGCCCGCGCCCTGGCCAACAGCCCTTCGATCCTCACCGCCGACGAGCCGACGAGCCGACCGGCAGTTGGACGCGGAGACCGGGCACTCCGTGAGGGAACTACTGCGCGCGGTCGCCCGCAGCGAACAGATCACGGCTCTCGCGGCCACCCATGACAGAACACTCCTCGACCTATGCCAAGGGTTCCATGGCCGCGCGGCGAGTGATCGACAGTTCCGGCCCGCTCATGGCGCTACGCCGCCGCGTTTGTAGCCATCCCACAACCGCCCACCGACCTGCCCCAATACCTCGTCCACCACGTCGACGAGGGACCCGACCTGACCGGCCAGCACCGCTTGAACGGCGTTATGCAGGCGCATGCTGAGCCCTGGTGCCGTGAGTTCAAGACGGCGTGCCATCCACTTCCCGCCTCCACTCCAAGAACCACCAATGGCGAGCGCCAACTCGCTTGTTCGTCGCGCCAGTTCGATGGCGATGAACAGCCGCTCGCCCTGGGCGGCGCTCCCCGAGAGGTCGTCGAGGAGGTCGGTCATCCCGTAGCGGAGGTCATCGATCTCTTCGACCGACACGGTAGGTGGCCCCGCGGTGGCCAGCTTCCGAGCTTCAGCGGCGAGGCGCGCGCCGACTCCATCGGTGTCCAAGAGCAGCAGCCCGTCTGCGCACATCCAGAGCAGTGGCGACCGGCGCTTGCGTACTTCCCGCTCGACGTAGTCGTACCAACTCGCCTCGGTGTGCACGAACAGCTCCACCGGCCAGTCATCGTGCCGGAAGCTTGCCCGGTAGGGGGCAGGGGCTCCATAGAGCAGCACCACGATGTCAAGGTCAGACATCGGAGTGCGGCGGCCCGTCACGACGCTGCCTCCCAGGAATGCCGCCCGAGCTTTGGGGTGGTGTTCGTCCACCACGGCACGCGCAGTGTCAATCGGGTCCATGAAGCAACTATCTGCGCCCTGCCGGTCGCACGCATGGGGGTTTCTTCGCCCGCACCAGCAGGGGTGCGGCGGCATCAGTTCGATGGGGGCAGACTGAAAAGATCTCCCATAGGACTGGGGGTCGAGCTGGGCGGGCTGCCCGTGGCCTGGCAGCTCAGCGCCAGCCCGCATGCGACTTCCGCGATGACGGAGGCCCCCTTGCGGGAGCCGCTCCCTGATGTCGCTCCCAAAGCGGGGCCGCACAACAAATCAGGCCCGGTGCTGATCTCTCAGCACCGGGCCTGACCTGGCGTTTTACTGTCGGGGTGGCGGGATTTGAACCCACGACCTCTTCGTCCCGAATTAGGCCCTGGAAGATCGCCGACCTGGGGATCGCACCAAAAATGCAGGTCAGGGCGTCGGTAGGTGTCGGTCTCCGGTGGTGTTACGGGGTCGCGATCTCAAGATCGTCTCCAGGATTTCTCCAGAAGGCATAGCAAGGCTGCGAGCAGAGGCTTCAGGAGGTCGAGAGCAGCATTCAGGGGGTAGCTCGCGACACGAGGTACGTAGCCAACTCTACAACCGCATGTGAACTTCCGACTCAGGACACTGGACGACACTGGACGCCATCAAGAAGGGCTCATTTTCTGGCCGAAATACGAGTTCCGGGCCGGAAGGAATGCATGCTATCGCACCAACCGAACCTCAGATCTTTCTCAACTTCCATATTTTTCGTTGACACGAACATGCGGATATGGAAATTTGATGAGCGTCAACTCCAATGACCACCTAAGTTGAGGAATGGAGTAGCAGTGCGTACTACAACCAGGATTTTCTTGGCGGGGTTCGCGATGCTCGGCTTTGCTCTTGCGGTGCCTATCACCGCATCGGCCAGCACCAGCGCGACGCAGTCACACCCAACCGGCTGCAATTCTGGAATCGCAGATCCTTACCGGACCTGGGCCGGGTGCAGGCACAGTAATGGTGGCCACTACCGGGCCATCGCAAATTGCAAGGACCCCGAGACCGGGAAAGTGACGACGGCAGAGGGGAACTGGCAGAGCGGTGGTGGACCTTCCTTCGCGTACTGCCAAGGATCCTCTGCGCCCTCGGTTGCAGGCTTCGAGACAAAGTACAACTAAGGGGCGTACGAGGTATCCAGACGCCACGCAGGCGGCATGATCCAAAAGATCCGATCAAGAAGGAGTTAGAGGAAATGAAGAAGCGTTGGTCAGCACTGGTGTCCGCGGGCGTTCTGGCAACGTCCGTCCTTGGCCTTCAAGGCACGGCATCGGCAGCTACCACAGGGTCCATCACAATAAAGTCCGCCCCAACCGGTTGCTCTTACCAGATAGTGTCATACGACGGACATCGGGGTTCGCAGGCCGAGTGCACAAGGAGCAATGGTGGGCATTACAAGGCGATCGTAGTGTGTAGGCGAATTATCGTTTCTGACGAAAGGGTGTCACGCGAGGCGGGAGTCTGGAAGGCCAGCGGGATCTCTATCGTGTGGTGCCCGCCGGAGACAATCCCTGAATATGCGGGGATCATGACGAAGACTTCCTAGGCGCCTGTATAGAAAGGGCCCGTCAATTTACTGACGGGCCCTTTCTGTTCGTTCAGGTGAATGACGTCAGGGAGGCTTTCCAACTTGATTGAGTAACAAGTCGGTTGCCCAGAGCGGCCCTTGAGGGAAAGGTGAAGCTCCTGGTACTCAGGTTGAACTAGCCCTGCCTGAGCGATCACCAGGGTTCGATGATCAGGCCGGTCCCGGCGAGGCCGCCGTCGACCTTAAGGGGATGGCGGAGGAGGAGTCACGCTTAATTTATGGGAATTAACGAAACCGAAGGTGAAATGCAAGAGGTTTTGATGTCAGCCATCCCGTGGTCAAAGAGAACAGAATATTCGAGTGCACTGAGCCGCTCGGGACATCAGCACCTTGCTGAGCGCGTCGAAACGCCTCAGCAATACAGTGATGAACCTCCATTCTGACGGGCGTATGACCGCACTTTCCGCTGGTTAAGTCACCATTCGCAGAGGACGACCGTTGCGTCATCCCCAGACTTGTAACGTGGCCACCGGCGTCCAGTGGGGTCCGTAGCCTCAACCTTACGTACGGCTGCGATCAAATCTCGGGGCCCGCCCGCGCGGAGCGTCGCGAACACATCGGACCAGGTCGCCATTTCGTATTCGGTCACGAGTCTCGATACGCCATCGGACATCACGGCAGCGGCCTGCACCTCGCTCAGTGATGTCATGCCAGTCAAGGCGTGCCCCGCTGCTTCTGGATCTGCCGCAGCCACCCAGTACCCCTCTGGCGTGTTGCGCACCTCCCTCTGAGCGAGCACGAGACGTTGCAGGGTTTCTCTGTGCTCCGGGGTGTGAGTCTCGTGTTGCTCAACCTCGGCTCTTATCTCGGGAAGAACATCGTCCACCCGAAGGTCAGTGAACACTGAGTAGCCTTGTGGTCCCTCGAAGACGATGGGCGAGTCAGCGAGGACGAGGTGGTCAAGGATTCCGGATCGGTGCCGCAGGACGGCGACCGTGGCTGATGGTGTCCCGGGATTTTTGAGGTCGCACTCTGGATGCAGCTTCGCAACGCGTTCGAGGGCATCACTCAAGCCGTCTGCGAGTTGACGATCCATGTCTGCAAGCGCGGCTACAAGTTGGCTCCCGAGGTGCGCCACGTACCACGGGACGCCATGTCGACATCCCGTGGTCAGGCCTGCTGTGCTGAGTCCGTCCAGCACGACAGCGAGCGTGGGGGTTCCGGCTCCCCAGTCCTCGTTGGGGTTTGCTCCCCCGGGGTGTGTGTCCATGCAGACGCGCATACTCATCCCTCGTGTCGGTACAGCGGGGTGACGCGGCGGCTCTCCAACACATCGAGCGTATCGGGGTCGTAGCGACAAGAAATGAGCGTTGAGAACCGACGGGTGCGGACCTCTCGATACAGCTCAGCAAGGTTGTTTTCCAGGTAGTGCACGACCCCGTTCGCGCCTATTGAGTGGATTCCGGCGATGTACAAAAACGTGCCACGGCCGTCCAGCCGAGGAAGCCGGCCTAGGTAACCGAAGTCGCCTGCGGTGCCGTCCTCGTCCATCGGCGACCGGTACTCCGTCCCAGCTTTCTGGTCCACCAGGTGCCAGGCTCGGTCCTTCTTGAACCGCAGGTTGTCGTCTCCTTCGAGCACCTGGGCGACGATGGGCGACAGTCGCGGTCCGCAGACGACCACGTGATTTTCACGGTTGAGGTTGACCATTCCCGTTGTCGGGATCACCTCGTACTGAGCCTCAAGCTTCATGCCGGCCAGCAGCTTGCGCAGGTGGTCGAAGTTGTTGAGGTCTTCCCTGGTTACAACCTCACTCGGATTCTGATCGGGGCTCTTGCCTGCCTCAGTTGGGCTTGATCCGCTTTGACGGACATTCGAGATCAGGGGTTCTGCCCCGGGAGGATGTCCATCATGGAGAGCATGGGGAAGAAGAAGCCTCGCCCTCGCCGTTCGTTCACGCCGGAGTTCAAGGCCGAGATCGTCGAGCTGTGCCGACGCGGTGACCGCTCGGTCGGTCAGATCGCCAAGGACTTCGATCTGACCGAGACCGCGGTGCGGCTGTGGGTCAGCCAGGCCGAGGTCGACGCGGGCGAGCGGGACGGCCTGACCAGCGGTGAACGCGAGGAACTGGCGTCCCTGCGGCGGGAGAACCGCCGGCTGCGCGAGGACGTGGAGGTCCTCAAGCGTGCGACGGCTTTCTTCGCGAAGGAGACCCGGTGACGGTCCACCCGTTCATCGAGGCGGAGAAGCGTGCAGGTCACAGCGTCAAACGGGCGTGTGAACTGCTGAAGGTCTCCCGGACCGCCTTCTATGCCCGCCGCACCGGCACGCCCGGTCCACGCGCGGCCCGTGACGCCGAACTGGCGGCACAGATCACCGATGTCCACATGCGATCGCGGGGAACCTACGGTGCCCCGCGCGTGCACGCCGTGCTCAAGCGGGCGGGTGCCGGGTGCGGGCGGCGCCGCGTCGCCCGGCTGATGCGGGCAGCCGGCCTGCAGGGCAGGCATCGCAGACGGCGGCACCTGACGACGGTCCCCGATCCGCGGGCTGTTCTGCGGCCCGATCTCATCGTCCGCGACTTCCAGCCCGACCCCGACGGGCTGAATACCCGCTGGTGCGGCGACATCACCTATATCGCCACACAGGAGGGCTGGCTCTACCTGGCCACCGTCATCGACATCGCTTCCCGCCGCGTGGTCGGCTGGGCAACGGCTGATCACCTGCGGACCGATCTCGTCGCCGATGCCCTGACGAACGCCTGCCGGCAACGTCGCCCCACCGCTCCGGTGATCTTCCACTCGGATCGCGGCTGTCAATACACCAGTCAGCAACTTGCCGCGCTGGCAGACCAGTTGGGGGTGCGTCTGTCGGTCGGCCGCACCGGGCAGTGCTGGGACAACGCACTCGCCGAGTCGTTCTTCGCCACCATCAAACGCGAGTTGCTCGACACCACCGCCTGGCCCAGCCGGGCCTCCGCCCACACCGCGATCTTCGATTTCATCGAGGGCTGGTACAACTTGCACCGTCTGCACAGCAGCCTCGGCTACCGCAGTCCCGCCGAATACGAGACCGCATCCGCAGCCTGACCACCACACCAATGGTGTCCGTCAAAGCGGAACAAGCTCACAGGGGCGGTTCGTAAGGTGATGTCTGTTTCTGGTTGAGGCTGAGCAAGGTCGCTGGTGGAGGTTCCGTCGACTATGGCTTCCTGGCGAAGTTGCCGGGGTCGGGCTCGGTGAGGATCCCGAGTTTGACGAGGCGTTTCAGCTTGGCGCGAGTGCCTTCGACGTTTTTCGGCAGCAGTTCGTGCCCGAGGACTTCGCAGACGTCCCTGGCCCGTAGCGGCCCGGTCGCGTCGTTGAACGTGGCGAGGACGCGGGGGTAGTCCGGGTGCTCAGGCAGGTCGGGTGTGTGGGCCGGGAGTCGGTCGGCGAGGCCGGTGACGGTTGTGCGGGTGATCGCGAGGTGCTCCAGATGGGTCTCGGCCTCCCGCAGTCGGGTCTGCAAGGCGTCAATCTGTGCGCGGAGGTCGTCGGCCAGGGCCCGGGCGGCGTCTTCCTGGAGGCCCAGGGCGTCGAGCAGGGGCTGGATGATCACGCTGCCACCGCCTGCGCTTCGCGCCAGGTGGGAGCGTTCGCGCCGGTGAGGCGCCGGGTCATGACGTGGGTCATCGCCCAGTAGACACGGGAGGCGGAGGAGGAGGGGCGGTGCTCGTAGTCGCGGACCAGCCGCCGGTGCAGTATCAGGATCCCGTAGGTCTGCTCGACCCTCCACCGCTTCGGCTGCGGCACGAACCCCTTGACCTGCGGGTCGCGTGCGACGATCTCGACGTCGATTCCCAAGGCGGCGCCGTGCGCGACGACCTGATTCTTGAAGCCCTGGTCGACCAGGGCTTTGCGGACGGTTCCGCCGGCGTGCTCGGCGACCTGGTCCAGCAGGACGATGCCCGCGGCGTTGTCGTGGGTGTTCGCGGCGAGAACGACGACTGCGATGACCAGGCCGAGGACGTCCACGGCCAGTCCGCGCTTGCGGCCGGGCACCCGCTTGGCCGGATCGTGGCCACTTGTGGAGGCGGGGACCCCGGCGGCCACGTGGACACTCTGGGTGTCCAGGACCACCAGGGTCGGGTCCTCTAATCGTCGGGCCCTCTCCCGGACCTGGCAGCGCAGGAGTTCATGGATGACCTGGTCGGTCCCGTCGTCCCGCCAGGCCGCGAAGTAGTAGTACGTTGCGCTCTTCGGCGGCAGGTCGTGCGGGAGATAGGCCCACTGGCAACCGGTCCGCCCCTGGTAGAGGATCGAGTTCACGATCTCCCGCATGTCGTAGGCGCCCTGATGACCGCTGACCGAGCGGTGCCTATCCTTCCACGCGGTGATCACCGGCTCGATCAACGACCACTGCTCGTCCGATAAGTCACTCGGGTACGGCTTGCGTTCACTCACCCGGTCACATCACCAGATCACCCACCGCGAACCGCCAAAGTCCGCCCCGCAGCCACACGATCAGGCGACAGCAGACCAACTCAAAGACTCACGAACCGCCCACTGAGAGGACGTTCGTGGTACTTACGTGATGGTTTGAGGTGGTTGTGTCGTGCCGGGTTTGGCCTTATCCAGGCAGAACAAGTGATTTGCGGTTACAGCTTCAGCGGGCGTGACTTTGCGTTTCAGCCCGGTTTCAGCTGATAGCTCCTGTCCGGTTCGAGGAACCTACTGAAAGCGGCTTTTGGCTCGCTCGATCGAGCGATATGCCCGGTCCGGGACCCCATGCATGAGTATCCCCATGACTTCTTCGCAGCCGCGCCTGCCGTACCTGAGTGATCTCTCCGATGCCCGCTGGGAGTTGATGGAGCCGACCTTGACGGCCTGGCGGGCCGAGCGGCAGAAGACCTCCCTCAACCTCGGCGGCAAGGTCACTGACCTGCGGGAAGTCATGAACGCGATCCTCTTCCTCAACCGGACCGGCGTCCCGTGGCGCTATCTGCCGCACGATTTCCCGCCGCACACCACGGTGTTCGGCTACTTCAGCGCCTGGACCGCCGACGGCACCATCGAGAAACTCGGCGTCCACCTGCACCGGATGGTCCGTGAGCAGGCAGGACGCACCGCGGAGCCCACCGCGTGCGTGATCGATGCGCAGAGCGTCAAGACCGCGACCAGCGTCCCCTCCGACACTCAGGGCACGGATGCAGGGAAGAAGATCGTGGGCCGCAAGCGCAGCATCGTCGTCGACACGCTCGGCCTGTTACTGCTGGTCATCGTGACCGCCGCCAGCGTCTCCGACAACGAGGCCGGCAAGCAACTCCTCACCCAACTCGCCACAGACCACCCCACGATCACCAAGGCATGGGTCGACACCGGCTACAAGACCAAGGCCATCGAGCACGGCGCCGCCCTCGGCATTGATGTCGACGTAGTCCCACGAAACGAGCAGGTCAAAGGCTTCTCGGTGATCCCCAGGCGCTGGGTCGTGGAGCGAAGTTTCGGGTGGATCATGATGCACCGCCGCCTCGCCCGCGACTACGAGACCAAACCTGCGCATTCCGAGAGCATGATCCGCCTCGCGATGATCTCGAACCTTGCGAAACGAGCAACCGGAGAAACACCCATAACCTGGCACAACCCATGAACCATACGGTTTTTAACCGGAACGTCCTCTGAGAGCGCGTCGGTAGATGCCGTCTGGGAGAAGAATTTCAAGATCTTCTTCCAGGCGTCTCCCAAGAGGCCCACAGAACGAGTCAGCTCAGCCCACTCAAATTGAGTGGGCTGAGCTGACCTCGGGCTACGGGCGGGGCAGTCGCCCAGGCTTGCTCGGCTGATTTTGCGTGGGCGTAGTGCCCCCCTGACGTGCGGCAAGCCGCTCGCTGATGAGCAAGAAGGGAGCCACGTAGGCACCCGCTTCCGCCACGGTGGCCTGCCCACCAGCGATCAGTGCGGCGCCCGCGAGGAGGGCAACGATCTGCACGCGAGTACAGGAGTCGCCGGAAGTGGCCGCCTGGATTTGTCGAACTCGATCTCTCATACTGGCAGAGGTCCCTGTCTGTGAGGGCTGCGGACCAGGAGGCCACCCGCATCGTTCTCTAGGCGCACGGGTGGCCTCTCCCTCCCCCCTTGGGAGTGTCCCGAGGCCGTGTTCCGTCAATTCTTGAGTACAGTTAGAAAAAGGGCAAACTGGCAGGTCAGGGGGTGCTCTCGCGCAATCTCGGAGCCGATTACCCTAGCTTTGGGGTGAGTAATGAACCTAACTCGCACATGTTTCTCTGTTCAATATCGATTTTAATCCACTAACCGAAGTCTGCGAACAAGCCGCTAACCTAAGTTGTGAACCTAAGTCGCTAACCTAAGTTGTGAACTTAAGTCGCTAACCGAAGTCTGCGAACAAGCCGCTAACCTAAGTTGTGAACCTAATCAGACAACAAATATTGGTATCCTGCGGGCGGCCGACCACAACAACAACCCACGCTGGCCATGCTCTCTTGTTGGCTCGCACCACGAGCGTCCTGCGTCAAGCCGGGCGCGGGGCGAGCAGAGCGAGCGAGCCCTCGGTGCTCCGCGCTGAGGAGCGCTCGCGCCACGCACGGGCACGTCGGCAGGCAGATGCCGGCGTGCTCGCTCCGCCGCCCCAGCGCTTCTGCTCACGGCCTCTTGCAGGAGGGTCTATGTGCGCATTAGCCTCGATCTTTCGTGATTGGTCGTCGGCTTCGGTTGGCGGCCAATTCGTCGTTGTGGAGCGTGTGCGGGCAAGCGGACGGGCCGATCGTCGCGTCGGGTGGGCGCCGGGTTCCACGGTTCCGGTCGGTGGCTCTTCTGCTCGTCGGGGCGGGTCGTTTCTGGTCAGCCTGGGTTCGGAAGGGTGTCGAGCCGTCTGATCGCGTCTGTGATCACGTCGGTCCATGGCCAGTGGCGGGCGAATCGCAGGTGCCGTTGGCGGGCGGTGGTGATGAGTTGGGCTGCGGCGGAGAACAGCCGCAACCGCAGGCGGCGGGGCTCCCAGAGGCGGGGTTTGCCGGTCAGGGCGAGCATCGACATCCAGGCGAGCAGGTCGAGGGCGAGCTGGACGATCTCCAGCCAGATCCGGTTCTGCGAGGTCTCGTGCAGGGGCAGGTTCCGCAGGCCGGTGGCCCGCGCGTTCCGAATGCGGTCCTCTGCCCTCGCCCGTCGGCGGTGCCTCAGTTCCAGGTCTGCGATCTTCCCGCCCGTCGTGTTGGTGGCGAAGCAGGTGAGCCGGAGCCCGTCGGCATCGGTGAAGCGCAACTGGGCGCCGGGGTGTGGCCGTTCCTTGCGGACCACCAGCCGCATGCCCTTGGGCCAGCCCTTGAGGACGTCGCCGTCGAGTTCGGCGGTCCAGGCGCCCTCGCGGATCTCGCCGCCCGGTTCGACGGCGGATGTCCAGGCGGAGGTCGGAACCTTCAGCACGGCCTGATGGATGGAGTCGGTGATGGTCATCCCGACCGAGTACGACAGCCACCTCCCGCGCTGCGAGAGCCAGGCCAGGAACTCGTGAGTGCCGCCCGCGGAGTCGGTGCGAATCAGCGTGGACCGGCCTCGCCGATGCCGTTTGGGGAGCTGGGCCAGGGCGAGTTGGGTGGTGGTGATGTGGTCGGCCGCGGTGTTGCTGCCCGCGTTCCCCGGCCGCAGCAGGGCCGCCACAGGCTCTCCGGTGCCGCCGCTTCCGTGATCGACGAAGCCCATCAGCGGATGGTGGCCGAAGGACTTCTTCCAGGTCGCAGCCGCGTCCTGCTTCTCGGAGTGCGCCAGCACCAGCACCCCGTCCAGGTCCACGATCACCTCACCTGCGGCATCCGGCGCCGCCGTCCCGGCCAACTTCCATACCCACGCGCGTACTTCGGACCGCGCGGCACGGATCGCGTGAAGGGCCTTCGGACCGGCCGCGGCGAGGGTGTCGATGAGCCGCGAAACGGTCGGGTCAGAAGCCACCGGCCCGAACACCGCCGGCTCGGCCCGCAGCATCCCCACGTCCGCGAGACAGTCCCCGCCGAGCGCGACCGCCAAGGCCACATCCAGCAGTATCTTCCCCGGATCGTGCACCGCCCGCGGCTTGCGCCACGGTGTCAGAGCTGCAGATATCGCCTGGTCCAGCCCAGCCTTACGGGCCGTCTCCACCAGCAGGACGCCTCCCGCCTGCGAAACCACTGCCCGGCCACCACCCTCGACGCGGACACGCGGGTAGGACCCGATACGCTTCTTCACCTGGGAAGTGCCTCCGACGGTGGCAGGAACAAGGACCTCGACAATCCTCATTCTTGCTGGTCAGAGGCACTTTTCGTTTACCTGACCACCCGTCGGACACCAGGCTCCATGAAAGCGCGAGGTTAGCAGGTGCTGTCCGGGCGGAGGTTTCAAGATCTTCTCCCAGATTTCTCCCAGGAGGGCCCGCACACAACAAATCAGAGCCACCTACTACTTGAGTAGGTGGCTCTGACCTGGTACTTCACTGTCGGGGTGGCGGGATTTGAACCCACGACCTCTTCGTCCCGAACGAAGCGCGCTGCCAAGCTGCGCTACACCCCGATGTCGCTGCTTGTCCTGCTTGTCGCGGCGACGTCGTTTACTTTAGCCCACCGGTGGCCCCAGGCGAAATCCGGTTTTGGTGCGGTGGTGGACGGGGTTCGGGCGGATGTGGTCGAGGGTTACGAGGAGGACGGCGAGGGTGTAGCAGGCCAGGCCGAGGAGGAGGGCGTTGGCCAGGACGCTCTTGTAGCCGTGCTCGTCCACGTCGAGGAAGGCGTACAGGTAGCGGTTCGGTGTGCCGGGGAGGAGGAGTTCGCCTCGGAGCAGGGAGAAGGTCAGGTACGCCAGGGGGTACAGGAGCCACGGTGCTGCCTGGCGCAGGTGCAGTTGGCCGGCGGCGGTCAGGAGCAGCCAGTTCGTGAGTGCCGCGATCGGGATCGCCGTTTGCAGGACCTGGTCGGTGACGGCGTGCCAGCCCGTCGGGGAGGGCGGCGTGGTGAACGGGCTCGACGGGTTTGACACCAGCGCGTGGTGGACCAGGGCCCCGATGACCAGGTAGAGGAGCGCGGCGCCTGTCAGGGCGCTGGGCAGTGGGCGGCGGGCTGTCCAGGCGCGGCGGGCCGAGACGGTCATGACCAGGGTCAGCAGGATGCTGCTCTGGATCGTGAACTGGCTCAAAACCTGGGCGGGGCTGCCCAGGACCAGTTCCATCGTCACGGCCGTGGCCGCCGCGGCGGCGGTGAGGAGGCGGAAGACCGCCGTCACGGGACGGCGTATCGGGGTCACCACGGCCGTGGCGGGGACGGGGGAGGGGAGGATTCCGGGTCCGCCCGGGAGCGCGGGGAGGTCCGGTATGTCCCTGGGTATCGGCGCGGTCATGCCCTCACGCTAGGGCGAGTGGGCAAAAGGGGCGATCCGGGCGGGCTGAGTGGGTTATGCCCCTGCGGAACCTGCGGAACCTGCGGAACCTGCGGAACCTGCCTCCCGCGCAGCCCCCGCCGTCATGCCTCCCGCGCCGCCCCCGCCGGCCGTGCCTCCTCCCCCGCCTACGCCTCCCGTGGCGTCAGCGTCAGCAGTGTCGCCTCCGGTGGGCAGGCGAAACGTACCGGGGTGTAGCGGTTGGCGCCGCAGCCCGCCGAGACGTGGAGGTACGACGTCCGGCCCTCCGCCGTGTGCGTCGACAGGCCCTTGACGCGGTCCGTGTCGAGGTCGCAGTTGGTGACCAGGGCGCCGTAGAAGGGGATGCACAGCTGGCCGCCGTGCGTGTGGCCGGCCAGGGTCAGCGGGTACGCGTCCGCCGTGAACGCGTCCAGGACCCGGAGGTAGGGGGCGTGGACGACGGCCAGTGAGACGTCCGCCGTCTTCGAGGGGCCGCCGGCCACCTGCTGGTAGCGGTCCCGCTTGATGTGCGGGTCGTCCAGGCCCGTCAGTTCCACCGACATGCCGTCGATCTTCAGCACGCCGCGCGTGTTCGTCAGGTTCAGCCAGCCCGCCGTGTCGAAGCCGTCGCGCAGCTCCTCCCACGGGTTGTGGATCACGTCGACCGCGGGCGGGTTGCCGTTGAGGCCGTGCTTGCCCTGGGTCTTCTCGAGCAGGTACCGGGCGGGGTTACGGGGTTTGGGGCCGTAGTAGTCGTTCGAGCCGAAGACGTACGCGCCCGGGAACTCCATCAGCGGGCCGAGCGCGTCGAGCACCTCGGGCACGCCCTCCGGGTCGGACAGGTTGTCGCCCGTGTTGATCACGAAGTCGGGGCGCAGGCCGGCGAGGGAGCGGAGCCAGCGCTGCTTCTTGTACTGGCCGCCGACCATGTGGATGTCGGAGACCTGGAGCACGCGCAGGGGGCGCATACCCGCGGGCAGCACCGGCACGGTGACCCGGCGGAGGCGGAAGGAGCGGGTCTCGAAACCCGCCGAGTAGACGAGGCCGGCGGCGGCAACGGCCGTGATTCCCAGGGGTACTGCGTATCGCGCGCGCATGCTCCCATCGTGTCAGGCGAGAAGGGACGGTGGAAATCCACGGGCGTTCCGCTTCCCGCACCTGCGACAATCGATCCCATGACCACGCTCAAGTCGAAGCTCAGGGAAGACCTCAACACCGCCATCAAGGCGCGCGACGAACTCCGCTCCTCGACGCTCCGGCTGACCCTCACCGCGATCACGCAGGAAGAGGTCTCCGGCAAGGAGAAGCGCGAGCTCTCCGACGAGGAGATCATCAAGGTGATCAGCCGCGAGGCGAAGAAGCGCCGTGAGGCGGCCGACGCCTTCGCCCAGGGCGACCGCCCCGAGCAGGCCGAGCGCGAGAAGGCCGAGGGCGTGATCCTCGCCGTCTACCTGCCCAAGCAGCTCGACGACGAGGAGCTGAACCAGATCGTCGCCCAGGCCGTCGAGGAGGCGAAGGCGGCCGGCGCCGAGGGGCCGCGCGCCATGGGTCAGGTCATGAAGATCGTGAACCCGAAGGTCGCGGGCCTCGCCGAGGGCGGCCGGGTCGCCGCCGCGGTGAAGAAGCTCCTCGCCGGCTGACCTGCCGCGAGGACGCAAGGTGCCTGTACGTCGACGGGGGCGCCCTTCTCAGGAAGGGCGCCCCCGTTCACGTACGACGACTCACTCGCTCCACCTCGGCGCGCGAACCCTCTACGGACTCTCTACGGGAAGCCTCCGTTGCCGTTCCCGTTGCCGTTCCCATTGCTGGTTCCGTTGTTGCCGCCGTTGCCGTTGCCCTGGATGAAGCCCTCGGGGATGGAGAAGGACGGGTTCGGGAACGTCGTGTTGCCGCCGTTGTCGTTGTTGCCGTTCGTCGCGCCACCGTTGTTGCCGTTGCCGTTGCCGTTGTTGTCCCCGTTGCCGCCGTCATTGCCGCCGTTGTCGCCCGGCTTCGGGGTGGTCGGCTCGATGATGGGGATGAGGTTGAACTTTCCGGAGTCCTTGCCCTGGAGTGCGCCGGTCATGGCGTCCTTCCAGATGGGGCCCGGAACCTTGCCGCCGAAGACGAGGTCGTTGTAGACGCCGCCGATCCTGATGTCGCGCATCTTCACGTTCTGCATGGCGCTGCCGACCCAGACGGCACCCGACAGGGTCGGTGTGTAGCCGACGAACCAGGCGTTCTTGCGCTCGTCCGTCGTACCCGTCTTACCGGCGTTGTCGCGGCCGTCGGTGAGACCGGCCTCCTGGCCGGTTCCGGAGTCGACCACGCCCTGGAGCAGGGTGTTGATCGTGTCGGCGGTCGTCTCCGACATCGCACGGGAGCACGTCGACTTCGGGACCTCCAGCGACTTCTGCCCGCCGTTGGCCTTCTGCGTGATCGACTCGATGGCGATCGGCGTGCAGTACATGCCACGGGAGGCGAAGGCCGCGTACGCGCTCGCCATCGTCAGCGGGGAGATGCCCCTGGAGCCGAGGGCGATGGCCGGTACCTCGGGCAGCTTGTCGCCGTTGCCCTGCCTGACGTGCAGTGCGTCGGTCATGTTCATCACCGGGCACAGACCGATGTCGGAGATCATCTGCACGAAGTAGGTGTTGACCGACAGCTCCATCGCCTTCTTCAGGCGGTAGGGGCCCTTCTCCGACTCGCTCTCGTTCTCCAGCTTCGCGTTCTCCAGGTTGGTCCACGGCTTGCCGCTGCACGTCTGGACCGGGCTCGGGTACTCCATCTCGTACGGCGCCGAGTACTGCTGGATCGCCGGGCGTCCCTCTTCCAGCGCCGCCGCCGCCACGAACGGCTTGAACGTCGAACCGGTCGGGAAGCCGTAGTTGGAGCCGCCCCGGTCGCTGCCGACCGAGTAGTTGATCTCGGTCTGGTTCTTGCCGTAGCCGTACGGCTTCGACTGGCCCATGCCGAGGATCTTGCCGGTGCCCGGCTCGACCAGCGTGACCGCTGTCGCCACCGAGTCCGACTGGTACACGTGTTCCTTGATCGACGCCTGCACGGACGCCTGCGACTGCGGGTCCAGCGTCGTGCGGATGGTCAGGCCGCCCTGGTTCCAGATCTTCGCCCGGTCCGCGCGGGTCTTGCCGAAGACGGGGCTGGCGAGGAACTCCTTCTCGACGTACTTGCAGAAGAAGCCCGCCCCCTTGACCGCCGCGATGCAGCCGTTCTTGGGCTCGCTGACCTTCAGGCCGAGCGGCTTCTCCT
Organism: Streptomyces sp. B21-083; assembly: GCF_036898825.1. Classification (GTDB taxonomy): domain Bacteria; phylum Actinomycetota; class Actinomycetes; order Streptomycetales; family Streptomycetaceae; genus Streptomyces. The sequence goes on along the minus strand of NZ_JARUND010000002.1, from coordinate 4,764,105 downwards.
GTGCGGCGGCGGCCTCCTGCGGGGAGATGTCACCGACCTCCGCCATGCGCTTGAGCACGGTGTTACGGCGCTTGGTGGCCTCCGCCGGGTCGTTCACCGGGTCGTACCGGGTCGGCGACTGGACGATGCCGGCCAGCAGGGCCGCCTGGGGGAGGGTGAGGTCCTTCGCGGACTTGGAGAAGTAGCGGCGGGCGCCGGCCTCGACGCCGTAGGCCTGCTGGCCGAAGAACGTGATGTTCAGGTAGTTCTCGAGGATCTTCTTCTTGCCCAACTCCTCCTCGACCTGGATCGCGTACTTCAGCTCCTTGATCTTGCGGCCGATCGTCTGCTGCTGGGCCTGCGCGACCTTCGTCGGGTCGTCACCGGCCTCCTCGACGAACACGTTCTTCACCAGCTGCTGCGTGAGCGTGGAGGCGCCTTCCGAGACGCCGCCGCTCTGCGCGTTCTTGTTGAGCGCCCGCAGGACGCCCTTGAGGTCGATCGCGCCGTGCTCGTAGAACCGGGAGTCCTCGATCGCGACGATCGCCTTCTGCATGTACGGCGAGATGTCCTTGAGCTCGACGACCGTGCGGTCGCGCGAGTAGACCGTCGCCAGCTGGCCGCCCTTGGCGTCCAGGATCGTGGTGCGCTGGCTCAGCGGCAGGGTCTTGAGATTGGCCGGGATCTCGTCGAACCCTTCGACCGAACCCTTGGCCGCGAGACCGAGCGCACCGGCGGCGGGCAGGGCGATGCCCGCCATGACGGCTCCCGCGAGCACGCTGACACCGAGGAACTTGGCGGCCTGCTGCGTTACCGACAGGCCTCCACCCGAGCGCTTGTTTGGCATGAGGGCAGCCTACGTTCTCATTCGCCGGACACACGTACAGGCCTTGGCCTAAGCTCTTCGCAACTGTCACAGCTGTGAGGTCACGTATCAATACGTCCCTGAGACCGGAAACGTTTCGGATGTAGTCCAACTATTTTTGTGGAGTACGTGCCCGGATTAGCCTCGTGTGTCACGAGGTATCCGTTGTGACCCAGCTGAACTGTCCCCCTTTGTCGGGATGGTCGCGCATGTCGGTCGCTCACTCCCCCGGGTGATCTGCCGCTTACCCATAGTCCGTTCGGGCCATTCAAGATTGGGCCCGAAGGGGGTGTTGCGCTGTGCCCGCCTTCCGTAACGTCCTCAACTGGCGCGGTGAATATGCCGCTGCCGCCGTGGGGGAGCCTCGATTCGGGAGAGGACGGCGCCGGTATGGGCTGGGTAACCGACTGGAGTGCGCAGGCGGGCTGCCGCACTACCGATCCGGATGAACTGTTCGTTCAAGGAGCAGCGCAGAACAGGGCCAAGGCGGTGTGCACCGGATGTCCGGTACGCACGGAATGCCTGGCTGACGCGCTCGACAACCGCGTCGAGTTCGGCGTGTGGGGAGGAATGACGGAGCGGGAGCGCCGCGCACTGCTGCGCAGGCGTCCCACCGTCACCTCGTGGCGTCGGCTGCTCGAAACCGCGCGTACGGAGTACGAGCGGGGGGCGGGAATCCTGCCCCTCGACGAGGAAGAGGTGTACGAGAACTACTTGGCAGTGGGCTGAGCCGTCCCGGTCGGTCACTGCCCCTCTCGGTCAGTCACCGCCGGCTCGTCAGTCGCTCGGCTCAGTCACATCTCGTCTCAGTCGCTCGTCTCCGGAGGGGCTGGCAGCTCTGGCCGGTCGGTCGCGAGCCGGTCGCCGATGTTCCGCAGGCCCGCGAGGTCATGCACATCGCCGGGCAGTGCGGCGACCTCGGTGACCGCCACCTCCGGGTGGAGCGCGGTGAAGCGGTCACGTGTGCGCTGCTCACGGGAGAGCAGCCGCATACGGTCGGCGTGCAGCCGGAGCAGGCCTGCGGTGAGTTGTTGGACGGTGGGTTCGCTCGGATCGGCGGTCGGTTCACTGCCGGTGGCGGTGGGGGAGCCTTCGACGTGTTCCTCGACGTCTGCCTCAGGAGCTGGTGTCCGGGATGTCTGGGGTGTCTGGTCCGGATGTTCTGAACCGCCGTACGGGTCGGGGGAGTTACGAAGTCCAGCTTTCCCGTCCTCCTGATCGACAATGCGGGGCTCTTCAAGATTTTCCGCGGCGGCGAGCGCACGTTCGGCCGACAGTTGGGCGGCGCCGCTGCCGTGGACCCGGTTGAGCACCAGTCCGGCGAGCGGCATGTCCTCCGCGGCCAGCCGCTCCACGAAGTACGCGGCCTCGCGCAGTGCGTCCCGCTCCGGGGCCGCGACCACCAGGAACGCCGTGCCGGGCGCCTGAAGGAGCTGATAGGTGGCGTCGGCGCGGGTACGGAACCCACCGAAGGTGGTGTCCATCGCGGCGACGAACGTCTGTACGTCCTTGAGGAGTTGGCCGCCCAGGAGCTTGCCCAGGGTGCCGGTCATCATCGACATCCCGACGCTCAGGAACTTCATTCCCGCGCGCCCGCCCAGCTTCGCCGGCGCCGTCAGCAGCCGGATCAGCCGGCCGTCGAGAAACGAACCGAGCCTCTTCGGGGCGTCCAGGAAGTCCAGCGCGGACCGGGACGGAGGCGTGTCGACGACGATGAGATCCCACTCGTCGCGCGCCCGCAGCTGCCCCAGCTTCTCCATCGCCATGTACTCCTGCGTGCCCGCGAAGCCCGCCGAGAGTGACTGGTAGAAGGGGTTGGAGAGGATCGCGGCGGCCCGCTCACGGTCGGCGTGCGCCTCGACGATCTCGTCGAACGTCCGCTTCATGTCGAGCATCATGGCGTGCAGTTCACCGCCGCCCTCGACGCCCTTGACCCGCCGCGGCACGTTGTCGAGCGAGTCGATGCCCATGGACTGGGCGAGTCTGCGGGCCGGGTCGATGGTCAGCACCACCACCTTCCGCCCCCGCTCGGCGGCGCGCAGCCCGAGCGCCGCCGCGGTGGTCGTCTTGCCGACCCCGCCGGATCCGCAGCACACCACGATCCGCGTCCTCGGATCGTCGATCAGCGGATCCACTTCGAGCACGCGCGCGGGGGACAGGCCATGGCGGGAGGCGGAGTCGTGCGGGTCCGGGCTCATGAAATCCTCTGCTTCCGCAGCTCGTTGGCCAGTTCGTACAGACCTGCCAGGTCCATGCCCTCGGCGAACAACGGCAGTTCGTGCAAGGGCAGATCCAACCCGCCCAGCACGGACCGCTGTTCGTGCTCCAGGGCGTACCGCTCGGCGTACTCCTCGACCTGGGCCAGCAGTGGATCCACCAGCTTCTCGGCGTTCCCGCCGCGCCGCGCCCCGCCGAGCCCGGCGGCCGACAGCGACCGCGCGAGCGCGCTGCGAGGGGCCGCCCGTACGAGTTCCAGCTCGGCCTCGTCCAAAACCTCGGGCCGCACCATGTTGACGATGATCCGCCCCACTGGCAGCTTCGCCGCCCGCAGCTCGGCGATACCGTCCGCGGTCTCCTGGACGGGCATCTCCTCCAGCAGCGTCACGAGATGCACCGCCGTCTCGGGCGACTTCAGTACGCGCATCACGGCCTGCGCCTGATTGTGTATCGGGCCGATCTTCGCGAGGCCGGCCACCTCGTCGTTGACGTTCAGGAAACGGGTCACGCGGCCGGTCGGCGGGGCGTCCATCACGACGTGGTCGTACGCGAACCGCCCGCTCCTGTCCTTCCGCCGGACCGCCTCGCACGCCTTTCCGGTCAGGAGTACGTCCCTGATGCCCGGGGCGACGGTGGTGGCGAAGTCGATCGCGCCGAGTTTCTTCAGGGCGCGACCGGCGCTCCCGAGTTTGTAGAACATCTGGAGGTAGTCCAGCAGTGCCTGCTCGGGGTCGATGGCGAGGGCGAACACCTCCCCGCCCCCGGGAGCGACGGCGATCTTCCGCTCCTCATAAGGCAGCACTTCGGTTTCGAAGAGCTGCGCGATGCCCTGCCTGCCCTCGACCTCGACGAGAAGCGTGCGCTTCCCCTCGGTTGCGAGGGCGAGCGCGAGCGCTGCGGCGACCGTGGTCTTTCCGGTCCCGCCCTTACCGCTGACGACCTGGAACCTGCTCACGTATTCGAGACTAACCAGTCCGGCGAGAACCTACGCCGGAGGCTGTGGACAACGTGGGCGCGGAGCGCTCGGCGGCAGCGGATAAAGTCGCCTCCATGACCAAGTGGGAATACTCGACCGTGCCGCTGCTCGTCCACGCCACGAAGCAGATTCTGGACACCTGGGGCGAGGACGGCTGGGAGCTCGTCCAGGTCGTGCCCGGGCCGAACAACCCCGAGCAGCTCGTGGCCTACCTGAAGCGGGAGAAGGCGTGAGCGCGGTAGAGGAGCGCCTCGCCGAGCTGGGCCTGACCCTGCCGGCGGTCGTGCCGCCGCTGGCCGCCTACCAGCCGGCTGTGCGGTCGGGGGTGTACGTGTACACCTCGGGCCAGTTGCCCATGGTGGACGGGAAACTTCCGGTCACCGGGAAGGTGGGCGCGGAGGTCACGCCCGAGGAGGCCAAACAACTGGCCCGTACGTGTGCGCTGAACGCGCTCGCGGCGGTCAAGTCGGTCGCCGGTGACCTCGACCTGGTCGCGCGCGTCGTGAAGGTCGTCGGCTTCGTCGCCTCGGCGCCGGACTTCACGGGGCAGCCCGGGGTGATCAACGGCGCGAGCGAACTCCTCGGTGAGGTACTGGGCGACAAGGGCGTCCACGCCCGCAGCGCGGTCGGAGTGGCGGTACTGCCGCTTGACGCGCCGGTCGAGGTCGAAGTCCAGGTAGAGCTGGTCGATTTCTAGCCCGTCCGGCGTTTGAGGACGAGGCCCCTTCAGGGCCGAAAGGGGGGTCTGGGGGCGCAGCCCCCAGGGATGGGACGGGTAGGGGCGGCGGGGGCGAAAGAACCCTCGCGACCTCGAACATGCGCCCACCACCGGATAGCCTCCGCCCATGGCGAACGGGCAGTGGTACCCACCGGAGTGGCCGGACCTCATCCGCGGGCTCGCCGAAGGCACCCTCACCCCGGTCACCCCCAAGCGCGCGGCCACTGTCATGCTCCTGAAGGACACCGACAGCGGCCCCGTCGTCCACATGCTGCGCAGACGCGCCTCCATGGCCTTCGCCGGGGGCGCGTACGCGTATCCGGGCGGCGGAGTCGACCCGCGCGACGACGACCACCTGATCCGCTGGGCCGGGCCCACGCGCGCGTGGTGGGCGTCCCGGCTGGGCCTGGGCACCGACGAGACGTCCGCGCAGGCGGTCGTCTGCGCCGCCGTACGGGAGACGTACGAGGAGGCGGGCGTCCTGCTCGCGGGCCCGGCCGCCGATTCCGTGGTCGGCGACACCACCGGCGACGACTGGGAGGCGGACCGCGCGGCCCTGGTCGCCCGGGAGCTGTCCTTCGCCGAGTTCCTGGACCGCCGCGGACTGGTGCTCCGCTCGGACCTCCTCGGGGCGTGGGCCCGCTGGGTCACCCCGGAGTTCGAGCCCCGCCGCTACGACACCTGGTTCTTCGTCGCCGCGCTCCCGCGGGGCCAGCGCACCCGCAACGCCTCCACGGAGGCTGACCGCACGGTGTGGATCGAACCGGCCACCGCGGCGGCCTCGTACGACAAGGGCGAGCTGCTGATGTTGCCGCCCACGATCTCGACCCTGCGAGCGCTGGCACCGTACGACAGCGTGTCCGGGGCCCTCGCCGGGGCTCTGGAGCGTGACCTGGCCCCTGTCCTGGCCAAGGCCAGCCTGGAGGACGGTGAGATCGTGCTCGCGTGGCCGGGGCACGAGGAGTTCACCAAGCACATCCCGATCGGCGGAGCCCCCGTATGACCGCGCCGGCGAGCACACCCGCACCCTTGAACACGCGCACACCCCCCACCCATCCCCTGGCAGGTGCCCCCGCATGACCGAAGCCGCCGCTCTCCCCGGCCAGCCGCGCGGCGGGGTTCTCTCGGGCCCCGCGACCGCGCGCGCGGTCAACGTCCTCGCGCCCAACGCCTCCGCGATGACGCTCGACGGGACGAACACCTGGATCGTCTCCGAGCCCGATTCCGAACTGGCCGTCGTCGTCGACCCGGGGCCCCTGGACGACGTACACCTCAGGCATGTCGTCGACACCGCGCGGAAGGCCGGCAAGCGGGTCGCGCTGACGCTGCTCACGCACGGGCATCCGGACCACGCGGAGGGTGCGGGGCGCTTCGCCGAGCTGACGGGAACGCGCGTGCGGGCGCTCGATCCGGCGCTTCGGCTGGGGGACGAGGGTCTCGGGCACGGGGACGTCGTGACCGTCGGCGGGCTGGAGCTGAGGGTCGTACCGACGCCGGGACACACATCGGACTCGCTGTGCTTCCATCTCCCGGCCGATCGGGCCGTCCTGACGGGTGACACCGTCCTGGGGCGTGGAACGACCTTGGTGGCCCATCCTGACGGCCGCCTGGGGGACTATCTGGACTCCCTGCGGCGGCTCAGGTCCCTGACGGTGGACGACGGCGTGCACATCGTCCTGCCGGGCCACGGTCCCGTCCTGGACGACGCCCAGGGGGCCGTCGAGTTCTACCTCGCCCACCGAGCCAGCCGGCTCGCCCAGATCGAGACAGCGGTCGAGAACGGCTACACCGGCTCCGCGGAGGTCGTCGCCCACGTGTACGCGGACGTGGACCGCTCCCTGTGGCCGGCCGCCGAACTGTCCGTACGGGCCCAACTGGAGTACCTGCGCGAACACGGCCTCATCTAGCCACTCCGCCAGTCGGCCATTCAGTCGCTCAGCCGCTGGCCGCTGTCAGCCAGGCCGGGGTGCCTTGACGCCGTGCACGCGCGCGTACTCCTCATTCAGCCACGCACCCAGCTCCTCGACGTGCGAGCACAGGAAGGACCGCAGGACAGCCGGATCGTCCGTCGGCTCCTGGCCCAGCGCCGCCGCCTCCCTCATGCGTGGGCCCCACTCCGGGTAGTACACGGCGAACGCCTCGGCCATCTCGTACAGGTCGCTCGTCCAGCCCTCCCAGCGAGGCATGACGAGCGTGAAGCCGGTGCGCACCAGGCGGCGCGAAATGCCCCGCACGCGTGCGCGTACCGCCCCCGGAGGAGCCCCCGGGGCGGTCGCCTCGGCGATCAGGCGCCGCCAGCGGGGGAGGCACAGGGCCAGGTCGCCGTTGGTCTCGCGGGCGAGGAGGGAGTCGGGGCGGTACCGGGGCAGCTGCTCGGCGAGGTCCTCGCCGTGGAGGGGCGTGCAGAGGCAGGCCACGAACCAGCCCAGGTCGTGCCTCTCCAGGTCGCTCAGCACCTGGGCCCGGGAGACCAGCAGCGTGCCGGAGCCGTCAATCTGGTCGAACTCGCTGTCGAGCGCTGAGTCCAGCGCGCCGGCCGCCGCCCGGTCCGCCTCTGTGGGCTCCTCGCGCAGGGCGAGCAGCAGATCCAGGTCGCTGTGTCCCACGCGCGCGGTGCCGCGCGGGATCGACCCGTAGACGTACGCGCTGTGCAGCCGTGTCCCGAACACGTCGACGACCTGGCCGAGGGCCGTACTGACGACGGGCCGGAAGGCGGGCGGCACGCGCGCGAGGGAGCCCTCACGCGCGATGAACCCCTGCTCGTCCAGCCCCGGACGCGGCGCCGCCCCGTACACGTACGTCGCCTCCGTCACTTCCAGCGGAACACGCGCACGCGCCGGGTCTCGCTCACCGCGTGGCACACCACGGCCAGGCGGTCGTCCCAGGCGGCGTACCGGGCCCGGTAGCTGAAGCCGGGCAGTCTGCGCTCCGCGACGACCCGGCCGTCGGCGGGGTCGAGGACGGTCACCCGGCTGCCGTAGCCGTTGCCCACCATGAGGTACCCGCGGTGGGCCAGCGGATGGAGCGTACGGCCGTGATCGGTGCGCCACTCCCAGAGCTGCTCGCCGGTCGGGACGGAGTAGGCGCGCAGGACCGTGTCGGCGCTCTTCTCGTCGTCGCCGACGGGGTCGTCCGGTTCGAGTCCGACGGCGAGCATGTCCCCGACGACGGCGACGGCGGGGCCGAAGTCCTTGTATCCGGCCGGAAGTTCGACATACCACTCCCCGTCCTCGCGCACCACGTACAGCCGGGGCCGGGAGCGGTTGCCGCTCTCGTGAACGGACAGGACGCACAGAACGGGCGGGTCGGCCGCCAGGACGGAGAAGGAGTCGCCCCAGTGGTCCGGGAGCGACCGCTCCCACTGGACGGTGCCGGTGCGCGCGTCGAGGCAGCGGACGACCGGCGGCGCGTCCGACTTTTCGCGGGAGACGGTGGCCATCCGGCCGCCGCCGATCGCCAACCCGCGCGCGTGGTCGGCGCCGACGTGTCCCAGCCGGTCCTTCGGCTGCTCGCGCGACCAGGCCACGGCTCCGGAGCCGAGGTCGAGGGCGGTGAGGCGGACGTGCGTGGCGTCCCCCTCGCCGTCGTCGTGGTGCAGGACGACTCCCAGGCCGTCCTGGGAGTCCTGGGAGGCCCCGACGATCACGTCCTGGTCCGGCGGCTGCCAGGTCCAGAGAGGCTCACCGGTCGCCGGTGCGTACGCGGTCACGCGGTCGAAGCGGGCCAGGGCCACTGCCTGGTCCGTCGCCCACAGGCCCAGCGGCTCGCCCAGGTCCTGCTGCTCGAACTCGGACTGCCACAGCGTCTGCGCCTCCGGGTCCCGGCGGAAGAGGCGCAACCTGCGTTTCGCGGGCTCCGGTGCGGCCTCCCAGACCGACTCGGGCGCTTTGTCCTGGTGCATCCACCCACCCCTTGGTTCCGTGCGACACGTTCTCGTCACCGCGTGGCCCCCGCCCCGGTGAACCCGTCGAATGCGAGAGGGGCCCCGCCGTGCGGCAGGGCCCCTCTCGTACGTACGGACGGCTCCCGGCTAACGCGAACGCTTCGCCAGCCGCTCCACGTCCAGCAGGATCACGGCGCGCGCCTCCAGGCGCAGCCAGCCGCGGCCGGCGAAGTCGGCGAGCGCCTTGTTGACCGTCTCGCGGGAGGCGCCGACGAGCTGTGCCAGCTCCTCCTGCGTCAGATCGTGCACGACGTGGATGCCCTCCTCCGACTGCACGCCGAAGCGGCGCGAGAGGTCGAGCAGGGCACGCGCGACACGGCCCGGCACGTCGGAGAAGACCAGGTCGGACATCTGGTCGTTGGTCTTGCGCAGGCGCCGGGCGACGGCGCGCAGGAGCGCGGCAGCCACCTCGGGGCGGGCGTTCAGCCAGGGCTGGAGGTCGCCGTGGCCGAGGCCGAGCAGCTTGACCTCGGTCAGTGCGGTGGCCGTGGCGGTGCGCGGGCCCGGGTCGAACAGCGACAGCTCGCCGATCAGCTCACCGGGGCCGAGGACGGCCAGCATGTTCTCGCGCCCGTCCGGGGACGTGCGGTGAAGCTTGACCTTGCCCTCGGTGACCACGTAGAGCCGGTCACCCGGGTCGCCCTCGTGAAAAAGGGCGTCACCGCGCGCGAGGGTCACCTCACTCATGGAGGCGCGGAGCTCCGCGGCCTGCTCGTCATCGAGCGCCGCGAAGAGCGGGGCGCGCCGCAGAACGTCGTCCACGAGTTCTCTCCTTGTCGACCTGCTCAGGGGATCTTGCTCCCCGGTTAACGGGGACCGTGTTCCCCATCTTGCCGGACGGTCCAAACAGTGTGATCTGTCACAAGGATGCCGCACGGGTGTCCCCACCAGTGTGGCAGGGGGCCAATTGGGCGCCGATCTCCAGGGTCCGGGGCGGATGTCAGTGCCGGGCTCTAGGCTGGCCGGGTGTCCAAATCGCCGGTGGGAGCACAGGCCGAGGGGGCTGAGCGGGTGGCCGCAGGGTGCGATTCCGCTGTGGGCGAACAGGGTACGGGTGGGGGCCGGAATGCGTAGAAAGCGGCAGAGGTGATGTCGGTGGAGAAAGCCGCCAAGAAGGTGACCGGGGCGACCGAGCGGGCTGGGACGACCGCGAACGGGGCCCTGGAGGAGGGGTCTGCGGGATCGACGGGACCGGCTGGACCGGTGTGGGAAGCCGCGCCGGTGAAGAGAGCCGCGCCCGCGAAGCCGGTCACCACGAAGCCTGTCTCCAGGGCCGCCGCTTCCAAGACCGCCGCCCCGAAGCCGCCGCCCCGCGATGAGTCACGCACCGCTCTCGTCCGGCGTGCTCGCCGGATCGACCGGGAGCTCGCCGAGGTCTATCCGTATGCCCACCCCGAGCTGGACTTCGAGAACTCCTTCCAACTCCTCGTCGCCACGGTCCTGTCGGCCCAGACCACCGACCTGCGGGTCAACCAGACCACCCCCGCCCTCTTCGCCAAGTACCCCACCCCCGAGGACCTGGCCGTCGCCAACCCCGAGGAGGTCGAGGAGATCCTGCGCCCGACCGGCTTCTTCCGGGCCAAGACCAGGTCCGTCATAGGGCTGTCGAAGGCCCTGTCGGAGGAGTTCGGCGGCGAGGTGCCCGGCCGGCTCGAAGACCTCGTCAAACTCCCAGGTGTGGGCCGTAAGACCGCCTTCGTCGTACTCGGCAACGCCTTCGGGCGCCCCGGAATCACCGTGGACACGCACTTCCAGCGGCTCGTGCACCGCTGGCAGTGGACGGCGGAGAAGGACCCGGACAAGATCGAGGCGGCCGTCGGCGCGCTCTTCCCCAAGAGCGACTGGACGATGCTCTCGCATCACGTGATCTTCCATGGCCGCCGTATCTGCCACGCCCGCAAGCCCGCCTGCGGCGCCTGCCCGCTCGCCCCGCTCTGCCCGGCGTACGGGGAGGGCGAGACGGACCCGGAGAAGGCCCAGAAGCTCCTGAAGTACGAGAAGGGCGGCTTCCCCGGCCAGCGGCTGAACCCGCCGCAGGCGTACCTCGACGCGGGCGGCATCCCGGCGCCGCCGCTGGGGGCCGGATGAGGCCCGCGGTGCCGCCTGGGAGCCAGGTGGCATCGGCGGAACCAACGGGGCAGCCGCAGGCGTTGAAAGCAGCAGAACGGGGGTGGCGGTGACGCGCGCGAGCAACACACGACGGGGCGAGGCGACGCTCAGCAAGGTGGGCCTGCCCGGCTGGCTCGATCCGGTGGTGCACGCCGTCGAGACGGTCGAGCCGCTTCAGCTGAGCCGCTTCCTGCCGCCCGAGGACGGCGCGGGCCGTCAGTCCGCCGTACTGATCCTCTTCGGGGAGGGCGACAGAAAGACCGGAGACGGCGGGGACAGGGTCGGCGATGAGGACGGCGTCACCGGTGAAGGCGTCGGAGACGGCGAAGTCGCGCCCGAGCTGCTGCTCATGGAGCGGGCCAGTTCGCTGCGCTCCCACGCCGGTCAGCCGTCCTTCCCCGGCGGCGCCCTCGATCCCGAGGACGGTGATCCGCAGGGCGACGGCCCGTTGCGGGCCGCGTTGCGCGAGGCCGAGGAGGAGACCGGGCTCGATCCTTCCGGGGTCCAGCTCTTCGGCGTACTGCCCAAGCTCTACATCCCGGTGAGCGGCTTCGTCGTCACGCCCGTGCTGGGCTGGTGGCGCGAGCCGACGCCGGTCGGGGTCGTCGACCCGAACGAGACGGCCCGGGTCTTCACGGTCCCCGTGTCGGATCTCACGAATCCGGCCAACCGTGCGACCGCCATGCACCCAAGTGGCTACAGGGGTCCGGCATTTATGGTCGAATCGGCCCTCGTGTGGGGCTTCACGGCCGGGGTGATCGACCGTCTGCTGCACTACGCGGGCTGGGAGCGTCCCTGGGACAGAAACAAGCAGGTCCCGCTCGACTGGCGCGCGTGACAGGGTGGCCCTCGTGAACGTGCTGGACATCTTGTTGCTGGTCGCCGCCGTGTGGTTCGCGATCGTGGGCTACCGCCAGGGGTTCGTCGTCGGCATCCTGTCGGTGATCGGCTTCCTCGGCGGCGGTCTCGTCGCCGTCTATCTGCTGCCCGTCGTCTGGGACGGCGTGACCGACGAGGCCGAGGTGAACACGACCGCCGCCGTCGTCGCGGTCGTCATCGTGATCGTCTGCGCGTCCGTCGGCCAGGCCCTGACCACCCACCTCGGCAACAAGCTGCGCCGATTCATCACCTGGTCGCCCGCCCGCGCCCTCGACGCGACCGGCGGGGCCCTCGTCAACGTCGTCGCGATGCTCCTGGTCGCCTGGCTGATCGGCGCCGCCCTCGCGCAGACCACGATGCCCACGGTGGGCAAGGAGGTCCGCGGCTCCAAGGTGCTGGCCGGGGTGCAGGAGGTACTGCCCTCCGACGCCGACAGCTGGTTCAAGGACTTCACCTCGGTCCTCGCGCAGAACGGCTTCCCACAGGTCTTCAGCCCGTTCTCCGACGAGCCCATCAAGGACGTCGACCCGCCCGACCCCGCGCTCGCCAACAGCGCGGTCGCCGTCGACGCCCAGCGTTCCATCGTCAAGGTCATGGGCACCGCCCAGAGCTGCGGCAAGGTCCTGGAGGGCAGCGGCTTCGTCTTCGGCCGGCGGCGCGTGATGACCAACGCGCACGTGGTCGGCGGCGTCGACGAGCCCACCGTCCAGATAGGCGGCAAGGGCAGGAAGTACGACGCGACGGTCGTCCTCTACGACTGGGAGCGCGACATCGCCGTCCTCGACGTACCCGATCTGCGAGCGCCCGCGCTGCAGTTCTCGACCGAGGACGCGAACAGCGGAAAGAGCGCGATCGTCGCCGGCTTCCCGGAGAACGGGTCGTACGACGTCCGTCCCGCGCGCGTGCGTGGTCGCATCACGGCCAGCGGCCCGGACATCTACCACCGCGGCACGGTCCGCCGCGATGTCTACTCCCTGTACGCGACCGTCCGCCAGGGCAACTCCGGCGGCCCGCTGCTCACGCCCGACGGCAAGGTGTACGGCGTGGTCTTCGCGAAGTCCCTCGACGACCCGGACACCGGTTACGCGCTCACGGCGGATGAGATCCAGCAGGACATCGCCGAGGGGCGTACCGCCAACCAGCAGGTGGACAGCGACAGCTGCGCGCTCTGAGCCGGGTACGGAGGTACCGGGTTCAGGGGCGGGGATGGCGCAGGCGCACCGAAACCCAACGGGCCCGGCGGCGCAGGATGCGCGGGATTCCCACCCTCAGGTCCGTCCCCGCGAGGTGCGGGGAACCTCCTTGGTGGGAGCTCAGGCCGTGGCCCGAGCGGCGATTGCGTGGTGCGTCACTGTAGTCGTGCGTCCAGCCCATACCCCGACGTCTGCCCCTGCCCCAAGGTCGATAACCGCCCCACGGGCCCCGAATTGGCCTATGCGCCGGGCAATTGGCCGTTCGTAGTACAGCTGTTCCCGTTCCCGGATACCGGCCGTGCCGACACGGTCACCGGTCCGGTCGTTCGGTCCGATCATCCGTCCGATTACGGGTCGGGTCACCGGTCTGCTCACCGGTCAGGTTCGGGGTCCTTCAGCCAGTTCACCAGTTCCGTCGAGAAGGCGACCGGATCCTCCTCGTGCGGGAAGTGCCCCAGTCCGTCGAACAGGCGCCAGCGGTACGGTGCTTCGACGTACTCCCCGGAGCCGGCCGCGCTGCGTGTGCGCAGCACCGGATCGAGTGAACCGTGCAGATGCAGCGTCGGCACCCGCACCGGCCGCTTCATGCGCCGGTTGAACTGGATGCCGTCCGGACGCGCCATCGAGCGGACCATCCAGCGGTACGGCTCGATCGCACAGTGCGCGGTGGACGGGATGCACATGGCCGCGCGGTACGCCTCCACCGCCTCGTCGTCCGGCAGCCGCGGCCCCGACCAGTCCCGGATCAGCCGGGCGACGAGTGCCCCGTCGTCCGCGACGAGCTGCCGCTCCGGGAGCCAGGGCCGCTGGAACCCCCAGATGTAGGAACCGGCGGCCGTCTGCTTGACGTCGGAGAGCATCGCCGAGCGCCAGCGCCGGGGGTGGGGCATGGAGGACACCACGAGCCGCCGGACCAGCTTGGGGCGCATCACCGCGGCCGTCCACGCCAGGTATCCGCCCAGGTCGTGCCCGACCAGCGCGGCATCGGGCTCGCCCAGGGACCGTACGACGCCCGTGATGTCGAGGGCGAGGTTCGCGGGGTCGTAACCCCGGGGCGTACGGTCGCTGCCGCCCACGCCCCGCAGGTCCATGGCGACGGCCCGGAAACCGGCGTCGGCGAGGGCGGCGAGCTGGTGCCGCCAGGTCCACCAGAACTGCGGGAACCCGTGCACGAGCATCACCAGCGGCCCGTCGCCCAGCTCGGCGATGTGGAACCGGGCGCCGTTCGCGGCGACATCCCGGTGGATCACCTCGCGCCCGCCGGGAAGGTCGAGCCGTACGGCCGAGGCGGGCTGCGTCGATGAGGGGGGCGCCGGGGGTGTGGCGGGGTCCGTCATGAGGACGAGCGTGCCACAACCTCGACCGCGTCACTCACCGGGACGGGCCGGGGGTGCGGCTTGGCCTTCTGGAGGACGCCCGCCGTCTCCTTCATGGACGCGGCGACCTTCTGCGGGCCCTTGCTCTTCTTGGCCTTCTTCGCGAAGACGACGCCGACCAGCACCAGGAGGAGGGCGACGAGGACGTTCGCGGCGAACGACAGCAGGAAGCAGACCGCGAGGTTCCAGTCGCTCCAGGTCCGGATGGCGTACGCCAGCGCGAAGTTGAGCATCGGCAGGGAGAACAGCAGTACGGCGCCGGCCACCGTGAACGCGCCACCGCTCGTCGCGCCGCGCTTCACATCCTGCTTGAGCTGGGCTTTCGCCAGTGCGATCTCGTCGTGCACCAGCGCGGACATCTCGGTCGTCGCCGAGGCGAACAACTGGCCGATGCTGCGTTCGGCGCCGACCGGGCTGCCGTCGGGTGCGCTCATCGAGATCTCCCTGTTGTCTTGGTCGTCTTGCTCAACTGTCTGAACGTACGCGCCTGGCGTACGCACCTGACCATGTGTCTGACGTCTACGTGTCAGATCATGCCGGACCGTCACCCTCGTCGCCCGCCCCGCCCGCCACTTCGGCAAGCCGGTCCCGCTCGGCGGCCTCCCGTTCGGCGGCCCTGAGCCCGGCGATGCGCCGGTGTTCTGCCGCCTTCCCCTCGTAGATGTCGGCCATGCGCAGGTGGTACGCCGGATCGTGGTCCTCATAGATGTCGGGGATGCCGTCGAGGTCGTCGTCGCGCTCCTCCGCTTCGCAGAGCCTGCGGTATCTGGCGTTCCGTACCTTCAGCAGCACGGTCGCGGCGAGCGCGGCGATGAGCGAGCCGGTCAGGACGGCGGCCTTGACCTCGTCGGTGAGCGCGGGGTCGCCGTCGAACGCGAGTTCACCGATCAGCAGCGAGACGGTGAACCCGATCCCGGCGAGCGAGGCGACGGCGAAGACGTCGGCCCAGGCGAGGTCGTCGCTGAGCGAGGCGCGGGTGAAACGGGCCGTCAGCCAGGTCCCCCCGAAGATCCCGACCGTCTTCCCGACGACGAGCCCGAGCACGACCCCGAGCGTCTCGGGCTGCGCGAACACGTCCTTCAGCACCCCGCCGGACACCGAGACACCCGCGCTGAACAGGGCGAACAACGGTACGGCGAGGCCGGCCGACAGGGGCCGCACCAGATGCTCGACGTGCTCGCCGGGCGACCACTTCTCCCCGTCCTCGGTGCGGGTCGTGCATCGCAGCATCAGGCCCATCGAGACACCGGCGATGGTGGCGTGGATGCCGCTGTTGTACATCAGCCCCCAGATGACCAGCGCGAGCGGGACGTACACGTACCACCCGCGTACGCCCTTGCGCAGCAGCACCCAGAAGACGGCGAGGCCGACGAGCGCGCCGCCCAGCGCGGCGAAGTTCAGCTCGTCGGTGAAGAAGACCGCGATGATCAGGATGGCGAAGAGGTCGTCGACGACGGCGAGCGTGAGCAGGAACGCGCGCAGGGCACTGGGCAGGGACGTACCGATGACGGCGAGCACGGCGAGTGCGAAGGCGATGTCGGTGGCCGTGGGCACGGCCCAGCCGGCGAGCGAACCGCCACCGGTGACGTTGGTGAGGGTGTAGACGAGCGCCGGTACGGCCATTCCGCACAGGGCGGCGACGACGGGCAGTGCGGCGGCCCTCGGGTCGCGCAGATCCCCGGCCACGAGTTCGCGCTTGAGTTCGATACCGGCGACGAAGAAGAAGACCGCGAGCAGTCCGTCGGCGGCCCAGTGCTGGAGGGAGAGGTCGAGCCCGAGGGCGGCGGGCCCCACATGAAGGTCGAGGACCGCCTCGTAGGTGTCCTTGATCGGGCTGTTCGCCCAGATCAGCGCGGCGATCGCGGCGACGAGCAGCAGCACCCCACCGACGGTCTCGGTCCGCAGGGCCTCCGCGACGTACGTCCGCTCGGGCAGCGAGAGCCGGTCGAGGAGCTTGCGGGTGGCGGTGCGGGGGGTGGCCACGGGGAGACCTCCGGTCGGTGGGCAGCACAGAACACATGCCGACCAGACTTCCCGGCGCACCTTGGTGATCCTCGCGGATCTTGTCGCGTTGTTGACGCGATCTTCAGCCTACCCAAGGTGCGGGGGATCTACCGCCCGGAGGAAACCCTCCTGTCCTTTTCTGCTCCTCGCTCAGTCCTTGCTCAGTCTTCGCTGCCCGCCGCAGGCAGCTTCGTCTGGATGAGGTCCATGACGGTGGAGTCGGTCAGGGTGGTCACGTCACCCAGTTCCCGGTTCTCGGCGACATCGCGGAGCAGGCGGCGCATGATCTTGCCGGAGCGGGTCTTGGGCAGTTCCTGCACCGGCAGGATGCGCTTGGGCTTGGCGATCGGGCCGAGGACGTCACCGACGTGGTTGCGCAGTTCGGCGACGAGGCCGTCGGTCTCGGAGGCGGTGCCGCGCAGGATGACGAAGGCGACGATGGCCTGCCCGGTCGTCTCGTCGGCGGCGCCCACGACGGCGGCCTCGGCGACCGAGGGGTGGGACACCAGCGCCGACTCGACCTCCGTCGTCGAGATGTTGTGCCCGGAGACGAGCATGACGTCGTCCACGCGCCCGAGCAGCCAGATGTCGCCGTCGTCGTCCTTCTTCGCGCCGTCACCCGCGAAGTACTTACCTTCGAAACGGGACCAGTAGGTGTCGAGGAACCGCTGGTCGTCGCCCCAGATGGTGCGCAGCATGGACGGCCACGGCTCGGTGAGGACGAGGTAGCCGCCACCTCCGTCGGGCACCTCGCGTGCCTCGTCGTCGACGACGGTCGCTGAGATCCCGGGCAGCGCCCGCTGCGCGGACCCCGGCTTGGTCTCGGTCACACCGGGCAGCGGGGAGATCATCATGGCGCCGGTCTCGGTCTGCCACCAGGTGTCGACGATGGGCGTCGCGTCGCCGCCGATGTGCTTGCGGTACCAGATCCACGCCTCGGGGTTGATCGGCTCGCCCACCGACCCCAGCACCCGGAGGGAGGAGAGGTCGAACTTGGCGGGGATGTCGTCGCCCCACTTCATGAACGTACGGATCGCGGTCGGCGCCGTGTAGAGGATCGTCACCCCGTACTTCTGGATGATCTCCCAGAAGCGCCCCTGGTGGGGGGTGTCCGGCGTCCCCTCGTACATGACCTGGGTCGCGCCGTTGGCCAGCGGCCCGTAGACGATGTACGAGTGCCCGGTGACCCAGCCGACGTCGGCCGTGCACCAGTAGACGTCGGTCTCCGGCTTGAGGTCGAAGACGGCGTGGTGGGTGTAGGCGGTCTGGGTGAGGTAGCCGCCGGAGGTGTGCAGGATGCCCTTGGGCTTACCCGTCGTACCCGAGGTGTAGAGGATGAACAGCGGCTGCTCGGCCTCGAACGCCTCGGGCGTGTGTTCGGTGCTCTGTCGCTCGACGATCTCGTGCCACCACACGTCCCGCCCGTCGTGCCACTCGACGTCCTGCCCGGTACGGCGGACGACGAGCACATGCTCCACGTTGTCGACGCGCTCGACGGCGGCGTCGACGGCCGGCTTGAGCGCGGACGGTTTGCCGCGCCGGTAGCCGCCGTCGGTGGTGATGACGACCTTGGCGTCCGCGTCCTGGATGCGGGTGGCGAGCGCGTCCGCGGAGAACCCGCCGAAGACGACACTGTGCGCGGCGCCGATACGGGCGCAGGCGAGCATCGCGATCGCCGTCTCCGGGATCATCGGCATGTAGACGGCGACCCGGTCGCCCTTCTCGACTCCCAGCTCCAGCAGGGCGTTTGCGGCCTTGGAGACCTCGTCCTTGAGCTCGGCGTAGGTGATCGCCCGGCTGTCACCGGGCTCCCCCTCGAAGTGAATGGCGACCCGGTCGCCGTTTCCCGCCTCGACGTGCCGGTCGACGCAGTTGTACGCGACGTTGAGGCTGCCGTCCTTGAACCACTTGGCGAACGGCGGGTTCGACCAGTCCAGCGTCTCGGTCGGCTCGGTGGCCCAGGTCAGCCGGCGGGCCTGCGCGGCCCAGAAGCCGAGCCGGTCAGCCTTGGCCTGTTCGTACGCCTCCGCCGTGACGTTGGCAGCTGCGGCCAGCTCGGCGGGTGGCGCGAACCTGCGCTCTTCCTTGAGCAGGTTGGCCAGGCTTTCGTTGCTCACGACATCTCCCTTTCCCAGGGTGTCCGTTGTGTCCCAGGCCACAGCTCATCAGACCGGGGGGCCCGCTGACAAGGGCCGACGGAAAATTGGTTTAGACCTTTAGGTCTTCGGTCCTTCAGGTCGACCGATTCCGTCGGCACACCTCTCGGTGAGGGGGACAACCAAGGTCACGTACGTGATGGCCGCCCGGTTCACCCGTCAGTCCCCCTTCCCCCTCCCTCAGGCGGACAGTCCGCCCGCCCGCACATGATCGAACACCTTGTCCTCGTCGGCCTCCCCGGTGAGCAGATATGCCTGCGCCTCACCCACGTGGAAATACATTCCGTGCAGTTCCAGCGCACCTTCCCGCATCGCCCGCGCCACCGACTCCTGCGCCCGGAGATGCTCCAGCTGCTGGACCACGTTGGTCAGGCAGAGTTGCTCGACCGCGTCGGCGGGCGTTCGCCCGGCGAGGCGGGTCCAGGGCTGATCCGTCGCGGCCATCCGCTCCAGGCTCGGCAGCCCGTGGCGCAGCCACCGCCTGAGCGGCGTCCGCGTGCCGTCCGGCTCCATGGTCAGCAGTGCCTGCATGGCCCCGCACCCGGAGTGCCCGCACACCGTGATGGAGCGCACCTTCAGCACGTCCACCGCGTACTCGATCGCGGCCGACACCGAGTCGTCCCCGCTCTCGCCGCCGGGCAGCGGCACCAGGTTGCCGACGTTCCGTACGACGAACAGGTCGCCGGGACCACTGGAGGTGATCATCGACGTGACGAGGCGCGAGTCGGCGCATGTCAGGAACAGCTGGGAGGGCTGCTGCCCCTCACGCGCCAGCCTGGCCAGCTCACCGCGCACCAGCGGTGCGGTGTTCCGCTGGAACGCGCTGATGCCGCGCGCCAGTTGATGTCCGCTCGGCTCGACGGCACCGACCGACCCCGCGGACCCGGCCGACTCCGTCGCGCCGGAGAAACCGCTCGCCCCACCGAACCCCATGCCCATCTCCCCGGGCCCCTGGCCGGACTCCGGGCCCTCGCACTGATGGTTGCGCCAGGGCGTCCAGGGCCGGCAACGGCAGCCGGAGTCGTCCGCGGGCTCCGCGATACGTGTCCCCGCCCGGCCGGTCACCTCGACGGTGCCGCCCTGTGCGGTGTGCGTGCTCTGCCAGTGTTGCAACGATTCGTATGCCGCGTGGTCCATGAACGACCCGTCCAACTCCACGACGGCGTCGGCCCCGTGAGGTACGAGGTGCAGGGTCCGGCTGAGCCGGGGGACCGCGAGGAACGTCAACTGTCCCCGTACATGTACGTAATGGACTCCTCCCCTCTCCTCAGCTCTCTGTTCGTAGGTGATCCGGGTGCGGGCGAGGCGGTTCAGGGCGACGGCGACGGCGACCGCGACGCCCAGAATCACTCCTTCGAGGACGCCGAAGACGACGACGCCCACGGTTGTCACCGCGTAGACCAGGACCTCGCGGTGGCGGGTCACCGTGCGAATGTGGTGCAGGGACACCATCTGGATGCCGACGGCCATCACCAGGGCGGCGAGTGAGGCGAGCGGGATCAGCTCCAGGATCGGAACCATCAGCAGCGCGGCGACTACTACGAAAACGCCGTGCAGCATCGTGGAGTTCCGGCTCACGGCACCAGCTTGGACATTCGCCGAACTCCGCACTGCCACACCCGCGACCGGCAGCCCGCCGAGCACCCCGGACACGACGTTCGCGGCGCCCTGACCGAGCAGTTCACGGTTCAGGTCGGAGCGGCCGATGCGGGCCGAGGACCCCGACCGCCCGGAGGCCAGCAGTTCGGGCCGGGAGGCCACCAGCTTGTCCACGGCGACCGCGCCGAGCAGCGACTGCACGCTGCACACCAGCGTGACGGTGAGCACGGCGGCGGCGACGCCGAGCACGGGACCCTCGGGCAGCCCGGCCAGCGCGTGGCTGCGCCAGGACGGCAGGTCGACCTTGGGCAGGCTCAGCCCGGCGAGCGCGGCGGTGAGTGTGGCGCCGCTGACGGCGACGAGCGCGGCCGGCACCTTGCGCAGAACGCTCCCCGCCCGGCCGGGAATCCGTGGCCAGGCCAGCAGCAGGGCCAGGGTCAGCAGGCTCATCGACACGGCGGCGGGCCGCAGGCCGACCAACTGGGCGGGCAGCGCCCGGATGTTGTCGAGGACCGAGCTCGTCGGCGTGCCCCCGAGGACGATGTGCAGCTGGGCGACGGCGATGGTCACGCCGATTCCGGCGAGCATGCCGTGGACGACGGCGGGGCTGACGGCGAGCGCCGTGCGGGCCACGCGCAGACAGCCGAGGCCGAGTTGGGCGAACCCCGCGAGGACGGTGATGGCGCAGGTCGTACGCCATCCGTACCGCTGGATGAGTTCGGCGGTGACGACGGTGAGTCCGGCGGCGGGGCCGCTCACCTGGAGCGGGGAGCCGCCCAGCCGTCCGGCGACGAGTCCGCCGACGGCGGCGGCGACGAGGCCGGCCTGGAGCGGGGCGCCGGTGGCCAGGGCGATCCCCAGGGACAGGGGCAGGGCGATCAGGAAGACCGCGATCGAGGCCGACACATCGGCGCCCGCGACGCGGAAGCGCCGGGGCGGAGTCGGCGGCTGTGGGGGGCTGTGGGGCGGCTGGTGCATGCGCTTTGTCCGAGTCGGGTCGGGGGCGCGAGTGGGGACGCAGGCAGACATGTTTCCCGTCTCCTCCGGGGCAGCGCGGTCGCGGAACAGGTGGTCCCCCGCCGATGGCGGGGGTCGGGTCGCGGCCGTGGGTCACGGCGTGCAAACGGCGGGATATTTCAACGCTCAGTAAATGGATCGTAATGCACGGTAAAGGGCGTGTATATATTTTCGAGGCAAATGGGTTAATCAATCACTCTGGTTGATGAACTGAACTTTTCATCGGCTTGTCGTACTAATTCCTTCTTGGTCCCGTGCGACCTTGACGGCGCCGCGCCCGAAAGCGCCGGCCCGAACGAAGGAAGAGGTGGGCGGACATGGCCGTCACCAAAAGGATCGCCGCAGGCGTCATGGCCGTCGCGGCCTGTGCCGCGTCACTCGCCGGCTGCGGCGCGGGAAATCCCGGCTCCTCCGGGACCAAGGAGGACACGCACGGCGCGAAGAAAGCGGCACCGGCCGCCGCACCCCGGAGTGCGGTCCGGCTGATCGGAGACGGCTCCACCGCGTACACCGGAGCCCAGCCCTACCAGCCCAGGCCCGAGCGCCTCAAGCCCGGCCAGAAGCCGCCGCAGTTCGTCGTCTTCTCGTGGGACGGCGCGGGTGAGGACAGCCAGCGGCTGTTCTCCCGCTTCCGCAAGGTGGCCAAGGCCAACAAGGCGGCGATGACGTACTTCCTGAGCGGTGTGTACATGCTCCCGGAGGGCAAGCGCGACCTCTACCGGCCGCCCCAGCACTCGCCGGGCCGCTCCGACATCGGCTTCAACGACGAGCAGGGCATCGCCGACACCGTGAAGCAGCTGCGGCTCGCCTGGCTGGAGGGCAGCGAGATCGGCACCCACTTCAACGGCCACTTCTGCGGCAGCGGCGGAGTCGGCGAGTGGTCGGTGGAGGACTGGAAGGACGAGATCACTCAGGCGAAACGTTTCGTGAAGTCCTGGAAGACCACCACGGGCATGAAGAAGGCGTCCCCGCTGCCCTTCGACTACGAGAAGGAACTCGTCGGCGCCCGCACGCCCTGTCTGGAAGGGCAGAAGAACTTCACGAGCGCGGCCCGCGAACTGGGCTTCCGCTACGACACGAGCGGTGTCAACGAACAGCTCTGGCCCGCCAAGAAAAAGGGGCTGTGGGACCTGTCCATGCAGCTCGTCCCGGTCCCCGGTCGCCGCTTCGAGACGCTGACCATGGACTACAACTTCTACATGAACCAGTCCGGTGCCCGCGCGGGTGACGAGGGCCGGCACGAGTACTGGGGCGACCAGTACCGCGACGGCCTCCTCAAGGGTTTCGAGCGTGCCCACGACGGCAATCGCGCCCCTCTGCTCATCGGCAACCACTTCGAGTCCTGGAACGGCGGCGTCTACATGCGTGCCGTCCAGGAGGTCATCGAACGCGTCTGCACGAAGGCGGACGTCCGCTGCGTCTCATTCCGCCAGCTCGCCGACTGGCTGGACGCGCAGGATCCGCAGACTCTGGAGAAGCTGCGCACGCTCGAAGTGGGTGAGGCCCCGAAGCAGGGCTGGAAGACCTTCCTGGCGGCCCGCCCGGCGCCGGCGCCCAAGGGAGTCCCGGGGGCCCCGGCGGCCAAACGGTAGGCGGGTCTGTCGGGCGCGGTTCTCAGGCGGTGGTCGCCGCCATCTGTTCGGTCAGCACGAAACCGGGGTCGACCTGGGCCGCGAGGTCGACCCCGGTGCGGGCGTTGGCCCAGGAGTGGGCGTTCTTCAGGTGGAAGTGGACCATCTGGTGCGTGTAGCGCTCCCAGTCACGCGATTCGTACGTGGCGTCGACGGCCGTGTGCAGGAGGCGCAGGGAACGCCGGTTGGTGTCCTCCAGGAGCTCGAACCGGCTGGGCCGGCCCTTCTCCAGGGCCCGCACCCAGTCGGAGTGCCCGACCGTCCCCAGGAGGTCGTCCCCGACCTCGGCGCGGAGGAAGTCGACGTCGTCCTGGCCCTGCACCTTGTTGCCGACGACCTTCAGGGCGACCCCGAAGTCCTGCGCGTACTCCTTGTACTGGCGGTAGACGGAGACTCCCTTCCGGGTCGGTTCGGCCACGAGGAACGTGAGGTCGAAGCGGGTGAACAGGCCGGACGCGAAGGAGTCGGAGCCCGCGGTCATGTCGACGACCACATACTCGCCCGGGCCGTCGACGAGGTGGTTCAGGCACAGTTCCACCGCGCCCGTCTTGGAGTGGTAGCAGGCCACCCCGAGATCGGCTTCGGTGAACGGGCCGGTGACCATCAAACGGACGGCGCCGCCGTCGAGTTCCACCGGCCGCGCGCAGGCGTCGTACACCGGATTGGTCTCCTGGATCCGCAGCAGCCGTGAGCCCTCGCCCGGCGGGGTCGTCTTGATCATCGCGTCGGCACAGGTGATCCGCGGGTTCCTGCCGCGGAGGTGTTCCTTGATCAGCTCCATCCGCTCGCCCATCGCGGGCATCGCGGCGGCTTCCGCGTCGTGGAGGCCGAGTGCGGCGCCCAGGTGCTGGTTGATGTCGGCGTCGATGGCGAGGACCGGCGCCCCGGAGGCCGCGAGGTGGCGGACGAACAGGGAGGACAGCGTGGTCTTGCCGCTGCCGCCCTTCCCGACGAAAGCAATTTTCATGTTCACTAACGGTAGTGGAGTGACTGCCCAGAGTGTCCAGGGGCGTGAGGAAGTCCACTCCTTCGTGGGTCGGCTCGTTCCCCGGAGTGCGTAGGGTCGTACTCATGAGTACGACTGGCGCGACCGCCGACCCGCTCGCGGCCCTGGGATCACTTCCCGGGGTGGCCGACTCCGTGGAGTCCGTACGCAAGGCCGTGGACCGGGTCTACGGGCATCGCATCATGCGGCGGCGCAGCAACGAGATCACCGGCGAGGCGGCACTGCGCGGTGCACGCGGTTCCGCGGCCCTCTCTGGTGCCGACTGGGCCCTCGAAGAGGTGCGTCGGCGCACCGACTTCAGTGGTGACGACGAGGCCCGGGTCGTCGGCGCGGCCCTCCGGCTGACCGCGGAGGCCGGCCAACTCCTGTCCATCTGGCGCCAGTCGCCGCTGCGCGTCCTGGCCCGGCTGCATCTGGTCGCCGCCGCGGGCACGGCCGACGAGGTGGGGCGCCCGCGGCAGGACGGTGAGCCGGTCGACGAGCCATTGGTCGAACTTCCGCTGCCGAGCGCGGCCGAGGTGTCCGGACGGCTGGAGGGACTCGCCGAGCTGATCATCGCGGGAGGTTCGGCGCCCGCCCTGGTCACGGCCGCGGTCGTGCACGGCGAACTCGTCGCACTGCGCCCCTTCGGCTCCCACAACGGCCTTGTCGCGCGCGCGGCCGAGCGGATCGTCCTGATCGGCAGCGGCCTCGACCCGAAGTCCGTGTGCCCGGCCGAGGTCGGCCACGCCGAACCGGGCCGCGCGGCCTATCTGGCGGCGCTCGACGGCTATGTATCCGGCACCCCGGAAGGCATGGCGCGGTGGATCGCGCACTGCGGCCGGGCGGTCGAACTCGGAGCCCGTGAATCGACGGCCGTGTGCGAGGCGCTGCAACGCGGGGCGGCGTAGGAAAGACGGCACAGGGGAAACGAAAAGACCCTCCGCGGAGGGCCTTCAACGGGTTGCGGCGGTACGAGGATTCGTACCGCCGCCAGCATGTCCACCCGGTTACCAAGCGTCCTCGGAATTTTGCCCATCAGGTCGGGAACTCTGCCCGTAACCTGGTGCGGCTGGCCCGTAATCGACGGGTCGACGTCGCGTGGGTGCCCGGTGTTCATGCTCAGGTCCGTGGGGCCAAATGCGTTATAAAGGTGATCCTTTCGGATGTCCTTGGTCTCGCGGGCCGTTGAGTCCTTTCTACTCCTGGACCGGGGCAAGCGGAAGCCCTGACTGCACTTCTTTACTTTTATCCTCAAACAGGAATGAATCGGGCGCCGGTGTGCTGGATGGCTCCGGACGAGGTGGGCGGGCGGCTCAGACGACCGTCGGACGGCGCCGGTTCGCGTACCAAACGAGACCCGCCGTGGCGGCCGCCGCGCCTATCGCGGCAGCGGCGACCAGGGCGGGACGCGGCGGTACGGAGAGCGTGGGCAGGCGCTGCTTCAGCCGGACCGGGCGGTGGAAGTCCAGGATCGGCCACCCGCGGGCGACCGCTTCCCGGCGCAGCGCCCGGTCCGGGTTCACGGCGTGCGGATGGCCGACGGACGACAGCATGGGGATGTCGGTGACGCTGTCGCTGTAGGCGTAGCAGCGGGCGAGGTCGTATCCCTCTGACTCGGCCAGCTCCTTGATCGCCTCGGCCTTCGTCGGCCCGTACGCGTAGTACTCCACCTCACCCGTGAAGCAGCCGTCGTCGCCGACGACCATCCGTGTAGCCACCACCCGGTCCGCGCCGAGCAGTGCACCGATCGGCTCGACGACCTCCGCGCCCGACGTGGACACGATCACCACGTCACGGCCGGCGGTGTGGTGCTCCTCGATGAGGGAGGCCGCCTCGTCGTAGATGATCGGGTCGATCAGATCGTGCAGCGTCTCGGCGACGATCTCCTTGACCAGTTGGACGTTCCAGCCACGGCACAGCGCGGACAGGTACTCGCGCATCCGCTCCATCTGATCATGGTCGGCGCCACCCGCCAGGAAGACGAACTGGGCATACGCGGTACGCAGGACGGCCCTGCGGTTGATCAGGCCGCCTTGGTAGAACGACTTGCTGAACGTGAGCGTGCTCGACTTCGCAATGACCGTCTTGTCCAGGTCGAAGAAGGCGGCTGTGCGGGGCAAGGAGTGGTTTTCCACGAGCCTGAGCATAGGCGCCCACCATTCGGCCTAAGGAGTGGCATGTGGGTTTGCCTGAGAAGGCTCTCGGGTACACCATGGAAGTCACGGATCGTTCGCGACCGTGCTAACCCGGTCCGGCTCCTCCCCCCCCGAGTCGAACCGTGGGGACGACCCCCGCTCTCCCCCCCGGCGGGGGTCGTCGCATGTCCGGGTGGGTTTTCTTTCCTCCCCAGCTCACTGTCCGCGGCCGTGGTGCCGTCCGAGGCGGCTTCGGCCGCCTCTTTCGCATGCCCAAGGCTCGTCACCGTGTGTAGCTGAAGCGCTGCTCTGTGGAAAGTCGAAGGATGCTCACCTGTTTGGGTGATGCCGATATCCACAACCGTCGAGTTGTCCACAGATTTCGATCAAGATCCACTTGTTTTCCGGGTTCGCTGCACCGTGATTCCAGCGCGTCCCGCTCGCGGCGAGTTCATGGCCGGTTCCGTTTGCCGGACGCGTACGGCCGGATTCCGTCGGCCGCGCATATAGCGAAGGGGGCTGGAAATCATGGCGGGAGCCATCACACACGACAACGACCGGGCCGGGGCCGAGGGACGGCAGAGCGGACCGCTGATCGTCACCGAGGACGCCGACCTGCTGGACGACCTGCTGCGGCTGTGCGCGGCGGCCGGTGCCACACCCGAGGTGCACCACGGGGTGCCCGAGCGAGGCGGTGGCTGGGAGGCGGCACCTCTCGTCCTGGTCGGCGACGACGCCGTACGACGGGTACGGGGGGCCGCGCGCCGACGGGGAGTGGTACTGGTCGGGCGCGACCAGGACGACTCCGGCGTCTGGCGGCGGGCCGTCGAGATCGGCGCCGACCACGTCCTGATGCTGCCCGACGGCGAGCAGTGGCTCGTCGACCGGATCGCCGATGTGGCTGAGGGCGTCGGCAGGCCCGCGCTCACCGTGGGCGTCATCGGCGGCCGGGGCGGGGCGGGGGCGTCCACGCTGGCCTGCGCGCTCGCCGTCACCTCCGCGCGCGAGGGACTGCGCACCCTGCTCGTGGACGCGGATCCGCTGGGCGGCGGACTCGACGTACTCCTCGGCGGGGAGACGGCCGACGGACTGCGCTGGCCGGCCTTCGCCGCCTCGCGCGGCCGGGTCGGTGGCGGCGCCCTGGAGGAGTCCCTGCCGAAACTGCACTCCCTGAGGGTGCTGAGCTGGGACCGCGGAGACAGCGTGTCCGTCCCGCCCCAGGCCGTACGGGCGGTACTCGCCGCGGCCAGACGGAGCGGCGGCGCTGTCGTCGTCGACCTCCCGCGCCGTATCGACGACGGCGTCGCGGAAGTCCTCGCCCAACTGGACGTCGGCCTCCTGGTGGTCCCCGGTGAACTGCGCGCCGTAGCGGCGGCCGGCCGGGTGGCGTCCGCCGTCGGCATGGTCCTGCGCGACCTGCGCGTGGCGGTACGCGGGCCGTACACGCCGGGGCTGGACGACCACGAGGTGGCCCGGCTGCTCAATCTGCCGCTGGCAGGTGAGGTCCCTGTCGAATCGGCCCTGTCCCGTCCGCACGAGGGCAAGGCGCCGCCAGGAGCGGCCGTACGCGGACCGCTGGCCCGGTTCTGCACCATGTTCTGGGAGCGGGCGCTGGCCGAGGCAGGCAGCGTATGAACGGCGGACGTTGGGACGAGGGGCCAGGGGCGTCGACCGGACTGCTGGACGGCGTACGGCAGTGGCTGGCCGAGAGCGGGGCCGAGGCGACGCCCGCGCGCGTGGCACAGGCCCTGCGGGAGCAGGGGCGGGTGCTCGGGGACGCCGAAGTGCTGGGTGCCGCCGAGCGGTTGAGGTCGGAGCTGGTCGGCACCGGCCCGCTGGAGCCGCTGCTCGCCGATCCGTCGGTCAGTGACGTGCTGGTGGCGGCCCCGGACCGGGTGTGGGTGGACCGTGGCGGCGGACTGGAGCTGACCGCCGTCTCGTTCCCGGACGCGGGCGCCGTACGGCGGCTCGCGCAGCGCCTCGCCGCGGTGGCCGGACGGCGACTCGACGACGCCCGCCCGTGGGTCGACGCCAGGTTGCCCGACGGGACCCGTCTGCACGCGGTACTGCCCCCGGTGGCCGTCGGCTGCACCTGTCTGTCGCTCCGGGTGGTACGGCCGCGCGCGTTCACCCTGGACGAGCTGATGGCCGCGGGGACGGTACCGCCGGGCGGCGACCGGGTGCTGCGGGCGCTGCTCGACGCACGGCTGTCCTTCCTGATCAGCGGTGGTACGGGGTGTGGCAAGACCACCCTCCTGAGCGCCTTGCTGGGGCTGGTCGGCCCCGGCGAGCGGATCGTGCTCGCCGAGGACTCGGCGGAGCTGCGGCCCGACCATCCGCACGTAGTGCGCCTGGAGACCAGACCCGCCAACCAGGAGGGCGCGGGCCTGGTCACACTCCAGGACCTGGTGCGGCAGGCGCTGCGCATGCGGCCCGACCGGCTGGCGGTCGGGGAGGTCCGAGGCGCCGAGGTCGTGCATCTGCTCGCCGCCCTGAACACGGGGCACAGCGGTTGCGGGACGGTGCACGCGAATGCCGCGGCGGACGTACCGGCGCGACTGGAGGCGCTGGGTACGGCTGCCGGGCTCGACCGGGCCGCGCTGCACAGCCAGCTGGCGGCCGCGCTGTCGGTCGTCCTGCACCTCGTCCGCGACCGGGCCGGGCGGCGCCGGATCGCCGAGGTGCATGTGCTGGAGCGGGACCCGTCGGGGCTGGTGGTGACGGTGCCGGCGCTGCGGTGGGGCGAGGAGGCGTTCGCGTACGAGCGGGGCTGGGAGCGGTTGCGGGGGCTGCTCTGCGCCGGCGGTGACAAGGGACAGGGGAGTGAAGGCGCGTGACGGGGACGGGAGCGTTGGCGATGGACGTGGCCGGGGTGTGCGTGGGGTCGGTCTGCTGGCTGCTGGGCGGCCGGTATCCGGGGGCACGGCGGGCGGAGTTGCTGCTCGCCGGGGGCGGGGCCGTGGGCACGGGGCCACCTCCGTGGGAGCGGGCGGTCGGTGGACTGCGGCGGCTGCGCGCGAGGTTGCGGGCCGAGTGGTGGTCGGTGGCCGTCGGACTGGTGGTGGCGCTGCTGGGCGCCTCCGTGGTGCCGGCGCTGGCGGGCGCGGCCGGGGTGCCGTTGCTGCGCCGGGTCAGGCTGGCCGGTGAGGTCCGCCGGGCACGGGAGCGGCGGGGCGATGAGGTGATCGGGCTGTGCGGATCGCTCGCCGGTGAGGTGCGCGCCGGGCGGCAGCCGGGGGAGGCGCTGCTGCGGGCGGCACGCGACTCCGGCGGGCTCGGTGAGGCGCAGGCGTCGGTGCTGGCGGCCGCCCGGTTCGGCGGTGACGTACCCGGAGCGCTCGCCGCGGCGGCCCGACAGCCGGGCGCGGAGGGGCTGTTGGGCCTCGCCGCGTGCTGGCGGGTGGCCGTGGACCAGGGGGCCGGACTTGCGGCCGGACTCGACCGCCTCGAAGGGGCCCTGCGCGCCGACCGGGACCAACGTGCTGACCTGCGTGCCCAGTTGGCGGGCGCCCGGTCGACGGCGGTGATGCTCGCCGGCCTGCCGGTGCTGGGACTGGTCCTGGGCACGGCACTGGGCGCCGACCCCCTGCACGTGCTGCTGCACACCGGCGCCGGGCTGGGCTGCCTGTTGGTCGGCGGGGTGTTGGAAGGCGTCGGCCTGTGGTGGGCCCTGCGGATCGTGCGGGGAGCGGAGACGGCATGAGGGTCGGCGGAGCGAGTGACGTGGGTCGTCTCGGTGCGGCTGTCGAGGGTGGCTGGAGAGGGGAGTCGGCGTGAGCGCGGAGGTTTTCCACAGGCTGGGGGTGTTGCTCGGGGTCGCGCTGGCCCTGGGGTGGCTGCTGCGGTGGATCGGGACGGTACGGCGTGAACGGCGGGTGCGCCGGAGGCTGGCCCGGTTGCTCGCGCTGGAACTGCGGCGGGAACGCGCCCCGGTGGAACGGCGGTTCGGGGCGCGGAGTGCCGTACGGCGGTGGCTGCCCGTGGTGGGTGCGGTGAGCGGCGGGTGGGTGCTGGTCGGCGGTGTGGCCGGCGTAGTGGTGGGGTTGGTCGCCGGGGCCGGGCTGTGGTGGTGGCGACTGCGGCGAACGGCCGATGGCACGGCGGCGGAGGCCGTCGACGCGGCCGAGGCGGCTCGGCAGCTTCCGCTCGCAGCCGATCTGCTGGCGGCGTGTATCGCGGCCGGCGCCGGTCCGGTGATCGCCGCACAGGCGGTGGGCGAGGCGCTGGCTGGACCGGTCGGGGAGCGATTGGCGCGGGGCGCGGCGGAGGTACGGCTCGGCGGCGAACCGGCCGAAGCCTGGCGGAGGTTGGCGTCGACACCGGGAGCCGGCCCCCTGGCGGGACTTCTGGAGCGGGCCGACGAGTCGGGCGTCCCGGCGGCAGGGCCCGTCGCGCGTCTCGCCGCCGACACCCGCGCCGAGTGGGGTCGTACGGCGACGGAACGGGCCCGGCGGGCGGCCGTCATGGTCACCGCGCCGGTGGGCCTCTGCTTCCTGCCCGCCTTCATCGCGGTCGGCGTACTGCCCGTGGTGATGGGGCTGGCCGACGGGCTGCTGGGCGGGGGTGGTGGATGACGCGAGGGGCG
The DNA here is from genome assembly GCF_036898825.1 of Streptomyces sp. B21-083. Classification (GTDB taxonomy): domain Bacteria; phylum Actinomycetota; class Actinomycetes; order Streptomycetales; family Streptomycetaceae; genus Streptomyces. Next base: position 4,733,735 of record NZ_JARUND010000002.1, on the reverse strand, counting down.
CGTGCTCAGGAGCAGGTCATCAACGGAGCTTGATCGACAACAAACCAGCAACAACAAACCAGCAACAACAGGCCCACAACAAACAAGCCATCAATGGGCTTGAGAACTTACGGGAGTTGAGATGTTCACAGTGGTGCGGGTGCGGATGTGTGCCCTGGTGTGCAGGACGCGTGTGGCGCTGGCGACGCGGCGGGATTCCGGGATGGTGACTTCGGAGTATGCCGTTGGCATCATCGCGGCGGTGGCGTTCGCCGCGGTGCTCTACAAGGTGGTGACGAGCGGGCAGGTCAGCTCGGAATTGCAGGCCATCGTGAAGAAGGCCCTCGATGCCAAAATGTGAACGCCCTGGCCAGGAGCGGGATGTGGGGCGATTCCGGGACCGGGGGTTCGTGACCGCCGAGGCGGCCGTGGTGCTGCCGGCTCTGGTGCTGTTCTCGATGGCGCTGGTCTGGGCCCTGCTCGTCGCCGCCGCGCAGATCCAGTGCGTGGACGCGGCCCGGGTCGGTGCCCGGGCCGCCGCCCGGCAGGACCCGCCCGGCACGGTCGCCGAGGTGGCTCGCGGCGCGGCCCCGCGCGGGGCGGAGGTCACCGTCACCAGAGAGGGCGACCTCGTGCGCGTGGAGGTGGTGGCCCAGCCGCCGGGGCTCGGCGGTCTCAGCGTCGATGTGGCGCACGAAGCGGTGGCGTTGGCGGAGGAGACGGTGGGGGCGGGCCCATGAGACACCTGGGAATCGGCGGCCGCGGGCGACTGGTCGGAACCGTTTCCTCCCGCCTGCTCCGTTCCGACCGTGGCTCCGCGACTGTGTGGAGCGTGGGTGCCATCGCCGTCCTGTGCGTGGTGTTCGGCGTGGTGCTCGCCATGGGGCAGGCCGCTGTGGCCCGGCATCGGGCCGCCGCCGGTGCGGATCTGGCGGCGCTCGCGGCGGCGGACCACTGGACGGAGGGTGCCTCGGAGGCCTGTGCGCGGGCGGACCGGGTGGCCGCGGCCCAGGGTGCCCGGCTCGTTCGGTGCGCCATGGTGGGCGAGACGTCGGACCTGACAGTGGCAGCGGGACGGGGCCTGTTCGGGGCGGAGGTGCGGTCGAGGGCGGGGCCGCCGGGACCCGCCGGCCCACTGGGACCGACCGAGCCGCCTCCGTGAGGCGAGCCCCGGCCTCAGCCCTTCTCGTCCGGAGGCTTCTCCTCCGGCGCCCCCTGCAGCAGAACCGTCAGCAACCGCACAGCGCCGCGTTTGTGCAAGGGCTCGTTGCCGTTGCCGCACTTGGGGGACTGGATGCAGGACGGGCAGCCGGCCTCGCACTCGCAGGAGGCGATGGCCTGCCGGGTGGCCGTCAGCCAGGAGCGGGCCGTGTGGAAGGCGCGCTCCGCGAAGCCGGCGCCGCCCGGGTGGCCGTCGTACACGAAGACCGTCGGGAGGAGGGTGTCCGGGTGGAGCGGGACGGAGACGCCGCCGATGTCCCAGCGGTCGCAGGTCGCGAACAGGGGCAGCATGCCGATCGACGCGTGCTCGGCGGCGTGCAGGGCGCCGCCGAGGATCTCCGGGATGATGCGGGCGGCGTCGAGCTGGTCCTCGGTGACCGTCCACCACACGGCACGGGTGCGCAGCGTACGAGGAGGGAGGTCGAGCTTCGTCTCGCCCAGGACTTCACCGGTGATGACCCGCCGGCGCAGGAAGGAGACGACCTGGTTGGTGACCTCGACGGAGCCGTAGCAGAGGCGGCCGTCGCCCCAGGGGATCTCGACGTCGGTCTCCAGGACGGCGATGGACGTCGTGTCGCGGGCGACCGTCGAATACGGCGGGTTCGCCTCCTCGACCAGGGCGACCGAGTCCGCCAGGTCGAGGGAGCGGACCAGATAGGTGCGGCCCTGGTGGAGGTGGACAGCGCCCTCGTGCACGGCCGTGTGCGCGGCGCCCGCGTCGACAGTGCCGAGCAGCCGTCCCGTGCCCTCCTCGACGATCTGGACCGGGTTGCCGCCACCTCCTCGGATGTCGGCCAGGTCGGCGGCCCGTTCACGGCGGGTCCAGTGCCAGGCACTGGTTCGGCGGCGGAGCAGCTTCGCGGCCTCCAACTGCGGTAGCAGGGCGGCGGTTTCGGGGCCGAAGAGCGCCAGATCCTCTTCGACCAGGGGCGATTCGGCCGCCGCCGCGCACAGGTGCGGGGCCAGGACGTACGGGTTGTCCGGGTCGAGGACCGTCGACTCGACCGGCTGGTCGAACAGGGCCTCCGGATGGTGGACGAGAAACGTGTCCAGCGGGTCGTCGCGGGCGACCAGGATCGCCAGCGCGCCCTGTCCGGCACGTCCGGCGCGGCCCGCCTGCTGCCACAGGGAGGCGCGGGTGCCCGGATAGCCGGCGATGACGACGGCGTCCAACCCGGAGACGTCGATGCCGAGTTCGAGGGCGGTGGTGGCGGCGAGGCCGAGGAGTTCGCCGGAGTGGAGGGCCTGTTCGAGGGCTCTGCGCTCCTCGGGGAGGTAGCCGCCGCGATACGCGGCCACCCGCCGGGCCAGTGAGCGGTCGACCTCGGCCAACCTTTCCTGGGCGATCACCGCGATCAGCTCGGCGCCGCGCCGGGAGCGTACGAAGGCCACCGAGCGCACGCCCTGGACGGTGAGGTCGGTCAGCAGGTCGGCCGTCTCGGCGGTGGCCGTACGGCGGACGGGCGCGCCTTTCTCGCCGTGCAGTTCGGTGAGCGGGGGCTCCCAGAGGGCGAACACCAGTTCACCACGCGGTGAGGCGTCGTCCGCGACCTCGACCACCGGGAGGCCCGTCAGACGGCCCGCCGCGACGGACGGCTCGGCGGCCGTGGCGGAGGCGAGCAGGAAGACGGGGGAGGCGCCGTAGCGGGCGCACAGGCGGCGCAGCCGACGCAGGACCTGGGCGACGTGGGAGCCGAAGACACCGCGGTAGGTGTGGCACTCGTCGATGACGACGTACTTCAGCGACTTCAGGAAGGAGGCCCAGCGGGGGTGGGACGGGAGTATCCCCCGGTGCAGCATGTCCGGGTTGGTGAGGACGTAGTTCGCGTACTGGCGGACCCATTCGCGTTCCTCGACGGGAGTGTCGCCGTCGTACACGGCCGGGCGTACCGCGTTTCCCAAAGGTTGTGAAAGTTCCTTCACCGAACGCCGCTGGTCGGCTGCGAGGGCTTTGGTCGGGGCGAGGTACAGGGCGGTCGCCCCGCGGCCGTTGGGCGCCTCGGAGCCGTCCAGAAGGCAGGAGAGGACCGGCACGAGGTACGCGAGCGACTTGCCCGAGGCGGTACCTGTGGCGACGATCACGTTGTCGCCGTCCAGGGCGTGCTCGGCGGCCAGTGCCTGGTGGGCCCAGGGGTGTTCGATACCGGCGGCCTGGACGGCCGCGACGACCTCGGCGCGAATCCGGTCGGGCCAGACGGCATGGCGGCCCGCACGCGGGGGCAAGTGCTCCGTATGAGTGATGCGCGAAGCCCGGCTCGGGCCCGAGGTGAGCCGGTCCAGGATGGTGCCCGGATCGGGTCGCGGGGCGGCGGAAGCCGAGGGTCGTTCGGATCGGTGATTCTTGGCCATCGGCATCGAGTGTGTCACTGGCGTGACGGACAATGGGCCCAAGGCGTCGTGCACGCCCTGCGGTAAGTGATTGAATGCCATCGCGGCTGGCGAACCGTCCTGGGGACTCTGCCGAGGTGTCCCTTGGGATGACCGCTCGATAGCAAGGTGCTGGAGGATCCGTGGACCTGTCCCTGTCGACCCGTACCGTCGGCGATCGTACGGTCGTCGAGGTCGGTGGCGAAATCGACGTTTATACCGCGCCCAAGCTGCGTGAGCAGCTGGTCGAGCTGGTCAACGACGGGAGTTTTCACCTCGTCGTCGACATGGAGGGTGTCGACTTCCTCGACTCCACCGGGCTCGGCGTGCTGGTCGGCGGCCTGAAGCGGGTGCGTGCCCATGAGGGCTCGCTGCGCCTGGTCTGCAACCAGGAGCGCATTCTGAAGATCTTCCGTATCACCGGTCTGACCAAGGTGTTCCCGATTCACACCTCGGTCGACGAAGCGGTGGCGGCCACCGACTGACGACCGTTTGGCGGACGCCTGTGCGGGTCACCCGTACATGTGTCCGTGACGGTAGAAGTAAACGAGGGGGGTCCGGGTCTCGGCGATCCGGCCCCCTGATCGCACGCCCGTATTCCGAGGGGGATGCATGGCCACCGTTGAACTCCGCTTCAGCGCGCTGCCCGAGCACGTCAGGACCGCCCGACTGGTGGCGGCAGCGGTGGCGCGCAGGGCCGGAGTGGACGAGGCCGTACTCGACGAGGTGCGACTCGCCGTCGGCGAGGCCTGCTCCCGTGCCGTCGGACTGCATCAGAGCGGCGGCATCACGGAGCCGGTGTGGGTGACGCTGATCGAGGAGGAGAAGCTGTTCTCCATCGAGGTCGGTGACGAAGCACCCCGTTCGGCTCCCGGTGACAACGCTCCGGGTGCCGGTGATGTGGACGTGGATGCCGAGGAGGACGAGATGGGCCTCGCGGTCATCTCTGGCCTCGTCGACGACGTCGAGGTCACCGCGGGGGAGAACGGCGGATCGATCCGCATGAGCTGGCCAACCGCGCCGCCGGCCACGCTCCTCCCCTGACCGCACTCACCTCTCTACAACGCCAAGGGCCCTGCTGAGCAGGGCCCTTGGCGTTTTTGTCGGCGGGTTCCGGAATTCGTGAAGGTATTCACGATCCCTTCGTGAAGGCATTCACGACCGGTCGCGCGGTAATTCGATCACCCATCAATGCGTCTGCGGCATTACGCCATGTGGGTCAATGGATCACCCGGGGATCTTCCAAGGATCCTCCGTCGATCATTTGCTGAATAGCATGGGGCAATCTATTCCGTTTCCGCGTACTGTTTTGATCAGCTTCCGGTACCTACAATCCCGTCCACATCTTGAGCTCAGCCCAAGCGTCAAGGAGGACGAATGGCGGGGCTTTCTACCCCTCATCGGTTCGACCAACCCACAACCTTCGCAGCCGCGGTACTGACCGACGACAACCGACTGATCGTCGTGGTCATCGGCGTCGTCGCCCTGGCGGCGCTCGCGGTCGCCGGGGTGCTCGTGCGCCAGGTGCTCGCGGCGGGCGAGGGCACCGACAGCATGAAGGAGATCGCCACGGCGATCCAGGAAGGCGCGAACGCCTATCTGGCACGGCAGTTGCGCACGCTCGGCGTATTCGCCGTGATCGTGTTCTTCCTGCTGATGCTGCTGCCCGCGGACGACTGGAATCAGCGCGCCGGACGGTCGGTGTTCTTCTTGATCGGCGCCGCGTTCTCGGCGGCCACCGGTTATATCGGCATGTGGCTCGCTGTGCGCAGCAATGTGCGGGTCGCCGCCGCCGCGCGGGAAGCGACACCGGCGGAAGGCCAGCCGGAAAAGGATCTCACCGACGTCTCCCACAAAGCGATGAAGATCGCTTTCCGTACGGGTGGCGTCGTCGGCATGTTCACGGTGGGCCTCGGCCTGCTGGGCGCCTCCTGCGTGGTGCTGGTGTACGCGGCCGACGCGCCCAAGGTGCTCGAAGGCTTCGGCCTCGGTGCCGCCCTCATCGCCATGTTCATGCGTGTCGGCGGCGGCATCTTCACCAAGGCCGCCGACGTCGGCGCCGACCTGGTCGGCAAGGTCGAGCAGGGCATCCCGGAGGACGATCCGCGCAACGCCGCGACCATCGCCGACAACGTGGGCGACAACGTCGGCGACTGCGCCGGCATGGCGGCCGACCTCTTCGAGTCGTACGCCGTGACGCTCGTCGCCGCGCTGATCCTCGGCAAGGCCGCCTTCGGCGACGCCGGGCTCGCCTTCCCGCTCCTGGTGCCGGCGATCGGCGTGCTCACGGCGATGGTCGGCATCTTCGCGGTGGCGCCGAGGCGTTCCGACCGCAGCGGCATGAGCGCGATCAACCGCGGCTTCTTCATCTCCGCGGTGATCTCGCTCGTACTCGTCGCGATCGCCGTCTTCGTCTATCTGCCGTCGTCGTATGCCGATCTTGACGGGGTCACCGACGCGGCGATCGCGGCCAAGAGCGGTGATCCAAGGATCCTCGCGCTTCTCGCGGTGGCCATCGGGATCGTGCTGGCGGCCCTGATCCAGCAACTGACCGGCTATTTCACCGAGACCACCCGCCGACCCGTACGGGACATCGGCAAGAGTTCCCTCACCGGTGCGGCCACCGTCGTCCTCGCCGGTATCTCCATCGGGCTCGAATCGGCCGTCTACACCGCCCTGCTGATCGGTCTCGGCGTGTACGGGGCGTTCCTCCTCGGCGGTACGTCCATCATGCTGGCGCTGTTCGCGGTGGCACTGGCAGGCACCGGCCTGCTCACCACGGTCGGTGTGATCGTCGCGATGGACACCTTCGGGCCGGTCTCCGACAACGCGCAGGGCATCGCCGAGATGTCCGGTGACGTCGAGGGCGCGGGCGCCCAGGTGCTCACCGACCTGGACGCCGTCGGCAACACCACCAAGGCCATCACCAAGGGCATCGCCATCGCCACCGCTGTCCTGGCCGCCTCGGCGCTCTTCGGGTCGTACCGCGACGCGATCACGACCGCCGCGCGCGACGTCGGGGAGAAGGTCGGCGAGGGCGGGCCGATGAACCTGGTGATGGACATCTCGCAGCCCAACAACCTGGTCGGCCTGATCGCCGGAGCGGCCGTCGTCTTCCTGTTCTCCGGGCTGGCGATCAGCGCGGTCTCCCGGTCGGCGGGTTCGGTGGTCTACGAGGTGCGGCGGCAGTTCCGCGAGCACCCCGGGATCATGAACTACACCGAGAAACCGGAGTACGGGCGCGTCGTCGACATCTGTACGAAGGACGCGCTCAGGGAACTCGCCACGCCCGGGCTGCTGGCCGTCATGGCACCCATCGCCATCGGGTTCACGCTCGGTGTCGGAGCGCTCGGCGCGTATCTCGCGGGCGCGATCGGCACCGGCACGCTGATGGCGGTGTTCCTCGCCAACTCCGGTGGCGCGTGGGACAACGCGAAGAAGCTGGTGGAGGACGGCCATTACGGCGGCAAGGGCAGCGAGGCCCACGCGGCGACCGTCATTGGCGACACGGTGGGCGACCCGTTCAAGGACACCGCGGGCCCGGCCATCAACCCGCTGCTGAAGGTGATGAACCTGGTCGCCCTGCTCATCGCGCCCGCGATCGTCAAGTTCAGCTACGGCGACGACAAGAACCTCGCACTGCGCATCGTCATCGCCGTCCTGTCGATCGCGGTGATCGTGGGCGCGGTGTACGTGTCCAAGCGGCGCGGGGTGGCTGGGGACGACGACGGGGAGGAGGCGCAACGGGCGGCCAAGTCGGCCGATCCCGCGGTGGTTTCGTAGCCCGAGCGGGGTCCGCGGGCCACGGTTTCGCCTCCCGCGGTGCCTCCGCGGTGTCTTACGGCCGGTCAGAACCGGCCAACGAGCGGGCGGACGACGCGTTGTGACGCGTCGTCCGCCCGCTCGGCGTAGGTTGCCCACCATTTTCGTGAGCCTTCTCTCCCTCGATTCCCTCTTGGTGCAAATGGCTGCAATAACACATCAACTGGATGTCCGTCACGCTGTTGTCGCCCAGTTGGCGTGTATGTTCCGGGGCCGAGAGCCATGGAAGGGACCAATCCGGTGAACAAGAAGCTCGCGGTCGCACTGTCCGGCGGTGCGGTACTGGTACTGGCGCTGTCGGGATGCAGCAGCGACGACGGCAACGAGAAGCTGGATGCCTGGGCCAAGCAGGTGTGCGACGCGGTGAAACCGCAGGCGCAGAAGATCGAGGCCGCCAACGCCGCGATCCAGAAGGAGACTTCGGACAACAGCACACCGGCGGCCGTCCAGAAGACCGACGCGCAGGCCTTCCAGGACATGGCGGACGCCTACAAGGCGATCGGTACGGCCGTGAACACCGCGGGTGCCCCGAACGTCGACGACGGTGAGACGAAGAAGACGAACGCCGTCAAGGAGCTCAACGACATCTCCACCTCCTACGCGGGCCTGAAGAAGCAGGTGGACGGACTCGACATCAAGAACCAGGCGAAGTTCGCCGACGGCCTCAAGGGTGTCGCCACTCAGCTGGACAAGCTCAGCCAGAGCGGCAACGACGCCCTGAAGGCCCTGGAGGAGGGTGACGTCGGCAAGTCGATGGCCAAGCAGGAGAGCTGCAAGTCGACGTCCGCGTCCCCCGGCTCTCCCGGGTCCCCGGCGGCCTCCTCGGCCGCCGGCTGACCTCTCCGGCCGGGTTCGACGTCACGTCGGCGGATGGTTTTCCACAGGCGTACGGGATGTCCGCGCATGTCTGTCCACAGGCGTGCGCGGCCAAGCCGCAGGGCGGACACAATGGGAGGCGTGAGTAACGCCAGCCTGCATGCCCTGCCCTCCGCCGACCGCCCCGACACCGCCGCGCTCCTCCGCGACGCCCTTCTGGCCGCCGACTTCACCGCCGACGGGCTGCTCGATCTGCTCGGCGCGCCCGCGTACGCCGCCCTGGCGCGCAGCGAGACCGTGCCCGCGCTCCGGGCGACCCGCGGCGACACGCCGCTCGAACTGCTCGTGCGGCTGTTCCTGTTGCAGCAACCCGTGCCCCACGCGCGCGTGGCGGCCGTCCTGCCCGTCGACGACTGCGTGGCGAGCGGGTGGCTCGTCGTCGGCAAGGACTCCGAGGGCGGCGGTGAGGTGACGGCCGCCGTCGACGTACGGCCGTACGGGGGGCCGGACGGCGAGGACTGGTTCATCGTGTCCGACCTGGGGTGCGCGGTCGGCGGGGCCGGTGGCATCGGCAGCCGCGACGAGGGCGTTGTGCTGGGGGTGGGCGGGGCGTCCACGACCCTTGCCGGCATCACCGTCCGCACGCCGGTCGCCTCCGCGCTCGACCTCGGTACCGGCTCCGGGATCCAGGCGCTGCACGCCGCCCGGCACGCCACGCGCGTGACGGCGACCGACCTCAACCCCCGCGCCCTGCACATCACCGCGCTGACGCTCGCCCTGTCCGGTGCCCCGGCGGCCGACCTGCGCGAGGGCTCGCTGTTCGAGCCGGTCCGGGGGGACGAGACGTACGACCTGATCGTCTCCAACCCGCCGTTCGTGATCTCGCCGGGCGCGCGGCTCACCTACCGGGACGGCGGGATGGGCGGGGACGATCTGTGCCGCACGCTCGTTCAGGAGGCGGGGGAGCGGTTGCGTGAGGGCGGATTCGCGCAGTTCCTCGCCAACTGGCAGCACGTGGAGGGGGAGGACTGGCAGGACAGGCTGAGGTCCTGGGTGCCGCGCGGGTGCGATGCCTGGATCGTGCAGCGCGAGGTGCAGGACGTCACGCAGTACGCCGAGCTGTGGCTGCGCGACGCCGGCGACCACCGCTCCGACCCGGCGGAGTACCGGGCGCGGTACGACGCGTGGCTGGACGAGTTCGAGGCGCGCAAGGTGAGATCGGTCGGGTTCGGCTGGATCACGCTGCGGAAAACGGGGGCGAGTGAGCCGTCGATCACCGTGGAGGAGTGGCCGCATCCCGTCGAACAGCCGCTCGGGGACACGGTTCGGGCGCACTTCGAGCGCGTGGACTACCTGCGCGCGCACGACGACGCAGGCCTGCTCGCCGCGCACTTCGCACTGGCGGACGAGGTGGTACAGGAGCAGGTCGGGCTGCCCGGCGCCGAGGACCCGGAACACGTGGTGCTGCGCCAGAACCGCGGGATGCGCCGGGCCACCAAGGTGGACACGGTCGGCGCCGGCTTCGCAGGCGTGTGCGACGGCACGCTGAGCGCGGGGCGGATTCTCGACGCCATCGCACAACTGGTCGGCGAGGACCCCGTGTCGCTGCGGGACCGGACGCCCGCGCAGATCCGGTTGCTGGTGGAGCAGGGCTTCCTGAAGCCGTCGGGAGAGCCGGGCGAGTGAGCGAGTCCCGGGGACGCGGTGCCGTAGGGCGCTGCGCTGCCGGGTCCGCCGCCGTGGGGCTGTGGTCTACGTCGTCACGACCACGGGGGACGGGGGCTCCGCGGTCGATATCGGTACGGCAGGTCGCGTACTCCTGGGCCGTACAGCAGGGGGAGGCCCGGGGGCGGCGAGTGAGGCGTGGGAAGCGTGCGGGCGATGTGGACCGACCGCACTCGGTGCCGTTGCCGGCGTACACGGGGCGGAGGCGGGGAGGTTCGGGCGGCATATTCACGCCGAGTTGGGCGGCTGGTCCGGGACGGGTCCCGCGCCACCGGCTGTGAGATTCATGGACGCTGCCCACGACGGTCCGTGGTCGGAAAGCCAGCCCGCCCGGGCGCTCCGAGGCCGCCCGGCGGGTAGTCGCACGGACGCGTGGCCGCCGTCCGCCCGGCGTTCATCTTGGGTTCGCGCGGACGCCGCCCAGGCGTGCCAGCGTCCCGGGTCCGGGGACTCCCGGGCGGGAGCAGAGGGGCGCGCAGGGGTATGGAGAGCGGACCGGCGATCTTCGTGGGAATGGTGTTCGCCCTGTTCGGGGGCGCGCTGCTGATGTGGACCGTGGCACGGGTGCGGCACCGGGCGCCCGTCGCCCACGGTGTGAACCCCGTCGCATCGGCGGCCCTCGCGAGCGTCGCCGCGCTGGTCGCGCTCGGGGTCGGCGCATGGTGCCTCACCCGTGTGTGAGGTGCGCCGGAGACGGGTGAGTGGTGCGTACGGCGGGGGAGTGCCGGTAACCGGTAGGTCACCGTCCGCATAGGCTCCAGCAGGCAGGTCGACACTCCGGGCGGCAGGAATGGCGGTAGTCGGGTTACCGTTCGAGTGGCCGTTGCGGGCTTTTCCCGTTTGACACGGGGGCGGGATGTACCGTCACACTCCGCAGCGTCAGCATGACCCGACCCCGGGAGCAAGACCGGGGGAGACCCCGAGTGTCGACCGGAGAGAAGAGCGAAGTTGTCCCCGACCAGCGAGACCGCACAGGGCGGCCGCCGACTCGTCATCGTCGAGTCGCCTGCCAAGGCGAAGACGATCAAGGGCTATCTGGGCCCCGGATATGTCGTCGAGGCGAGCGTCGGGCACATCCGCGACCTCCCCAACGGCGCCGCCGAGGTGCCCGAGCAGTACACCGGCGAGGTGCGCCGCCTCGGGGTGGACGTCGAGAACGACTTCCAGCCGATCTACGTGGTCAATGCGGACAAGAAGGCCCAGGTCAAGAAGCTCAAGGACCTGCTGAAGGACTCCGACGAACTCTTCCTCGCCACCGATGAGGACCGCGAGGGCGAGGCCATCGCGTGGCACCTCCAGGAAGTCCTGAAGCCCAAGGTCCCGGTCAAGCGGATGGTCTTCCACGAGATCACCAAGGCCGCGATCCAGGCCGCCGTCGCCAACCCGCGCGAGCTGAACCAGAAGCTGGTCGACGCCCAGGAGACCCGCCGCATCCTCGACCGTCTCTACGGCTACGAGGTCTCGCCGGTCCTGTGGAAGAAGGTCATGCCGAAGCTGTCGGCCGGCCGTGTCCAGTCGGTCGCGACCCGGCTCGTGGTGGAGCGGGAACGCGAGCGCATCGCTTTCCGTTCTGCTGAGTACTGGGACCTGACGGGGACCTTCGCGACCGGCCGCGCCGGTGACTCGTCGGACCCCTCGACGCTGGTGGCCCGCCTCGCGAGCGTCGACGGCAGGCGGGTCGCGCAGGGTCGCGACTTCGACTCCGTGGGACAACTGAAGAGCGCGAACACCCTCCACCTGGACGAGGCGAACGCCCGCGCCCTGGCCGCCGCCCTGGCGGACACCAGCTTCGCCGTCCGCTCGGTCGAGTCCAAGCCGTACCGCCGCTCGCCGTACGCCCCGTTCCGTACGACGACGCTCCAGCAGGAAGCCAGCCGCAAGCTCGGCTTCGGTGCGAAGGCGACCATGCAGGTCGCGCAGAAGCTGTACGAGAACGGCTTCATCACCTATATGCGTACGGACTCCACGACCCTGTCGGAGACGGCGATCAACGCCGCCCGTACCCAGGTCACCCAGCTGTACGGCGCCGACTACCTGCCCGCGTCCCCACGGACGTACGCCGGGAAGGTCAAGAACGCGCAGGAGGCACACGAGGCGATCCGCCCCTCGGGCGACCGCTTCCGTACCCCGGCCGAGACGGGCCTGACCGGCGACCAGTTCCGGCTCTACGAGCTGATCTGGAAGCGCACGGTCGCCTCCCAGATGAAGGACGCGGTCGGCAACTCGGTCACGGTGAAGATCGCCGGCCGGGCCGCCGACGGCCGTGACGCCGAGTTCAGCGCCTCCGGCAAGACGATCACCTTCCACGGCTTCCTGAAGGCGTATGTCGAGGGCGCGGACGACCCGAACGCCGAACTGGACGACCGCGAGAGCCGCCTCCCCCAGGTGAACGAGGGCGACGCCCTGTCCGCCGAGGAGATCACGGTCGACGGGCACGCCACCAAGCCCCCGGCCCGCTACACCGAGGCGTCGCTGGTCAAGGAGCTCGAAGAGCGCGAGATCGGCCGCCCGTCGACGTACGCGTCGATCATCGGCACCATCCTCGACCGCGGTTACGTCTTCAAGAAGGGCACGGCCCTCGTGCCGTCCTTCCTGTCCTTCGCCGTGGTCAACCTCCTGGAGAAGCACTTCGGGCGGCTCGTCGACTACGACTTCACCGCCCGCATGGAGGACGACCTCGACCGCATCGCCCGCGGCGAGGCCCAGTCCGTGCCGTGGCTGAAGCGCTTCTACTTCGGCGAGGGCGCGGGCGGTGCTCCCGCCGTCGGCGGCGCGGCCGAGGCGGGCAACGGCGACGGGGACCACCTCGGCGGTCTCAAGGAACTGGTGACCGACCTGGGCGCGATCGACGCCCGCGAGGTGTCGTCGTTCCCGGTGGGCAACGACATCGTGCTGCGCGTGGGTCGCTACGGTCCGTACATCGAGCGCGGCGAGAAGGACTCCGAGAACCACCAGCGCGCGGACGTGCAGGAGGACCTCGCTCCCGACGAGCTGTCCGTCGAACTGGCGGAGGAGCTGCTCGCCAAGCCGAGCGGCGACTTCGAGCTGGGCGCCGACCCCGAGTCCGGCCACCAGATCATCGCCAGGGACGGCCGCTACGGCCCGTACGTCACCGAGGTGCTCCCCGAGGGCACCCCGAAGACGGGCAAGAACGCCGTGAAGCCGCGGACGGCCTCGCTGTTCAAGTCGATGTCCCTGGACACGGTGACGCTGGCGGACGCGCTCAAGCTGATGTCCCTGCCCAGGGTCGTCGGCAAGGACGCGGAGGGCGTGGAGATCACCGCGCAGAACGGGCGCTACGGGCCCTACCTCAAGAAGGGCACGGACTCGCGGTCCCTGCAGACCGAGGACCAGCTCTTCACGATCACCCTCGAAGAGTCGCTGGAGATCTACTCCCAGCCCAAGCAGCGTGGCCGGGCCGCCGCCAAGCCGCCGCTGAAGGAGCTGGGCACGGACCCGGTCAGCGGGCAGCCGGTGGTCGTCAAGGACGGTCGTTTCGGGCCGTACGTGACCGACGGCGAGAGCAACGCGACCCTGCGCTCCGGTGACAGCGTCGAGGAGATCACCCCGGAGCGCGGCTACGAGCTGCTCGCCGAGAAGCGTGCCAAGGCGCCCGCCAAGAAGACCGCCAAGAAGGCGCCGGCGAAGAAGGCCCCCGCCAAGAAGGCTGCTGCGACGAAGACGGCCGCGGCCAAGAAGACGACCGCGGCCAAGACAACGGCAGCCAAGACGACCGCCACGAAGAAGACGGCCGCGAAGAAGGCTCCGGCCAAGAAGGCGACCGCGGCGAGGGCCACGGGCGAGGAGTGAGCCCGTCGGTCACGACGACACCCACGGGTGGTCGTGACCGATCGAGGTGACCGGTCTTCGCCGGTCTTCACTTCGCCTTCGCACGAACTTCGCGAAACGACCGCCCCGGCACCATCAGGTGTCGGGGCGGTCGTACGTCCGGACGGCCACTTCGGGCTGTCGGTGGCTGCCGATAGGCTGAAAGCATGACGCCAGCAGAGCAGCCAACGGCCATCCCCCAGGCCCCCGACGACGCGTTGGTCGCGGACTCCCGCGAACGCGCCGTCCGCGCCCTGCTGCGCCGGCCCCAGCTGAAGAGGCTGTGGAGCGCGCAGTTGGTGGGCGGTGTCGGTGACGCCCTCGCGCTGCTGGTCCTGGTGGTGCTCGTCCTCCAGTCGGCCATCGCCGAGGGCTCGTTCGGCGGCGGCTACCGGGGCGTGGCGCTCGCCGTGACGGCTGTCTTCGGGGCACGTGTTCTGGCCACTCTGCTCTTCGGTGCCGTCCTGCTCGGCCCGCTCACCTCGCTCACCTCGCAGGAGGGCCCGCTCGACCGCCGCTGGACCATGGTCGGCGCCGACGGCCTGCGCACCATACTCATGATCATCGCGCCCCTGTGGATCGACTGGACGCCGGAGAACTCCCTCGCCGTCCTCCTGGTCACCACCTTCGTGATCGGAGTCGCCGAGCGTTTCTGGACGGTGTGCCGGGAAGGCGCGGCGCCCGCCCTGCTGCCGGCGCCTCCCCCGGAGGGGGCGACGGTCCGCCCGCTGCCGGACCACATGGACGCGCTGCGGCGCCTGTCCCTGCGTACGACCTTCGTCGCGCTGCCGCTCGCGGGCGCCGCGCTTCTCGTCGCCGGGCTCGTCAACAACCTGCTGGGCACCGGCATCGAGTGGTTCGGCCGGCACCAGGCGGCCTTCGGGTCGTACGTCGCGGCCGGGCTGTTCGCCGCCTCGCTGTCCGTGCTGACCTACCTCGAACTGCCCGACGTACGCACCCCGCGCGCGCGGTCACCGCTCGAAGGCCTGCGCCGCCCCAAGTCCGGCACGGCCACCGAGACGGGCCGTACGGGCGCGATCCCGCTGCTCGTCCTGGCCTGCGCGGCCGTCTCCGGCGCGGTCGCGGCGGCCGTCTCCGTGGCCGTCCTGCACGCGAAGGACCTGGGCGGCGGCCCGGTGATGTACGGGCTGCTGGTCCTCGTTCTCACCGGCGGCACCGTCATCGGTATCCGTACGGCACCGAAGGTGCTGGTGGCGCTGTCGCGGCGTCGGCTGCTCGCGCTGGCCATCGCCTTCACCGGGGTCGCGCTGCTCGCCGCCGGGCTGGTCGCGGACGTGACGTCGGTGCTGCTGATCGTCGGGCTCGCGGGCATCGGTGCGGGCGTCGCCGCCAACACCGGGCACACGCTGCTCGACCAGGAGACCGAGGACCAGCGCCGGACACGGCTGACCGAGCATCTGCACGCGGTCGTACGGGTGTGCGTGGCGCTGGCCGCGCTGATCGCCCCCCTGGTGGCGGCCCTCGTCGGCCCGCACCGCTTGGAGAGCGGCAAGTTCGTCTTCGCGCACGGTGGCGCGGCGTTCACGCTGATGCTGGTGGGAGCACTGCTGCTGCCGGTGGCCGCGCTGGTCCTCGCCAAGGTCGACGACCGGTCCGGCGTACCGCTGCGGCACGACCTGCGGGACGCGATGCGCGGCGGCGACGACCCCGCGCAGGCGCCGGCGGCGACCGGCTTCTTCATCGCCCTGGAAGGCGGCGACGGGGCCGGCAAGTCCACGCAGGCGACAGCGCTCGCCGAGTGGATAAGGGCCAAGGGCCACGAGGTCGTGGTCACGCGCGAGCCGGGTGCGACCCCGGTGGGCAAGCGGCTGCGGTCGATCCTCCTGGATGTGTCGAGCGCCGGTCTGTCGCACCGCGCGGAGGCGCTGCTGTACGCGGCGGACCGCGCGGAGCACGTCGACACGGTCGTACGGCCTGCCCTGGAGCGGGGCGCGGTGGTCGTCTCCGACCGGTACATCGACTCGTCGGTGGCCTATCAGGGGGCCGGCCGGGACCTTTCCCCGACCGAGATCGCGCGTATCTCGCGCTGGGCGACCGACGGCCTGGTACCACATCTGACCGTCCTGCTGGATGTCTCCCCGGAGGCCGCCCGCGAGCGGTTCACGGAGGCGCCGGACCGGCTGGAGTCGGAGCCGGCCGAGTTCCACGAGCGCGTGCGGTCCGGTTTTCTCACGCTGGCCGCCGCTGACCCGGGCCGCTATCTGGTCGTGGACGCGGGCCAGGAACCCGAGGCCGTCACCGCGGTCGTCCGCCACCGGCTCGACCTGCTGCTGCCGCTCTCCGAGGCCGAGGTGAAGGCCCAGGAGGAGGCCCGCAGGGCGGCCGAGGAGGAGGCCAGGCGCAGGGCGGAGGAAGAGGCCGCGCGCAAGGCCGAGGAGGAGCGCGTCGAGCGCGAGCGTCAGGAGATGCTGGCCCGGCTGCGCGCCGAGGAGGAGGAGCGCAAGCGCCGCGAGCTTGAGGAGGCGCAGCGCCGCGAGGCCGAACGCCAGGCGGAGGAGGCCCGGCAGCGGGCCGAGGACGCCCGCCGCCGCGCCGAGGAGGAGCGGGTACGGCTGCTCGCCGAGGAGAAAGCCCGCGCCGAGGCCGAGGCCCGCCGCAAGGCCGATGAGGACCGTCGGCGCAAGCAGGTCGAGGAGGAGGCGCGGATCCACGCGGAGGCGGAGGAACGCCGGCTGGAGAAGCAGCGGAAGGCCGAGGAAGCGCTCGTACGGGCTGAGGCGGAGCGGCGGCGGGTCGCGGAGGCGACTGCTGCGGCTTCGGCGGCGGCTGCTGCCGCGGCCTCGGCGGCGGCGGTGGCTTCTGCGGGTGCCGGTTCCGGTTCCGGTGCGGATGAGGGTTCACGTGCGGCTGGGGTTGGGGGTGGCGGTCGGTACGGTGGATCCGATTCCGATTCCGAGTTGACGGCCAAGCTGCAGAAGCCGACGGTGCCTCCGGGGGCGGCCGACGAGACCGCGGTGCTGCCGCCGGTTCCGTCCGCTCCACCGGGTGCGGCGGATGAGACGGCTGTGCTGCCGCCTGTGGTGCCGGGTGCGGCCGATGAGACCGCTGTGCTGCCGCCTGTGGTGCCGGGTGCGGCCGATGAGACCGCTGTGCTGCCTGCCGTACGGGACGACGGTGCGGGTCGGCGGGACGGTGCGCCCGCGGATCGCGTGCCCCCGGGGTTCTTCCGGGACGAGCGTGCGGACGGGCAGTCCGGGGCCGGTGAGGACCGGACGCGGGAGCTGCCCCAGGTCGACTCCGATGGCACCCCGCGTCGGCGTCCGCGTTCCGACTGGGCGGAGGAGACCCCGCTGGACGACCTGCCGACGCTGGCCGACGAACTGCTCGGGCCGCACGCGGACGACGACCGGGACGAGGGGCGGGGTCGGGGCGGGCGGCGCCGCTGAGGCGGGCGCTCGTTGCCAGTTGGCCCGTCGGTGCGTAGAGCCAGTCCGTCTGCGGAGCCCGTTGTCAGTGGGGACCCGCACAATGGGTTCCGCGGGCAAGCCGTGACGAATCGGCCTGACGCGGTGGCGTGATGAAACGCCGTGACGAAGCGGCGTGACGAAAGGGCGGTGTTCCCATGCCGGTGTGGGACGACGTGGTGGGTCAGGAGAAGGTGAGCGCGCAGCTGGAGGCCGCCGCGCGGGATGCCGACGCCCTGGTCACCGCCGTCGCCACGGGCGAGCCCCTGCCCGAGGCGTCGAAGATGACGCACGCCTGGCTCTTCACCGGGCCGCCCGGCTCCGGCCGGTCCACGGCGGCCCGTGCCTTCGCCGCCGCGCTCCAGTGCGTGAGCCCCGACCGCGCCCTCGGCGGAGTCCCCGGCTGCGGGTTCTGCGACGGCTGTCACACGAGCCTGACGGGCACACACGCCGACGTGGACATCGTCCGCACCGATCTCCTCTCCATCGGCGTCAAGGAGACCCGCGCGCTGGTCCGGCGAGCCCAGCTTTCGCCGGCCGTCGGACGCTGGCAGGTCATCGTCCTGGAGGACGCGGACCGCCTCACGGAGGGCGCGGGCAACGTCCTGCTCAAGGCCATCGAGGAACCCGCGCCGCGCACGGTGTGGCTGCTGTGCGCCCCGTCCATCGAGGACGTGCTGCCCACGATCCGCTCCCGCTGCCGTCTCCTCACCCTGCGCACCCCGCCGGTGGAAGCAGTGGCCGACATCCTCATCCGCCGGGACGGTATCGAGCCGCACGTCGCGCACACCGCTGCCCGGGCGACGCAGGGCCACATCGGCCGTGCCCGGCGGCTGGCCACGGACGCACGGGCCCGGGAGCGCCGGGCCGCCGTCCTCAAGCTGCCGTTGCGCGTGGAGGACGTCGGTGGCTGTCTGAAGGCGGCCCAGGAGCTGATCGACGCGGCGTCGGAGGACGCCAAGCAGCTCGCGGAGGAGGTCGACGTGAAGGAGACGGAGGAGCTCAAGGCCGCGCTCGGAGCAGCCCAGGGCGGCCGGATGCCGCGCGGTACGGCGGGCGTGATGAAGGAGCTGGAGGACCGTCAGAAGCGCCGGAGAACGCGTACGCAGCGAGACACCCTCGACCTGGCCCTGATCGACCTCACCGGCTTCTACCGCGACGTTCTCGCTCTCCAGCTCGGCTCCCGCCTGGCGATCGCCAACGCGGAGGCCGAGGACACCCTGGAGCGCCTGGCCCGCGCCGGCTCACCCGAGTCGACGCTCCGCCGCATCGACGCGATCGCCGCGTGCCGCGAAGCCTTGGACCGCAACGTGGCACCGCTGCTGGCGGTGGAGGCGATGACGCTGGCGCTGAGAGCAGGCTGACGGTTGGCTGTCCACTGTGTGACGCACCTCGCCGCTGGCCGCTCGTGACCGGGCGACTCGGGTGAACTGGGGGGACGGGCAACTCGTACCCGGTAACTCGTACGGGTCATATAGCGGACGGAGAGTATCTGTATGGTTTCTCAGGGTTACGCTCGCTGAATGCATATGAGGCGTACACCGCGTCCGGCCTGGTCCTTGCTCGCTGTGGCCGCACTGCTCGTCTCCGCCTGTTCCACGGGGAGTTCGACCAGCGCCGCTAGTGCCGCGAGTGTGCCGAGTACGTCGGCCACGCCGGCCGGCCTCGCTCGGTACTACGGGCAGAAGCTGAGCTGGCGGTCGTGCGGTGTGCCCGGTTTCCAGTGCGCCACGATGAAGGCGCCCCTCGACTACGCGGCTCCGACCAAGGGCGACGTCAGACTCGCCGTGTCCCGCAAAAAGGCCACGGGCGCGGGCAAGCCTCTCGGCTCACTGCTGGTGAACCCGGGCGGACCGGGCGGATCGGCGGTCGGCTACGTGCAGGCGTACGCGGGTGTCGGCTACCCGGCGCAGGTCCGCGCGCGCTACGACATCGTCGCGGTCGACCCGCGCGGGGTGGCCCGCAGTGAGCCGGTCGAGTGCCTGGACGGCCGCGAGATGGACGCGTACACGCAGACGGACACGACTCCCGACAGCGAGCGGGAGACGGACCAACTGGTCGGCGCGTACAAGGAGTTCGCCGAGGGCTGCGGCAGCAGCTCGCCCGATCTGCTGCGGCACGTGTCCACGGTGGAGGCGGCCAGGGATATGGACATCCTGCGGGCGCTGCTGGGCGACGAGCGGCTGACGTACGTCGGGGCGTCGTACGGGACGTTCCTCGGGGCGACGTACGCGGGGCTCTTCCCGGACCGTGTGGGCCGGCTGGTTCTGGACGGCGCGATGGACCCCTCCCTGTCCGCGAGCCGACTGAGCCTCGACCAGACGGCGGGCTTCGAGACGGCCTTCGACGCGTTCGCGAAGGACTGTGTACGGCAGACGGACTGCCCGCTGGGTACGAAGGAGGGCGAGGTCGGCGCGAACCTCAAGGCGTTCTTCGACCGCCTCGACACGTCGCCGATCCCGACGGGCGACGCGGACGGGCGCAAGCTGGGCGAGGCCCTCGCCACGACAGGCGTGATCGCCGCGATGTACGACGAGAGCGCCTGGCCGCAACTGCGCGAGTCGCTGACCGCGGCGATGCGGGACAAGGACGGCGCGGGCCTGCTGCTCCTTTCCGACAGCTACTACGAGCGCGACGCCGACGGCCGCTACTCGAACCTGATGTTCGCCAACGCGGCAGTGAACTGCCTCGACCTTCCGGCGGCGTACACCACCCCCGACCAGGTGCGCGCCGCACTGCCGTCTTTCGAGAGGGCGTCCCCGGTCTTCGGTGAGGTCATGGCCTGGGCCTCTCTGAGCTGCGCGTACTGGCCGGTGCGGCCGACCGGTGAACCGCATCGCATCGAGGCGAAGGGCGCGGCCCCGATCGTCGTCGTCGGCACGACCCGCGACCCGGCGACCCCGTACCGCTGGGCCCGGTCGCTCTCCCGTCAGCTGTCCTCGGCCCGCCTCCTGACCTACGAGGGGGACGGCCACACGGCATACGGGCGGGGCAGCGACTGTATCGACGACGCGATCAACACGTATCTGCTCCGGGGGACCCCTCCGAGGGAGGGGAAACGGTGCGTGTAGCGGGGCGCGAGCGCCGGTGCGGAGGCCTCCCCGGGGGCCTCCGGGGGGTGGGCTGAGCACTCTCGGAAACTGTGTAGACTTACCGACGTTGCTGACCGCACCATGGTGCGAACGGCGCGCCGCCTTAGCTCAGATGGCCAGAGCAACGCACTCGTAATGCGTAGGTCTCGGGTTCGAATCCCGAAGGCGGCTCCGGAAAACCCTGGGACTCACTCGCCGTGACCTGGGGTTTTTCCTTTTACTTTACCTTTTCGTGGTCTAAACCACTGCCCTGCGGGGCGTGCCAGAGGGCCATCTGGGGCCCAAATGGGGCCCGAATTGGCAAAGGTGGTCTTGCGCATTGCGATGCGTAGGTCTTCAGTTCGAAACCCGCAAGTCCCTCCAAGGTAAATCCCGGCTCAGGTCTGCGAGCTGAGGCCTTCTCCTTCAAGTGACCATGGAATTCAGGCAAATTGAGCACGCGTGTCCTGCGATGGCGGCAGGCGAGCAGGGTGCTGCGTGGCCCTTGGGTCATGGGGCTGCCGCCCGACCTCGGTGTGGGAGAAACGGCCCGTACAGGAAACGGCCCGAAGGGACACCTCGGGGTGTGCGTGAACGCCTTGTGGGGCGCGGCAGCTGTGCTGGACCGAGGAGACAGTTCTGCTGGGGTCTGCCCGTGGTCGTGATCAGCGGGCTTGCAGGAGGTTGCTGCCCCCAGAGGGTCGTTCACGGGAGGCGGAGTAGGGCGAGGTAGTTCCCGGACGTTTCGTCGCAGCAAGTGGCGATGCCTCGCGAGTCCTTCACTTGTCGGTGGTCCGCTCGACGGTGGTGCGGTCGCTGTAGGGGCGGTGTCGTGGGTGACGGGCCTGTTGCCCTGGCTGCCTGTCTTCGTGCGGTTCGCGGCAACGTCCTGCCGGATCCGCACCTCCTGTCGGCGCATACCTGAATGTGCACAACCGGGTCCGGGTATACGTGCTCGCCCCGATGCCGTCGTGTCCGATGTCCGCGCGCCGTGATCGTTGCCGAGGGGAGCGTCCACCGGATCGGTGGTGTCAGCGGCTTGTCGTAGGGTCCCGCCAGGAAGTTCCCCGTCCCTCGGAGTCCTCGTGCCGCAGCTTGCTCGACTCATGACCACAATCGCTGCCCCTCTGGCTTTTTCCAGAGCCGACGACGCGCCCCGCCTGGAGTGGCGAGCCGGAACACGGCTGCTCATACAGCGCGGTGACACGGAGCTGATCGTGCAGAATCTCGAGCCGTCGGCCACGGCCGAGGCCGTCCGCTTTCCGGCCCCCTGGCCACGCCGGTACGGCCATTGCGCGGTGTCCCCTTCCGGTGATCTGGCCGTTTTCGCCGGGCTCCACGCGCTACATGCCGTGGACCGGAGGGGGAAGATTCGGTGGGAGGTGCGGCACCGCTGCTGGACAGGGTGCGCGGGGCACGAGGCCTTCACCGAATACGCCAACGAGCGTGACCATCGGTACGTCGGCAGCGGCTCGGCCGCATTTTCCGCGGACGGGACACTGGTATGGGTCCATATCCGCGGCCCCCTGACCTGCGACCGAGGTCGCGGAGCAGACGAGTGGCTGGTCATCGCTGCTGAGGACGGCACCGTGCTCGCCCGCGCCGCGACACATACGGCAGCCGCAGGTTCCGACCACATTCCGCACCCGGACCCCGGTCAGATGGGGCTGACCATCGGTGAAGGACAGGACGGCTCTGCACTGCGCTGGGGACGCTGGAACGGCCGCACCCTCGCCATCGACAGCTTCGGCTACGAGGACCGCTTCCTGCTGGCGGTGAGCCCCACCGGAACCTTCTCACGGTCACCCACGACCAGGACACCCTGGCCCTTCACCGGGTCACCGACGGCACGGTGGAAGAACTGAGTGCCGCCGCACTGCCACGACACCCTGCGCTGGAGACCGAACAGCCTGAAACCGTCGAGGACGACGAAGCGCAGGCGTTCTTCGACTATGAGGGCGGCTTCCTCGACGAGGACAGCGTCATTGTCGGGACAGTTGAGAGCGACGAAGAGTCCGGCATGGGCCGGCACTGGCTCATTGATGCGGCCCGTATGCGACTGACCGACCGGCTCATCTACCCCTTCGAGGTGTCCGGCCTGCCAAAGGCCCTCGGCGACGGCACCTGGTACACCGTGTCCGCCACCGAGACCGCTCTGCATCTCTGGACCCTGTAGCAGTGCTTCCAGCCATCGCACACGCCCGGCGCTGAGCACGTTCGCCCGTACCCGGCTGACCACATAACCCGAGTACGCCGACCCCCGCAGCCCGGAGGCATCAACATCTGTACCACAACAACGAGTTGAGACACTCGACGTGACGAGTTGAATACTCCAGCTTCATTGGATCAGTGGGTCAACGTCCCTACCAGCTCGCCGACTTCCGTCCGCCAGGTGTGGACCTGGTCGCGTGTGGGTCCGATCTCGTACTGGTGGTAGTGGCACCCCAGGCAGAGGTGCGCCCAGACGGCGTGGGTGCGGCGCGCGGTCTCCGCTCCGGTGTAGCAGTGGAGGCACAGCATCTTGGCGCGCATCGTGGTGCCTGCGAGCCCGGGTACTGCGGCGTCGAGCACGCGGTCGATGGAGATCTCCAGGGCGGTCCGCAGAGCGAGGGAGGCTCCGCGGTGTCGGCCGGCGGCTGTGGCGCCCGTGCGGGCGGTAAGCAGCTGATCGGCCGTCAGCAGGAGCTCCTCGACCGAGGTGCTGGGAGTGCTCATCACGCGGTCACCTCCGGCTTGCGCACCTTCTGCGCCATGGTGTCGATGTCGTCCACGAAGCGGTGGGGGTCGGTGATCTGCGCTCCCGCAGCGTGGGCGCCGTTCTGGCATTCCTTGAGGAGGTTCACCGCACGTGGTCCGCAAAGGGTGAGCAGTTCCCGGTAGACGTCGCCGGTCCGCCCGGCGTCGCCGAACAGGGCCAGGGCGGCGACCTTCATGAGCTTGTCGGCGCCGCCGACGGCGACCTGTAGCTCGTGTTCGGGCGCGCCGGAACGGTGGTGCCGGATCCAGGCGGCCTCAAGGAAGGCGTTCTCCAGGGCGATACGGCACAGGCTGGGCAGCACGTGGGTCCGTGCCGCCGTCGGCAGGTCACTGGTACTGGCGAGCGCCCGCGCGTCGTCGAGTGCCTGCCGTACCGGGTCGGTCACCGGCTTGACCTTCACCCTGGACGACTTGGCCCGCTCGACCTCGAACACCGTCACCGGCAGATCCTGGCTGGTGAACGCACGCTGGAGCCGGGTGTCGTGGGTGAACACGATGACCTGCCGGTGCTCGCCGAGTTCGTGCAGGACCTGGGCGAGTCCGTTGACCTTGGCGGGGTCCATGGACTGCACGGGGTCGTCGATGACGATGAAGCCGAACGGGCTGTCGGCGGTGGCGGCCCGGGGCAGGAACAGGGACAGCGCAAGGGAGTGCTGCTCGCCCTGGCTCATGACGCTGAGAGCCGACGCCTCCTGGCCGTCGACGGTGACATCCATGACGAGCTTGCGAACAGTGGCCTTCTCGCTGCCCTTCAGGCTCACGGTTTTGAGGTCGATGTTGCTCTCCTGGCGGAGCCGCTCCCAGATCCGCTGCGACTGGTCGGCGAAGCCTTCCATGCGCTGTTCCCGCAACTCGGCGGCCAGCGCCTTGATCCAGGCGCTCGCCTTCTTGATGTCCCGCAGCCGAGGCTTGTTCGTCTCCACGGCACAGGCCCTCTCCGCCCAGCCCGCCAGGCGGGTGACGAGTCCGCGCCAGCGTTCGTCCCGCTTCTCCAGCTCCCTGACGGCGTTCTCCTTGACCGCAGCACAGGCATCGGCCAGGGTCGCGGCGGCCTCGTGGGCGCGCCGGACGAGCTCGCCGGGATCACTGATCGTCCGGCAGGCGGTCCAGGCATGCCACGGGTCGGTAAGGGCGGCGGGGATCTGCCGGGGCGTGTGAACGAGGTCCTGCACGGCCCGCGCGGCCGACCGGAGTTCGCTGCGCGCGTCCGCGGCTGCCTCCGCCTCCTGCCGCAGTGCGGCGATCTGGGCGATGGCGTCCGTGGCCCATGCCGCGTCCAGCATGCCGTCGGTCCCGCACACGGGGCAGGAGGCCGCGTCGGGGTGACGGTCGTTGTGCGCCACAGCCCGTTCGAGGAGTTCCGCACGCTGCAGGGCGTCCTCGGTGCCGGTGCCGCGCAGGTCCTCGACGTCGGCGAGAGCCCTGCGCAGGCGGTCCACGGTCGTGCGGACCTGCGCCATCTCGGGTCCCTGCACGTCTGCCTCGGCGCGCAGTCCGGCAAGCAGGCCGCCGTCAGTGTCGGCGGGCAGACCGGCGATCAGAGCTTCGACGGTGTCGAAGTCGGGCGTTCCCGCCGTGTCGACGGCGACGAGTGCCTGGACCGCGCGGTCGTCGTCCTCCAGTTCGTACAGCGCCTCCTTGAGGCCCGGCAGCTCCCCCTTCGCCACCTTCTCCGCGTCTTCGAGCGCCTTGGCCTCCTGGCGGAGCCGGCCATCGGCGGCGCTGAGCTGCCCCAGGCCGAGGATGGTGGCGATGGAGTCGTACATCTCGGAGGGCTTGCCACTGATCATGCGGTCGAGATCGACGTACGACAGGAAGGGTCGGAAGTCCCGCAGGGACTGCTTCCAGTCCATCTGGTCGAGGGGCGCGCGGCCGTGTCCGGGCCGCTTGAGCTCGGCCTGGGAGTCGTCGAAGTCGTCGCTCTCCCAGGTGCGGGTGAGTGTGCTGCGGCCGGTGTCGCCCTCGATGGCGAGCTTGACCTCGATCTCCGGTCTGCCGTCGGTGTCGTGGAGGTTGCGCCAGTTGCTGCTGCGCGTCGCGTGCTGCCCCTGCCACCGCATGTTCACGCCGGTGAAGGCCGTCTCGATGCCCTCGGCGATGCTGGACTTGCCGGAACCGTTGCGGCCCACGACCAGGTTCACGCCGGGCCGGGGGCTGAGCTTGAGCAAAGCGCGCGGCCCGATGCCGCGGAACCGGGCGACGGCGACGGACTCGAGGTAGATCCGGCCGACCGTGGAGGTCTCACGGGTCTCGCTGTCGCCCAGCGCCTCGTTCAGGAGCGCCTTCACGGGCTCGGTGAGTGCCGCCTCGCCCAGGCGGGTTCGCACCAGCTCGGCCACGGGCACGGGCTGGTCGGAGGGGGTCGGCTCTGCTGGGTCGGTGGGGTGGTCCGCGTTCTGCTGGGGCTGTTCCGTCACGGTCATGTGCTGTCTCCTGAGGGCCGGCTGCTGGTTCGGAGGTTGGGGCGGACACCGGCACCCGATCGGTGCGGATGGTGCCCCCGGCGTTCGTGTCGGGTGGGCGGCGGGCGGCATGTGTCCCCAGCCGCCCGGGGCGGGCCGACCGAACGGGGGCTGTTGGGTCGGGGTGGTCATGCGGGTTCATCCGGCGTGCGGTGGGCGGCGACTGCGATTGCCGAACGGATGCGGGGTGGGCGCGGCCCCTGACGTATCGCGTTGCGATGTGGAGGGATCGGGAGAGATCGGATGCGTGGCGCGGTATGGCGACAGGGCGCTTCCCAGTGCGGTCGCGCAGCCGCCGCCCCTTCCATTCGTAAGCAGGGCCAGATAAGCACAATACTGAAAGCATCGTCAAACAGTTCAGAGGACTTGACGACTGCTGTAATCTGTTTACTGTTCACTACCGACTAGCCGAGAGGAGCAGGACCCCACGCCATGCCCCAGCAGCCATCAGCCCAACTCCCCGCCTCGGCGCACGTGACCGCCGCCGAGATCTCCCGCATCGCAGGGGTCACGCGTGCCACCGTCAGCAACTGGCGCCGCCGCCACGACGACTTCCCCGCCCCCAGCGGGGGCACGGAGAGCAGCCCGCTCTACGACCTGACGGCTGTCCAGGCATGGCTGCGGGGGCGCGGGCACACCTCCGCTGCCTCGCCGACCGAGGAGTTGCGTACGGCGCTACGTCTGCTCGGGCCCGGCTCGGGTGCGGCGGCGCGGCTGTTCCCACTGGTGGCGGCCATGTCCCGCCTCACGCCCGAGGCGCTGGCCGAACTCGCCACCGCCTCCGACGACCAGCTGACCGCCCGCGCGGAAAAGGCCGCAGCCCAGCTCCCCGCGGCTGTGCCCGAGGCCGAGCCGGTCCGCTACGGCCCGGACGATGCGGGCGCGGTCCGCGCACTGCTGGGTTGCCTCCGTGAGGCCGGAGCGCAGACTGCCCTCGATGTCCTCGCTGAGCGCGAACTGGAGGAGGGCGCCGCCAGCGGTGTCTATCAGACGCCGGAGGGCCTGGCTCTGCTCATGGCGAGCCTCCTGCCTGCCGGCGCGACCCGTGTCCTCGATCCGGCCTGCGGCAGCGGCACGCTCCTCGCCGCCGCCGCCCAGCAGGGCGCACAGGAGCTGTTCGGGCAGGACACCCTTCCAGTCCAGGCCCAGCGCAGCGCAGTACGGCTCCTGATCGCCGCGCCCGGGGCCGACGTGGCGATCCGCGTCGGCGACAGCCTGCGCAACGACGCCTTCCCCGAGGTCACCGTCGACGCCGTCCTGTCCAACCCGCCGTTCGCCGACCGTGACTGGGGTCACGACGAGCTGGCATACGACCCGAGGTGGGCGTACGGGGTCCCGCCGCGCTTCGAATCAGAGCTGGCCTGGGTACAGCACGCCCTCGCACATTTGGAGGCCGGCGGCCACGCGGTCATGCTGCTGCCGCCCGCGCTCGCCTTCCGCTCCTCCGGCCGCCGCATCCGCGCCGAACTCATCCGCAGCGGGGCCTTGCGAGCAGTCATTTCGCTCCCGGCGCGCGCCGCGTATCCGCTCCACATCGGTCTGCAGATCTGGGTGCTCCAGCGTCCCGAGCCGGGCGGCGCGGACCGTACGCCGGTGCTGTTCGTCGACGGCGAGGGCGAGCAGCGGGACGCCACCACGGGAACGCCTGGCGCGACCGTTGCGGCCACGGCCGGCTTCGGTACACGCGGCGGCTCGCGCCTCGGCCGGTCCGGCTCTTCCTCTTCCACCGCATCGTCTTCCTCTGGTTCCACCTTCGACTGGGCGGGGCTGACCGGCAGGGTCCTCACCCAGTGGGCCGCGTTCACCACCGCCCCCGACACCTACGCCGACGAGCCCGGCATCGCTCGCGCGGTGCCGCTCGTCGACCTCCTCGACGACGTCGTCGACGTCACCCCGGCCCGCCACGTCCGGGCGACCGCGGCCGACATCGACCCGGCCGCCCTGGCCCGCCGCGTCCACGACCTGCACGGGCAACTGGCCGAGCAGGTCGCCGCCCTGGCTGCCACCTCCGCGTCCGGCGGGTGGCAACCGTCCGGGGTTTCGGCCCGCGAGTGGCGTACGGCGACCGTCTCCGACCTGGCACGCGGCGGGGCCCTGACCGTGCTGCGGGCGGCGACGCCCGGCACCCGAGGCTCCAAGGGCTCCGCCGCCCCCACCGTGGACCGGCCGGTCCTCACCGCCCACGACATCTCGGCCGGAAACCCGCCGTCCGGCACGGCTGTCGACCTGCACGCGGACGCCGTGCAACCCGTCGCCGCCGGTGACGTCCTGGTACGCGCCGTCGCGGGCGGCGGCGACGCGGCCGCGATGACCCGGGTCGCGGACGACCGGGACACCGGAGCCCTGCTCGGTCAGCACATCCACCTCCTGCGCCCCGACCCGGCCCGCCTCGACCCGTGGTTCCTGGCCGGGTTCCTCGGCGCCGAGGACAACATCGCCTCCGCGTCCACCGGCTCCACCCTCGTGCACGTCGCTCCGGGCCGCCTGCGCGTACCGCTGCTGCCTCTGGAGGAACAGCGGCGCTACGGGGAGGCCTTCCGCAGTGTGTACGAGCTGCGTGCGGCCGTCCGCCGAACCGCCGACCTCGCCGCCGACACCGCGGCCACCCTCACCACCGGTCTCACCGCCGGCGTACTCCTGCCACCGGACGCCCCGAATACTCCGGAAACCCCGGACGGCCGTTCCGTCTGAAACGCCCAACTCGTCCGACCCCACACGACCACACTTGATTCCTGCCGTCCCCCGCCCGGACGGCGCTCTTCGGAAGGAAGCCGGGACTCTTGAACATCAGCAAGCACACGGAGCTGGCGAACCACGCCTGGTCCGTCGCCGATCTCCTGCGCGGTGACTACCGACAGTCCGACTACGGCAAGGTCATCCTGCCGTTCACCGTGCTGCGCCGCCTGGAGTGCGTTTTGGAGCCGACGCGCGACAAGGCCGCCGAAACCGTCGCGAAGTTCGCGGGCCAGGAGATCGACACCGACCACTTCCTGCGCAAGGCCTCGGGCCACTCCTTCTACAACAAGAGTGACCTAACGCTGAAGAAGATCGCGGCTGACCCGCAGAACGCGGCGAAGAACCTGCAGATCTACGTCGGTGCCTTCTCCGACAACGCCCGCGAGGTCCTTGAAAAGTACGAGTTCAACCAGCAGGTAAGGAAGCTCGACTCCGCGAACCTCCTCTACCAGGTCATCGGCAAGTTCACCGACCTCGACCTGCACCCCGATGTCGTGCCCAACCACAACATGGGCTACATCTTCGAGGAGTTGATCCGCCGCTTCGCCGAGCAGTCGAACGAGACCGCGGGTGAGCACTTCACCCCGCGCGAAGTCATCAAGCTGATGGTCAATCTGCTGGTGGCGCCCGACGCGGACGCCCTCACCGTGCCGGGTGTCGTCCGCACTGTGATGGACCCGGCCTGCGGCACGGGCGGCATGCTCAGCGCCGCCGACGACCGCATCAAGGCCCTCAACCCAGCCGCGACGGTCGAGGTGTACGGGCAGGAGCTCAACCCCGAATCGTGGGCCATCTGCCGGTCCGACCTCATGATCAAGGGCCAGGACCCGGAGAACATCCGCTTCGGCAACTCCTTCTCCGACGACGGCCACGCCCGCCGCAGGTTCGACTACATCCTCGCCAACCCGCCGTTCGGCGTGGAGTGGAAGAAGGTCAAGGAGGACGTCGAGTACGAGCACAAGTCGCTCGGCGACGCCGGCCGCTTCGGCGCGGGATTGCCGCGCATCAACGACGGTTCGCTGCTTTTCCTCCAGCACATGATCTCGAAGATGAAGCCGGTGGACGTGAACGGCGGAGGCGGCTCCCGCATCGCCATCGTCTTCAACGGCTCCCCGCTCTTCACGGGCGCGGCCGAGTCCGGCGAGTCCAACATCCGCCGCTGGATCCTGGAGAACGACTGGCTGGAGGCGATCGTCGCCCTCCCGGACCAGCTCTTCTACAACACCGGTATCTCCACGTACTTCTGGATCCTCACCAACCGCAAGGACGCCGACCACAAGGGCAAGGTCGTCCTTCTCGACGCGCGCGATCAGTGGCAGAAGATGCGCAAGTCGCTCGGCGACAAGCGCAAGGAGCTCGGCGACGGCACGAACGGCCGCCCCGACCACATCGGCGACATCACCCGGCTGTACGCGGAGGCCGTCCAGGTCGCCAAGGACCCCGAACACCCGCTGCACGGCAAGGTCAAGGTCTTCGCCAACGAGGACTTCGGCTACCAGCGCATCACCGTCGAACGCCCGCTGAAGCTGCGCTTCGAGGTCACGGAGGAAACGTTGGCAGCGCTGGCGGAGGCCAAGCCGGTCGCGAGGCTGGAGCGGAGCGAGGAGTTCGTCGCGGCGGTGCGTACGCTGCTCGGCTCGTCCTGGACGACGAAGTCCGAGGCGTTCATCGCGCTCAAGGACGCGGTGGTCGCGGCCGGGCTGACGTGGCCGTCGGGAGCGCCGTTCGCGAAGGCGGTACGGGAGACGGTCGGGGTTCGGGACCCGGAGGGCGAGGTCCAGAAGGTCAAGGGCGTGGCGGAGCCGGACGGGGACCTGCGCGACTACGAGAACGTCCCGCTCGGCGAGGACGTCGAGGACTACCTCAAACGCGAAGTGCTGCCGCACGCGGCGGACGCGTGGATCGACCACACGAAGACGAAGATCGGCTACGAGATCCCGTTCACGCGGCATTTCTACGTGTACAAGCCGCCGAGGCCGCTGGCGAAGATCGACGCGGAGTTGAAGTCGCTGGAGGCGGAGATTCAGGCGCTGTTGGGTGAGGTGACGGAATGACCGGGTACGTTCCGCTCAAGAGGGTGGCGCGAATCCGCTACGGACTCGGCCAGCCGCCCCCGCTCTCGGAGGAGGGCGTCCCGATCATTCGGGCGACCAACGTGTCCCGGGGAAAGATCAGCGCCAACAACCTGCTTCGCGCTCGTCTTGAGGATCTGCCCTTGGACCGAGCCCCACTGCTGCACGAGGGAGAAATCCTTGTCGTACGGAGCGGAGCATACACCGGCGATTCGGCTCGCATCACGAGTGAATGGACCGCCAGCGCACCGGGGTACGACTTGCGTGTCACGCCGCAGACGGTCGACTCGCGCTTCGCGGCCCACGCTCTGCTGAGTACCGCAGTCCTTGATCAAATCAGTCTGGCTAGTACTCGGGCTGCCCAACCTCACTTGAATGCTGAGGAGTTGGGCGAGGTCAAACTCTGGCTGCCGCCCCTGGAGGAGCAACGCCGCATCGCCGACTTCCTCGACGCCGAGACCGCCCGCATCGACCAGCTGGTGTTGAAGCGCCGCCAGATGCGAAGTTTGCTGACGCTCAAGCGGGAACGAGTCATCGAGTCGACGCTGGGCCTTGAACGAGCCCAGACGACTGATGGTCTGGTACCTCTGAAGTATCTGGTGGCCGATGTCACCGTTGGAATCGTCATTACTCCAGCCAAGTGGTATGTAGAAGCGGGCGGGACTCCCGCGCTGCGGGGCCTAAACGTCAAGCCTGGCTTCATCAGCACCGGTGACCTCGTGCAGATCAGTGCTGAGGGACATGCTGAGAACCGCAAGTCGCGGCTCAATACCGGTGACGTTGTCGTTGTGCGCACGGGACAGGCAGGTGCAGCAGCTGTGGTACCAGCTGAGCTGGACGGGGCGAATTGCATCGATCTCATCGTGGTGCGCCCCGGCAGGAAGACCTCGCCGAGGTACTTGCAATACGTTTTGAACTCGGACTATGCCAGTGCACGGGTTACGGAGCACTCCGTCGGCAGCATCCAAGCTCACTTCAACGTGGGTGCCATGAAGCAAATCCCCATTCCCTCGATCCCTCGCACAGAGCAGGACGAGATTGTTCGCCTGCTCGATATCAGGGTCGGTGCTCTCGACCAGCTGCATCGCAAACTGGATCACCAGGAGCAGCTCCTAACCGAACGCCGCCAAGCCCTCATCACCGCCGCCGTAACCGGCCAGTTCGACGTCTCCACCGCCAGCGGACGCAACGTAACGGACGGAGTCGCCGCGTAGCCATGAGCCCTATCCATACAGAGTCCGCCTTCGGTGATGCCATCGTCGCCGCCATGGTCGAGCGCGGCTGGCGCGAAGCTCGCCCGCAGGACTACCGGGCCGATCTCGGCCTGGACACCAACGAGTTGTTCACGTTCATCGGGGCGACCCAGCCCGACGAGTGGAGTGAGCTGCTCACCGTCTACGGCGGGGACCCGAACGAGGCGCAGCGCGGGTTCGCCGGCCGACTCGACCAGGCCATCGCCACCAACGGGCTCCTCGATGTCCTCCGCAACGGCGTCAAGGACCGGGGCGTCCTCCTCCGCGTCGCCTACTTCAAGCCGAACCTCGTCGCTCATGACTCCGTGCTCGACAGCTACCGGGCCAACCGCCTAACCGTCGTCCGCGAACTCGTGTACGCGACGAAGCAGGCCGACTGGGGCAACAAGCTCGACCTCACCCTCTTCCTCAACGGAATCCCGGTCGCCACCGCCGAGTTGAAGAACCCGCTGACCAAGCAGGGGGTGGAGCACGCCAAGGAGCAGTACCGTACCGACCGCGACCCCACCGAACTGATCTTCACGCGCCGGGTCGTCGCGAACTTCGCCGTCGACCCGGACCTGGTCTTCGTCGCCACCCAGCTCAAGGGCAAGAACACCCGCTTCCTCCCGTTCAACACCGGCTCCAACGGCCCCGGCCAGCCGGGCGGCTCCGGCAACCCGGCCCCGACCGCCTACGGCACGTACGCGACCTCCTACCTCTGGGAACAGGTCTGGCAGCCGGACAACTGGCTGGACCTGCTCCAGCGGTTCGTGCACCTGCACAAAAGCAAGACGCCCGGCGGCGGCACCACGAAGACGATGGTCTTCCCCCGGTTCCAGCAGTGGGACGCGGTCAAGAAGCTCACCGCGCACGCCGCAACGCACGGCGCCGGCCACGACTACCTGGTCATGGCCTCGGCCGGCTCGGGCAAGTCGAACACCATCGGCTGGCTCGCGCACCGCCTAAGCGACCTGCACACCCCCACCGACCCGCGTGAACTCGACGCCGAGGCCTTGGTCAAGGGCCTCAAGCCCGGCGTGCCGGTCTTCGACAAGGTCATCGTCATCACCGACCGCCGCAACCTTGACGCCCAACTCCGTGAAACCGTCGGCAATTTCGAGCAGACCGCGGGGCTCGTCGTGAAGATCGACGAGAAGTACGGGGCGAAGGGCGAGCAGCTCGCGAAGGCCCTCTCCCGCGACACCGGGAAGATCGTCACGGTCACCCTGCACTCGTTCCCGGCGCTGCTCGACTACCTCCAGCGCAACCCGACCGAGATCCGGGGCAGCCGCTTCGCGATCGTCGTGGACGAGGCGCACTCCTCGCAGTCCGGCGACGCCGCCACCGCCGTACGGTCGGCCTTGCGCGACCTCGGCCTGGACTCCGACTCGGACGAGGCGGGCGCGACCACGGTCAAGGCCCCGGCCGCCGCCGCCACCCTCGACGAGCAGCTCAAGAAGCGGGCCGAGCAGCGTTCCCGTGCCGCGAACCTCTCCTACTTCTCGTTCACCGCCACGCCGAAGGCCAAGACCCTCGAACTCTTCGGCACGCTCCAGGACATCGACGGCAAGGCGACCTACCGGCCCTTCCACACGTACTCGATGCGGCAGGCGATCGAGGAGGGCTTCATCCTCGATCCGCTGCGCAACTACGTCACGTACAACACGTACTGGAAGCTGGTGAACAAGAACCCTGACGAGAAGGAGGTCGACCCGTCGAAGGCGAACGGCCTGCTCGCCCGGTACGCGCTGACCCATGACTCGACGGTCGCCCAGCATGCCCAGGTGATCGTGGAGCACTTCGTGGCGCACAGCCGGGGCCGTCTCGGCGGGCGGGCCAAGTCGATGGTGGTGACCGCCTCCCGGCAGGTCGCGGTACAGATGGCGCGTGCCATCAAGAGCTACCTCAAGGACCGGGACTACGACACCAAGTACCCCGATCTGGGTGTCCTCGTCGCCTTCTCCGGCTCGCTCACCGTCGACGGCGAGGAGACCACCGAGCCGAAGGAGAACGGCGGGCTGTCGGAGAGCGCGCTGCCGAAGGCGTTCGCGTACACACGCGCCGACGACAAGGCCGCCCGTGCCGGCGGAGCGGGACAGCGCGAGTACAGGATCCTGGTCGTCGCGGAGAAGTACCAGACCGGGTTCGACCAGCCGCTCCTCACGACGATGTACGTCAACAAGACGCTGACCGGCATCTCCGCCGTACAGACCCTGTCCCGGCTGAACCGGACCGCCGAACGCAAGACGCAGGCGGACTTGGCGGTGCTGGACTTCGTCAACAAGGCCGAGGACATACAGGAGTCCTTCCGCCCGTACTTCGAGGAGGCGATGACCCTCCCCTCCGACCCCAACCTGCTCTACACCGCGCAGAGCCGGGTCATGCAGGCGCCGATCCTGTCCGGGCAGGAGATGGACGAGTTCGCCGCCGCGTACTTCGCCGCCAAGGAGAAGGCGGCGGGCTCGCAGTCCAAGTGGGAGAAGCTGCACGCCGAGCTGTACCGGTTGCTCTCCCCCGCCGTCGCACGCTTCACGCCTCTGCTGGAGAGCGAGGACGAGGACGACCAGGAGACGGCGGAGGGTTTTCGCGCCGACCTCAACGACTACGTCAGGAAGTACGGCTTCCTCGCGCAGATCGTTCCCTACCGGGACGCCGAGCTGGAGCGGCTGCACCTCTACGGCCGCTACCTCCTCAACCGGCTGCCGCGCCGAGCGGACGGCGGCGTGGACATAGGCGAGATCGACCTCAGCCATATGCGGGTCGAGAAGACCGGCGAGTACGACGTCTCCCTCACCGCCGAGGGGCCGACGACGATGCAGGGCTTCGGTGACGGCTCGGGCGGCGCGAAGGAAGCGGAGAAATCGCTGCTCTCCCAGCTGATCGACAAGTTCAACGAACGCTTCGGCACCGAGTTCACCGAGCAGGACGTCATCCGCCCGTTCGAGGAGGCCAAGGCCGACCCGAAGGTGCGGGCGGCGGCCGTCGTCAACGACGAGGACAACTTCGGCCTCGTCTTCGACAACGTCTTCGCGGACAAGATGGCCGACCACATCGACACCATCGCAGGCATGGGCCGCCAGTACTTCGGCCCCGACAAGGGCTTCAAGTCCAGCCTGGACCGCAGCGCCCGCAAGGCCGCCTGGCGGATGATCCGCCGCGAGGAGGGCCTGGACGACGGCATCTGATGCGTACGCTCCGGCCGGATGTGCCGGCCGGGGCACCTTGAAGTGCATCAAGTCTGTGCGCAGTGCAAGTTGTCCTCATTCATGAGCGGCAACGAATCGGGAGGGGAAACAATGGACCACGCGACGGACGATCCCGAGGCGTCTCGGCTCCAGAAGGTCGTCGAGGGGATCGCCATCACGCCGGAGGCGGCCGCTACGCTCGTGGCCGGTTATCGTGCGACTTTCGAGGCCAAGTTCAAGCGGGAGCCCGAGAGCCTGGAAGACAAGCGCCGGGTCGCGGCCAAGATAATTGGCCGATACTCCAAACTTTCGGCAGCCGCTGGGGCGGTCACCGCAGCCCCGAGCGTGATTCCGGGTGTCGGTACGGCGGTCGCAGTCTTGGGCGGCGGTCTCACTGACATCGCCGCGGCACTCAAGCTCCAGATCGATATGTGCATGTGCCTCGTTGAGGTGTACGAGACCGAGCTGAGCGGTGAGGACAAGAAGCACCTCGCCTTCATGCTCGCGTTGGCGGGTTCGGCAGAACAGATGGCGACAAAGGGCGGCAAGGCAGCGGTCCAGAAGATCGCCGAGAAGCTGGTCTACCAGTACCTGAAAGGTCCCGCCTTGGTCACAATCAAGCAGTTGTTCAAGCGGGTGTCCATCACCTTCACCCAGAAGGCGATGGCCAAGGCGATTCCAGCCGGCGTAGGTGTCGCTTTCAGTAGCTCGACCAACTACGTCCTGACGACGGTGGTGGGCAGGGTCGCCGTCGCCGTCCTGGCCAAGGATGTGAAGTAGCAACGCTGCATCGGATCCGGTACCGCCGACTCAGGACCGTGCAAGACGTGGGTGCCCAGCCACCTGTGCGACTGGGCACTCACGGGGGTTACGGGGGTACGGCTCAGATCGTCTGCTAGAACGGCCAGCCGGACGAGCCCGGCCCACGCGTCGGGGGTGACCGTCAGAACCGGTCCGGATCGGACCTCCGAGTCCCGGATGTGTACGGCGACCACGGCGGCTGCGATCTCTACACACTCGCCACCCCCGCCCCTCACGCCGGGAGACGTACCGCCCCTCCCCGACGCGGAGTCGGGTCGCGGGCTCCTCCTGGTCACCGCTCTCGCCGACCCCTGGGGAATGGACCTGTCCGCCCCTCCCCTCAAGACGGTCTGGGCGGAACTCGATGACCACCCTCGCCCGCAGGCGAACCGCCGTCTCACAGAGGAGGCTTGACCCCGGGCACCCACTCGAAGCCGAAGCCGTATGCCCGGTCGATGAGTTGCTGGTTCATGGACCAGGGCCGTGCGGTGAACCAGCGGACCTCGCGCCGGAGGTCGAGGGTGTCGCGCCCCGGGATCAGCAGGGCGATGGCGCACGAGGTGGCCCCTGCCGGGGAGTCGTCGAGGTGGATGCGCCAGGTGCCGCTCGGGGCGCTGACGGTGACGATGCCTCCGAGCGTTCGGAAGTCGGCCGCCCCCTCGTAGATGTACACGTAGACGAGGAGCTTGGTGAACTGACGACGGTGCTCCAAGCTGATCCGCAGCGTCTCCCCGTCCGAGGTCTCGCCGGTCCGGTCGTCCTGGTCGAGACTGACGTAGGGCCAGGCGTCGAGATCGCCGAACGCCGCTCCGAGTGGCTGCACGGCGATACCCATGCCGTCGCGGGTGAGAACCATGCAGCCCAGGTCGAGATCGGCCTCGGAGGCGACCGACCAGCTGAGGTTTACCTGGAGGACACCCCGGCCCGTGATCTCGGCACGTGGAGTCTGCCGGGAGAGCTCCACCGTACGCGTACGCGGCACCGGCTCCCGGGCCGACCGCCTCTCGGACTCGATGGGAGCCCCGCCTCCGGTCAGCTGGATGACACCCCGTCGTCTGCCGTCACCGCTCAAGGAAACTCCCCTGGTTCAGCATTTCGCATGACCTTCATGCCACCCGTCCGCCGATGAGATGGTCGTCTATTATGGCGCGACTGGTGAAAAAGATGTGAAAGTCTCCACCAGTTAAGTTCCGCGCGGCAGGGGGCACGCGCCGCTGGTCCCGGCCCCACCGTCGCTGCGCTCGGATAGGCAAGAACGTCCCGGCGTACACCGGGCAGGGGTGGGAATGTTCGCGGGGATACAACTCGACAAAGGGGTGACGGCACGTCACCTCGAGGACCTTGCGCAGGATCCTGCGCTCGCACCGCGCGCCGAAGAACTGCGCGCACTGGCTCAGGCACTCGGCTCCACCGACACGGAAGCCCTCGACGCGTGGGCCGATCTCGACCTGATGGTGAATTTCGCCCGACCCGAGAGCATCGCCGAGCCTGTGACCGACGGCCGTGGCACACGGTTCGACTCGGCGCTGGACTGGGTTCTGGGAGCCTTGGTCTTCCTGCCGCTGCTGTTCACCTGGTTCGGCCTGTGGCAGGCGTCCAGTGCGTACGGGGCGCTCACGGGCGACGACCCCAAGGCCGCGGGTCGGCCGTTCCTTCAGCTCTGGCAGTCCGGGTTTGACGGGCACCTGGGCGGCATCTTCCGCTTCGGGCACGTCGCCGTGGGCGGGTGTCTGACCCTGGCGATGCTGTTCGTCCTTACCGCAGTGCACGGCTACCGGCGCACTGCCGCCGAACGTCGTGAGGAGGAGGCGCGCGGGCGCACCCGTACGGCCCTTGCCCGCCTGGTCCCGGTCCTCACCAGGGCACAGCTCTCGCTCAACGAGCATCGGTTCGCCTCCCCGCAACGCTTCGCGGCGGAGCTCAACTCGGCGGCCGGGCGGATCCAGCGCATGCAGACCAAGGCCATCGCCACGCAGGAGGAACTCACCCGGGCCGCCCAGGTGGTGGGCAAGGCGATGGACAAGGCGGAGCAGCGTCTTGCCCAGGTGGAGGCGTACGTGCGGCCGATCGAGCAGGTGGTGCTGCGGATCGAGGAGACCGTGCGGGACAGCGGGACGGCCATCCAGACCGCCGTGCAGGGCTTGGACGGCCCGGTGACGCAGGCGGGCCGGCGGCTGGCCGACGCGGTCAGCGGACAGACCAGTGTCCTCGATAAGGCGGCGGAAGAGTTGCGGGCGGCCGGGGAGAGGATGCGCGATCTCCTCGCCCGTACCGCGGACCGGCTGGAGACCGCGGTCAGCGCCAACGGCACCAGCGTCCACAAGGCGCTGTCGGACGCGGCGCAGCAGGTCGAGGACTCCCTGACGGTACTGGCCGCCTCGCAACGCGGGTTCACCACCGGCATCGAGGTCGTCGCGGACGTCAACGGCCGGCTGCTCAACGACCTCGGTGCGGTGGCCGAACGCACCGGTGAGGCCGCGGAGGTCTCGCGCGAGGCCCTGCTCGGCATCGAGGCCCGCAGCCTCGCCCTCCACGAGGCGGCCGACCGTTTCACCAGCGTCACCGACGCCCTGGTGCGGGCCCTGCGCGAGACCGAGACGGCCCGCGCCGAGACTGAGACGGCCCGCTCCGAGGCAGAGGCGGCCCGGGCGGGAGCCGAAGCCGCCCAGAAGCGGGCCGAGGACGAGCTGCGGCAGGCGAAGGAGCTGCGGGCCGGGATCGGATCCGGACGGTGAGCCCGGTGAGAAGAGGCTTCCGCTTCACTCCGCTGCATCTCGCAGGGTGGCTCTTCGCCGACATGCTGCTCGTACTCGCCATCGTGTCCATGGGAGACCGGGGCGATCCACTGGCCGCGCAGGCCGCCGCTCGCCCTTCCCCGTCCACTTCGTCCGCCGACGCCGGGCCGTCACCCGAACCGAGTCCGACACCGTCGGGGCCCCGGTCCGTGGAGCGCAAACCGGTGAAGGTTCAGGTGACGGCAACGGTCGGCGACACTGCACGGATGGTCAGCCAGCTCCGTGCCGCGACCGCCCGCTACGAGGGTCACGCCGCCGCCTTCGTGCTGACCTTCGGTCAGGCCCCCGAGCCCAGTGACGGCCAGGCGTACGCGCGCGAGATCAACAAGTCTCTACGGAAGGCGCGACCGGACATGTTCACCGACGCGACGACGCGGGACTTCTGGAACGGCGGTTCCGCGGGCTCCGCCGATCTGGAGATCTACTTCTACACCCGTTGACGGCTGCGCCGTTACCTACGCCTACGCTCAGGAGAGCTCATGCAGATCCTGCCCTTCTACATGGTGTGCGACGAGTCCGGTTCCATGGCTGGACCTGACGGCGTGGACACCATCAACGCGGCGTTGCCTGACCTTCATCACGAGATCAGCACCAATCCGAGCGTCGCGGACAAGACCCGTTTCGCACTGATCGGTTTCTCGACCCAGGCTTCACTGTTGCAGCCGCTCGCCGACCTCAGCGAGCTGACGCAGTTGCCATCCCTGTCGGCAGGCGGGGTGACCTCCTTCGGTGCCGCCTTCCGTCTGCTGAAGGACACCATCGACATGGACGTCGCGGCCCTCAAGTCGGAGGGCCACGACGTGTACCGGCCGGTGGTGTTCTTCCTCTCCGACGGCATCCCCACGGACGACGACTGGCGTACCGTGCTCAAAGAGTTGAACGCGTTCCGTTACGCGCCGAAGATCATCGCGTTCGGGATCGGGGACGCCGACGCCGCGATCATCTCGGAAGTGGCCAACTTCAAGGCGTTCATGCAGCAGGACCAGTCCGTCACCCCTGCCGTCGCGCTCCGCGAGTTCGCCTCGTCCCTCACCCGGTCCATCGTCAATTCGGCGACCAGCATGGACTCCCAGGGCGGCGAGGGATTCCACCTCGACGTCCAGGACCACGTGCCCGGTTTCACTCGCGTCTCCCTGGACAAGCTGTGAGCGGCCCGGTGTACGACGGAGGATTCCGCGGCGCGCAGGACGATGCCGGGCTCTTCGGCGGGGCTCGCGATACCGACGACCACGACGCGCGGATCAGGAGCCTGGCGCACGGTGCCGTGCCGGTCGACCCGGTCACCTCGGGGCCGGGAACCGCTGTCCCCACGGCGCCGTCGGCACCTCTGACGCCGGAGGACCTCGCGTCGTCAACGGAAACCGGAACCGGACTCCTGCGGGGGGCACCCTCGCACGTAGGCAACCGCCCTCCCAGCTATCCGCCCCACCCTCTGGGACGTCCCTCCGTGCGGGACGCGGATGAATCTGCCGCGTTCTCCCCCGCGGTCCTGCTGGACGGGGCCCTCATCGGGCGACTGACCGTGCGTGCCGCCTCCGTGCGCGGCGACTCCCACAACTGGGAGGGCAGTTGCCGCCAGGACGCCATGACGATGACGCGTATCGGTCCCCCGGATGCGGAGATGCTTCTGTTGGCGGTCGCCGACGGCGTGGGCTCCGCGGTGTACTCGCATGTGGGTTCCTACCAGTTCTCGCGCCTGGCAGCCGTCTTCCTGGACCGGGAGGCGGAGAACATCTACGCGGCGGTGTGTGCTGGCGACGAGAACGAACTTCGAGTCTTGGCCACCAAGGCGGTCGCCGGCGCGGCTGCCGAACTTCGCTCCGGGTGGGCACGTACCGCACAGCACAAGCCCCGTCCCTACGCCGACCAGGACTACGCCACCACGCTGCACGTCCTCCTGATCCCCACAGACCCGCGCATCCGCGACCGAGTTCTGTGCAGCGTCGGCGACGGCGGCCTGTTCGTGCTGCGTGAGGGCCGCTGGGAACACGGGGACCCGGACGACGGCGAAGGACTGCTCGACACCCGCACCGAGGCTCTCCCGCACGCCTACCGCAGCGTCAAGGCCACTCTGCTGCGTACCGTGCCGAGCGAGGTTCTGCTGCTGGGCACCGACGGCATCACCAACCCCCTCACCCAGAAGGACCCGGAGTTCGCGCGCCGCCTCGCCGAAGCGTGGGGCGGGCCCGAGGTCCCCTCCCTGTCCGACTTCCTGTGGCAGGCGCAGACACGGGCCAAGTCCTACGACGACGACCGGACCGTCATCTGCGTGTGGGAGGAGCAGGCATGAGCGCGGAGGACGGCGCCGACGTCGCCCGCTCGCCGCTCACGCTCGGGGAACGGGTCGGCATCGGCGGCCAGGGTGAGGTGCATGCCGTCGGCGACGGGTCGCTGCTCTACAAAGAGTACAAGGACCCGTCCAAGGTCAACGGCAATGCGCTCGCGGACCTGGTCGCGTTCCGGCAGGGGCTCGGCCAGGCCGATCGGACCCGTTTGGACGCCCTCGCCGCCTGGCCATTGTGCCGTGTGGTCGAGGGCGGCCGGACACTCGGTTTCCTCATGCGGCGTGCCCCGTCTCCCATGACGTGGCGCACCGCGACCGGAGCGACGAAGCTCCTCGAGTTGCAGTATCTGATCAGGCCTCCGAAAGTGGCCTGGCAGGAGGTGTCGCAGCCGACTCCTGAGCAACGCAGGGCTCTCGCGTTGGCCTGCGTCGAGGCCATCGGCTGGTTCCACGACGCCGGACTGGTGATCGGGGACATCTCGCAGGCCAACATCCTGTGGTCCCTCATACCCGAACCCGCCGTCCACTTCCTGGACTGTGACGGCTTCCGCCGGGTGGGGCGTAACGCCGTCCAGGCCCAGGCCGCCACTCCCGATTGGAACGACCCGCTCGCCCCGTCCACCGAGGCGAGCGTCGACACGGACGCGTACAAGACGGCCCTCACCGCGGGGCGCATTCTCGCGCAGGAGCCGTACGCCAGACCGGACCAGCAGCTGCGGCCCGTCGCCGGATGCCTCAACGAGCGTCAGGCTGCCGCGGTGGGAAGCCTCTTCGCCCAGGCCGCGGGCGAGCGCGGAACCCGTCCCCGCCCGAGCGAGTGGCAGACGGCGCTGAGCGACCGCGGCATGATCACCCTCACCGCGGCGGCACCCCGACCTCGCCCGTCCGTCGACCACACGGTCCTGGACGGAGTGCGCAATCGGACACCGATCGACTTGCGAGCACCCCGCCAGTAGACGGGGATCCGGCGCTGTATGGCCCCGGATCCCCTCTGGTTCCCTGTGCTGCCAGCACTTCCCGAACCGGACACGGTCAGGCCAGCCGTTGCTGCCGCCGGGCCCGAGCAGGCTCGTGAGCTCGGCGATCGCTTCTGGCAACGGGTCTCAGCTAACCGTGCAAGACGTGGGGGCCCAGCCGCCTGCGCGACTGGGCCGCCACCGGGTCGCGTACGTTCGGCTCAGGCCGACCAGTCGGCGGCCAGCCGGATGAGCCCGGCCCACGCCTGGGGGGGCACCATCGACACCCCGGCCGGGCGCCGCAAGTGTCTCCAGGCCAGCATCACCCGAGCCCCGAGCAGGAAACCGCTGGTTGAACAGTTCGGTGGCATTCCACTCAGACGGCAGAAAATCGCGGTCCTCACGGACCATGATCCCGTCCGGCGCAGGCCCCGTCGACGCAAGCTGACGACGAGGCTGCTGGCCGGGTTCTGCGAGCTGTGCGGTCGGACTGAAGAAATCCAGGTCCACCAGACTCGCCGACCTCGACCGGCTCGGACAGGAACAACTCAACTGGGCTGTCCTCATGACCAGGAAACGACGCAAGACCCTCGTGGTCTGCTCAACCGGCCACGGAGACATCCGTGTTGGCCGCAAAACCGAAGTTCACGAGAGTCACTGGAGAGCCCGTTGCGGTTAACGCCGCACGACGGGTTCGGGAGGAGGGCGTTGGGAAAGGGACCAGCCCCACGAGCTGGTACCTCGCCCGGCGGCCCACCTCACGTACGTCCTGCCAGCGGGAGGCCGACCGGCCGCCGCACCCTCCTGCCCGTCGTCCACCGCCGCGCTTGTGCCCATGTAGCACCGCGAGCCCTGGACGGCAGATCGACACAGCGGTCACACTTGACCCCTGACCGTGACTGTTCATCACGCACACCGGGGGCAAGGTGCCGCAGGAGGCGATCTCCGACCGTTACGAACTCCTGGAGGAGCTCAACCACGGCGGCATGGGCGACGTATGGCGCGGCTACGACGCCGTGCTCGACCGGCCCGTCGCGGTGAAGCTCATCCGGCAGGCGTCGGTCACCTCCCCTCAGCTGGCCGAGGAGTTCGCCAAACGCTTCCGCCGCGAGGCCCGCATCACCGCGCGCATCCAGCACCCCGGCGTGCCGCAGGTGTACGACGCGGTGCTCGACGCGTCGTACGAGCGCCTGTTCCTGGTGATGGAGCTCGTCGACGGCGTACCGCTGTCCGCATACCTCGACCCCGGCCGACCGCTGCCGGTCAGCTGGGCGGCAGCCGTCGCCGCGCAGATCGCGACCGTGCTGTCGTACGCGCACGACGTGCCGGTCATCCACCGGGA
Source organism: Streptomyces sp. B21-083 (assembly GCF_036898825.1). GTDB lineage: Bacteria > Actinomycetota > Actinomycetes > Streptomycetales > Streptomycetaceae > Streptomyces. Next base: position 4,690,856 of record NZ_JARUND010000002.1, on the reverse strand, counting down.
CCTCAAGCCGGGCAACATCCTCGTCGCACGCGACGGCACCGTGAAGGTCCTCGACTTCGGCATCGCGGCGATCCTGCGCACCGACGTCACCAAACTGACCGCCACCGGCAGCCCCATCGGCACCCACCAGTACATGTCGCCCGAACAGGTCCGCGGTGGGCGTGTCACCCCGCAGACCGATCTGTACGCGCTGGGCTGCGTGCTGCACGAACTCCTCAGCGGGCGCCTCGCGTTCGAGGCGGAGAACGAGTACCTGCTGATGTACCAGCACGTCAACGCCGCCCCCATCCCGCTGCGACAACTGCGGCCCGACGTCCCCGAGGCGTTGGAGGAGCTGGTCCTGCACCTGCTGCGCAAGGCGCCCGAGGCGCGGCCCGCCGACACGCAGGAGGTGTACGCGCGACTGCTGCCGTTCCTCCCGCCGCCAGACGGAGAGCCCGGCACAGCCGATGCCGGGCCAGCCGGCGCACCCGACCCGACAGGCGTGTTCCGTCACCCATTCGCGCCCCGCGCCCGCGCCCAGACCCCCGCACCCGGGGGTTCGACGCCGACAGCCATCCTCCCCGGAGCCCAGCCCGTGCCCGTCCCCGCCCAGCTGCGCGAGGACATCAAGGAGGCGTACGCCCACTCCGACACTCTGCTGGAGCAGGAACGGTTCGCGCAGGCCGCCGAGGTACTCGGCGAGGTCATCGAACCCGCAGCCCTCGCCCTCGGCTCCGAGAGCAAACCGGTCCTGGCGCTGCGCCGCCAGCGGGCAGCGATCCGCCTCCTCGGCGGTGACTACCGGGCCGCCCTGCCCGAGTTCGACGCCCTCGCCGACGCGTACGCCCGTATCACCGGACCCACCACCGAGCAGGCCCGCGCCTGCCGCGCCCAGGCGGCCCGGTGCCGCGCCGAACTCGGTCAGGTCACCGACGCGCTCGCAGCACTCCAGGGCGTGCTGCACGTCGTACGGGCCGTCGACAGCGACGTGAGCGAGGAAGCCGTGGAGCTACGACACAACATCGGAATGCTGCTGCTCGCCCAGGGCCGGGCCGTCGAAGCCCGGCAGGTCCTCGAACCGCTCCACCAGGACATGTGCATGGTGTTCGGCCCCGACGACGAGATGACCGTCGAGATCGCCGAGGCACTCGCCGTGATCCGCCTCGGCCTCGACGGTTCGGCTTCCTGACCCGGGTCCTCCAGAAGCGGCGCGGCCGAAACCGCGCTGCTCGCGACGAGTTCGGATCCGCGCCGAATCGGTGATGACAACTCTTGGGCCGGGCTTCCCGGATGAGCGACAGCCTGCAGGCGCGCATGAGTCCTGCGGGCAGCTGCCCCCGGTTCCTTACAGATCCCACTCGTCGGCCAGCAACCCCACGAGCCGAGGCTGCCGCTTCTGCAGCAGTTCCGGCGCCCACTCCTGGTGCTGCAACACCTGGCTGGTCAGGGCGAACGTGGAGACGCCGTGCCTGCCGGTGAAGTACTTGGCCTTCTTCTCTGTGAAGTCGTAGTTCTGTGCGTAGGCGTTCTTCGTCCGGTTGAGCAGGACGAGGTTGCCCAGCCGGTGCGTCCACTCCGTGCGCTGTTCGTCGGTGAAGTGCCGCAGCCACTGGGACGCCTGCTTCGGATTCTGCGGCAGCACGTGCTCGACGGTAATCAGGGTGTGGTCGTACGAGACTCCGGGCTTTCCGGCCAGCATCTCGTCCAGGCGCAGCAGGACGTACTTACGGGTCTTGGTGACGAGGTATATGTCGCCGTCCAGACGCGCGAGTGTCTCGGCCTTCTCCGTGTCCGTCAGGGCGAAGGACGTCGCAGCCAGGCCCTTGCCGGCGTTGAGTTCGCGCAGGAGGTCCGCGTAACGCGTGACGCGGGGAGTGGTGTAGACGCGGCGGATGAACATGCTGGCCGCCAGCCGCTCCAGTGCGCCGAAGAATCCGTCGAGCCAGGCAGGGTCGTCGCCGTGGTTACGCAGCGCCCACAGGGCCGCGGGACGCCAGTCGTTGTTGTCGATCTGCTGGAGGCGTTTGAACCAGGCATTGACCCGCTCAGCCCCAGAGGCCGCCGAGTATCTGGCGTCGCGGATCTGCACGTAGGCGTCCGCGTACGGCACGACGACGTCGTTGACGAACGACTCGGCCTTGCCGGGCAGGTAGTGGCTGAGCACCTGCCCGGGAAACTCTTTGAGCAGTTCCCGCTCAGCCCGCTTCATGGCGAACACCATGCGCAGGTGAAGGAAGAGGTCGGCGAAGTCGTCTCGCCCCAGGGCCTCCTCCGCGTCTTCCCACTTGCGGGCGCACTCCTCTGAGGTCTTCTCGTCCAGAGCACCGATGATGTGCGACTTGAAGATGTCCGTGGGCGAAAGGTCCACCCCCCGGGAGTTCATCACGCTGAAGATACGGTGCGCGCTGTCCAGATCAGGGGTGCTGACGACGACCAGGAACGTGCGCGCACCAAGCATCTGTACAAGGTCCAGCCGTCGCTCCTCCGACCAGACGGCGAGTATCGCGTGCAGCGCCTCCGCGTTACGCAGGACGGCCTTCTGCGCATCCGTCGGCAGCGTCTCCTCCTTCAGGGCCCGCAGCGCCTCGGTGGTTCCCGTCGTCTGGACGTACTGCTGGAAGAAGCCGGCGTCGCGGATGCGCAGGGTGAGCCTGGGCCTGGGGTCGAGCCGGCGGACCTTGTTGCCTGGCTCCGTGACCAGCTTGTCAAGATCGCTGCGCAGGTCGGGGTCCTCCGTCAGGTCGCGAAGGAGGGCGAGCAGGATGGTCAGGGTGGTGAGGCGCTGCTGGCCGTCGATGACCTCGGCGGGCGCGTTCCCCTTCGCCTTGACGAGGACGATGGAGCCGAGGAAGTACGGCTCGTCCGTCCCCCTGTCCAGCGACTCCTCCAAGTCGGTGAGCAGCTGCACGGCCTGCTCGACGTCCCAGGCGTACGGACGCTGGTAGTCCGGAATCCTGAAGTCGTAGTCGCTGCTGAAAACCTTGTGCAGGGACACTTCCTGCGCCTCGAGCTGCTGCATGCCCCCATGATGTCGGAGCCGTTGACGCTGTGTCCCAGGAGTCCAGCGAGCTGATTCCGTGCGTGGAGTCCCGTCCCGGGCGTGGCGACGTCACGGACACCGCAAGGACCGGCGCCGGGCAGCGTCGCTGAGTGCAAAATGCAGGCCCTCACCCCAGCGCCGTCCACCGGCAGCGCGCAACAGGCCTGATCAAGGAGGGTGTTGAGGCGACAACACGGTCCGGCTGCGGCCCCCGAACTGTCACGACTCCCGCACGAGCTGCTCAGCTGCAGTCTGAGCCCGGCGTCTCGGTGCGTCAACGGCCGCTCTCGATGCGCCGCCCGGCGCTCGACGACCTCTGCCGGCGACGCTGGTAGGGGATCGGATGGTGTCGGTGTTTCCGGTGCATTCGGGACCGGGAAGCGGACTTGACGTGCGGCCGGGGCCTTCTGCAGCACCTGTCTGGCTCGCGGGGTGCGAGGTGGGTGGATCCCTCCCCGGCGAGCGGATCCGCCGCTACGGTGGGGCCCTTGACGGGGCGTCACTCAAGGCGATGGCCCATGGGATCGGGGCCAGGGGCGATGACGAAGCGGTGGTGCGCCAGATTGGCGTGGCCGCGACAGTGAACGGAAGTTCTCTGCTCCTTTCCGTGCGATCGATAAATGGGCAGTGTTTTTCTTTTTCTTGTCGATCTTTTTGAATCCTGGCGTTCATGGGTGTTCTTTTTTGCCATTTCTTTGGCTTTTAGTGCCAATTTAGTCGCACTTTTTATTCCTCTCCTTTGCCTGGCCGATGTGATGTTTGAGTCTATTTGGTCAAATTTGCGCCGCTGGGAAGTGATTGACGTCGGACGACTTTCCGGGCTTTGATCGCCCGGCTGTAGGGAACTTGTAAATGTAAGGCGGGGGCCATGTGGTGGGGTGGGGGGCGTCGCGTTGTCGGCGTGAGTGGAAACAGCAGGCGAGTGAAGGGGCAAGGTTGGCTCGTAGCATCGGTGCTCCTCGTGCCCATGCTGAGTGTCGCGAATGCCCAGGCGGTACCCGCTACAGCCTCGCAAGGATCGTCGGCGACTTCCGACACCGGTGACCTGTCGCCGGAGGCGGTTGCTTCGGGAAGAGCAGCGAAATCCGGTTCGCCTGTTGAGGTAAGTGCGGAGACGACTCCCACGCAACTCGTCACGGCCCAGCCGGACGGCACGTTCACCGTCGAGTTCGATCCGGCTCCGGTGCGGGTGGAGAAGGCGTCCGGATGGGTTCCTGTCGACACCGCCCTGGAAACAAATTCGGCCGGTCAGGTTGTACCGATCGCCTCCGCAGCGGACGTCGCCTTCTCCGGAGGTGGATCTGGTAACGCTCTGGCGAGCATTACCAAGGACGGGAAGGCGTACCGCGTCGACTCGCCGTGGACACTGCCCGCGCCGACGTTGTCAGGCTCCACCGCGACGTACGCGGATGTCATGCCGGGTACGGACCTGGTCGTCCAGGCCACGCCGGACGGCTTCAGCGAGAACGTGGTAGTCAAGTCGCGGGAAGCGGCCCAAACCGAGGAACTGTCGAGCATCAGGTTCCCCGTCTCGGTCGACGGCGTTTCCGTCCGTGACACGAACTCCGGCAGCGCCGCGTTCGTGGACGATCAGGGACGCCCGGTTTTCACCACCGGCACAGCCCTGATGTATGACTCCTCGACGGTGAGCACCCCCGCTCCAGCCGCAGCCTCCAGGATCTCGAAGGCGTCTTTCACTGTCGCAGCCGCGGCGTCCGACGAGGCCGGGAACGTGTCGGACGGTCCTGCCCCAGGGGCCAGGTCGACTGCCATGGACCTGACGCTTTCGGACGACGCGCTGACACTGAAGCCGGACAAGGCGTTCCTCGACGACCCGGACACCACCTACCCGGTGGTCCTCGACCCGCTGACGACCGGTGCGTCGTTGTCGGGGTGGACGACGGTGTGGACGAGTTCGCCGTCGACGTCGTTCTGGAAGACCTCGCACGCGCTGGGCGTCGGATACGACGCGTGGGTGGACAACAAGAAGGCCCGCTCGCTCTACCAGTTCGACACGCACACCCTCGGCGGCAAGAAGATCCTCTCCGCGACCTTTACCGCGCTTGAGGTGTGGTCGGCCAACTGCACGGCGAAGAGCGTGCAGTTGTGGCGTACGGGGTCCATCTCCTCGGGCACCACATGGAATGCGCAGCCGCCTTGGTCCGCACAGGTCGACTCCGTGCCCACCGCCAAGGGCTACTCGTCCTCCTGCCCGGGCAGCAATGTTGAATTCGACGCTACCAAGGCCGTGAGTTACACCGCCGGGGAGTCCGCGTCGACCACCACGCTCGGGTTGCGGGCGGCCGACGAGAGTGACGAGATCGCCTGGAAGCAGTTTGCCTCTCCGTCGGACATCAAGCCGTCCCTGTCGGTGACGTTCGTTTCCAAGCCGAGCGTCCCGACCGGTGTGAAGCTGTCAAGCCCGAGCCTGGCATGCTCCACGGGTCTTGGCACCGCCGCCGTGCTCCATGACACGACGCCCGCGCTCGCCGCAGCGCCGAAATCGGCTGACGGTTCACAGTCGACGCTGCGCCCGAACTTCGAGGTGTACCGCTACGACGCGAACGCCACTGATCCGTCGGCCGGCTCCGGAAGCCCCACCGCGTACACGACGTCCGGCACCGCCGGAACGTGGACGACACCGACTTTGACCAACGGGCAGACGTACTGGTTCCGTGCTCGCAGCGAGTACAAATACTCCTTCAACAGCAAGACCGGCTATATGTACTCGGCCTGGAGTCCCGCCTGTTGGTTCCGCATCGACACCACGGCTCCCGTTCAGCCGGACGTGGACTCATCGACGTACCAGGAATGCGCGAGCCCTGACACCCCGGAGGACTGCACGGCCTATGGAGGCGTCAGCGTTCCCGCGACCTTCATTCTCAAGGCCAACGGCGCGTCGGACGTGGTCAAGTACACCTACCAGCTGAACGACAACCCGGTGCGGACGAAGACTTTCGCCACCGCGACGAGCAGCTACAGCGTCTCGCTCGTTCCTGATGTGCGCGGCTTGAACACCCTCACCGTGCAGACCTGGGACTCGGCAGGGAACAGCTCTTCGCAGAGCTACACCTACCATTTCAAGGTCGCGCCCGGGGCGGGTCCGCTCTCCCAGTGGTCCATGGACGAGGGGACCGGTACGGCGGCGGCTGATGCGCTCGGCGGAAAGTCCGCGACTCTGGCCGGGTCGTCGACCTGGTCCGACCATGCGCGGCTCGGCAAGTCGGTACAAGCCAACGGAACATCCGCGTACGCGGCCACAGCCTCTTCCGTGCTGGACACCACCAAGAGTTTCACCGCCTCCGCATGGGTGCGGCTGACCGGCAGCTCCCACAACGCTGTGGCCCTGGCCCAGGCGGGAACCAACGGATCGGCGTTCGCCCTCTACTACTCGACCTCCTACAACGCCTGGGTCTTCAACCGGTACGCCACGGATGTCGTGGCGCCGACCATCATCCGTTCGATCTCCACGACCACACCGGAAATCGGCGTCTGGACACACCTGATCGGTGTGTACAACGCGCAGGAACAGACAATCCAGCTCTTCGTCAACGGGATCCCGCAGGGCGACCCCGTCGCCTACACCACCGCATGGCAGGCCACCGGAGGCCTCCAGATCGCCCGGGGCCAGTACGGCGGTGCCTTCAGTGACTACTTCCCCGGCCAGGTCGACGAAGTGACCGTCTGGAACCGCACCCTCTTCAAAGAAGAGATCGCCGACCTCCAGGCCATGAGCGACCCGGGCACCGGCCAGGCCCGGCCCATGCTGGCCGCTGACTGGAACATGGAGGAGACCTCAGGCACCAGTGCCGCCGACTCCTCCGGCTACGGCCACAATGCCACCCTCGCAGCGGGTGGCACCTGGACCACCGACATCGACGGCGGCAGAGGCAACATCCTTGCCCTGGACGGGACGGCGACCGCCAACGCGAGCGCCGCAGGCCCGATTGTGGACTCCCAGGGCGACTTCACCGTGGCCGCATGGGCCAAGCTCGACGCAGCGGCGCTGTCCGACACCTCAGTAGCCCACCACATGCGGATCACCACCCAGTCCGGCGGCGTACGTGACTCCTGGGGCCTGTGGTACGACCAGGCGGCGGGTTCCGCGCAGGGCATGTGGGTGTTCGGCCGCACCACCGCCGACACCACGAGCGGCACTGTCGTGACAGTGCCCACGAACATCGCCTCGGCCCAACTCGTCGACCCCGGCGACTGGACCCTGCTGACCGGCGTCTACGACGGCGCCCACCACCAACTGTTCCTCTATGTCAACGGAATCCGGCAGGGCGCCCAGGGCGACACCGACACCGATGACGACACCGGTGACGGCATCGTCTTCACCCAGCCCTGGCAGGCCACCGGCACCTTCAACATCGGCCGTGGACGCATCAGCACGGGCGCGTACAGCGACTACGCGCACAGCCTCGTGGACGACGTACGCGTGTGGACCGGGGTCATGTCCGACACCGCGATCAACCAGATGTACCTCACCGAAAATCGCATCCCGCTGTGACGGCGACCCCCTTCACAGGCGAACCAACAGATCTTCAGCAGACTCGTACACGAACCGGGAGTGCAGTCATGGGTGGGCTACGCCGGACACGGCTGTGGGTCGTCGCTCTCACCACGAGCGCCCTGGTGGCCACGGGCCTGGGCACAGCCCCGGCCATCTGGGCCACCGAGCGCCACGGCCACAACACGGTAGACGCGCCCGGCGCCAGAAACGGCACCGCCGTGCCCTTCGAAGCCAAGGCGAGCACGAAGAAGGACCCTGCCCAGGCCGCTGCCGCCCACACGGCCGCACAGGTCGAGAAACCGGCCACTTGGCCCACGGCCTCCACCGCCACCCTGCCCGTGGCGGCCAACGCGGGCGCCGCCAGGACCACATCGGTCGGGCGACTCCCGCTGAAGGTGAGTGCCCCGGCCAAGGGCGCAGCCCCGGCGAAGATAGCTGTCAAGGTGGCCGCTCACGGCACCGCGACCGCCCTCGGTATCAACGGCACCGTCCTCTCCGTCACTCGCGCCGACGGCCACAAGGGCACCGGTCACGCCCGGCTCACGCTGGACTACTCCGGCTTCGCGAACGCCTTCGGCGGTGACTACGCCTCCCGCCTCACCCTGGTCCGTCTGCCCGCCTGCGCCCTGACCACCCCGAAGCTCAAGACGTGCCGGACGACGACGCCGGTCCCCACCACCAACGACGTCGCCCACCGCACCCTGACCTCCACGGCGACGGTCAACTCCGCCGTGACCACTTTTGCCGCGACCGCCTCCGCCGCCAAGTCCGGCGCCGGCTCCTACCAGGCGACCTCCCTCAACCCTTCAGCGTCCTGGAACGCAGGCGGCTCCAGCGGAGACTTCACCTGGTCGTACCCGCTGTCCGTGCCCCCGTCCAACGGCGGCCCCGCCCCGAACCTGGCCATCACCTACGACTCACAGAGCGTCGACGGCCGGCTGCCGTCGACCAACAACCAGCCTTCCTGGGTCGGCGAGGGCTTCGACCTCTCCACGTCCTACATCGAGCGGTCCTACGACTCCTGTGACGACGACGGGCAGTCCGGCAAGAACGACGAGTGCTGGGCGAACGACAACGCCACCCTCGTCCTGGGCGGCAAGTCCAGCCCGCTCATCAAGGACAAGACCTCCGGCGACTGGCATCCCAAGACCGACGACGGCGAGCGCGTCGCCCATTCGACCGGAGCCGTGAACGGAGACAACGACGGCGAGTTCTGGACCGTCACCACGCAGGACGGCACCCAGTACGTCTTCGGCAAGAACCACCTGCCGGGCTGGACCACCGGCGCCGCGGTCACCAACTCGACCTGGACGGCCCCGGTGTTCGGCGACGACTCGGGCGAACCGGGCTACGACCAGGGCACGTCGCTCTCCGGCCGCGCGATCACCCAGGCCTGGCGCTGGAACCTCGACTACGTCGTCGACCCGCACGGCAACGCCATGTCGTACTGGTACACCAAGGAGACCAACTACTACGCCAAGAGCGGCACCACGACCGCCAACGGCACCGTCTACGACCGCGGCGGCTACCTCAGCCGCATCGACTACGGCATCACCGCCTCCACGGTGTTCGGCACCGCCCCCGAGAAGGTCGACTTCACCACCGCCGAACGCTGCCTCGCCACCAGCACCGAGACCTGTGCCTCGCCCACGTCGTCCACGGCCTCGCACTGGCCGGATGTGCCCTTCGACCAGATCTGCGCCTCCGGCAAGGTGTGCGACGCGACCGGGCCGACGTTCTTCTCGCGTAGGCGTCTCACCGGCGTCACCACCAGTGTCTGGGACGCGGGCTTGTCCACCCCGGCCTATCGGCAAGCCGATACCTGGGCCCTGGACCAGTCTTTCCCCGACCCGGGTGACGGCACCTCTGCTGGCCTGTGGCTGAAGTCCATCACCCGCACCGGCAAAGACGGCGGCTCCGTCTCCATGCCGCCGGTCACCTTCGCAGGCATCCAGCTCTACAACCGCGTCGACACGACGCACGACGACATCGCCGCACTCGTCAAGTGGCGCGTCCGCACGGTCACTTCGGAGACCGGCTCTGTCCTCACGGTCAACTACTCCGACCCGCAGTGCGTCGCCGGGACGACCATGCCCAGCAGCCCCGACTCCGACACCCTGCGCTGCTTCCCGACGTACTGGCAGCCCCCGTACACCACCGATCCCCAACTCGACTGGTTCCACAAATACGTCGTCACTCAGGTCACCGAGTCGGACCCCACCGGCGGTGCCCCGCTGAAGGAGAGCGACTACACCTACAACGGCTCCCCGGCCTGGCACTACGAAAGTGACAACGTCACCTCCCCGGCCAAGCGCAAGACCTGGTCACTGTGGCGCGGCTACGGCAGCGTCACCACGACCACCGGCGACGGGCAGTCGACGCGTACGAAGACGGTCGCGACGTACTTCCGAGGCATGGACGGCGACAAGCAGTCCGACGGCACCACCCGCAGCGTCAAGGTCGCGGACTCCACGGGGACTTCGGTCACCGACTCCGACCCGCTGGCCGGCTCGGTCCGTGAGTCCATCACCTACAACGGCAGCGCCGAGGTCTCCGGCACCATCACCGACCCCTGGATCCACCAGACCGGCACCGACGGCACCCGCGCCTCGGGCTACACCCGCGCCCACGCCGTCCACAACCGCACCGATCTGTCCTCCGGCGGCACGCGCGACACCACGGTCACCACGACCTACGACGACACGAGCGGCGCCGTACTGACGGTCGACGACTCCGGCGACACCGCGGTCACCGGCGACGAGCAGTGCACCCGCACGACCCTCGCCGGAAACAGCACCGACTGGCTGATCGCCTTCCCCGTACGTGTCGAGACGGTCGACGTGGCCTGCGGCGCCACGACCCAGCGACCCGACGACGTGATCTCCGACGTCCGCACCCTCTACGACAACCAGACCTACGGCACCGCACCGACCCTCGGAGACGAGACCTCCACCCAGCGCCTGTCCTCGTACTCCGGCGGCAGCCCGGTCTACCAGACGGTCTCCACAAGCCACTTCGACACCCAGGGCCGGGTCGACTCGGTCAAGGACACCAACGGCGCGATCGTCAGCACCACCAAGTACACCCCCACCACCGGCGGCCCGCTCACCAGCACGCTCACCACCGACGCCAAAACGTATCCGACGACGACAAACTTCGACCCCGCCCGGGGCATCGCCACGTCCGTCGTCGACCCGAACAGCAAACGCACCGAGTACACCTATGACGCCCTCGGACGCGTGACAGCCCTGTGGCTGCCCAACCGCAGCAAGTCGTCCAGCCAGCCCGCGAACCTTGTCTACACGTACGCGATCTCCAAGACCGCCGCCTCGGCGGTCTCCACCGGCAAGATCAACAACGACGGCACGACCTACGACACCACGTACTCGCTGTACGACGCACTCCTGCGCCCCCGCCAGACACAGACTCCGGCGCCGGACGGCGGCCGGGTGATCGCGGAGACGAAGTACGACAGCCGGGGCCTGGCCGTCGAGGCGGACGCCGACTACACCGACGCCTCCGCGGCGTCCGGCGCGCTGGTGAACATCACCTCGGCCGTCCCCGCCCAGACCCTCACCACCTACGACGGCGCCGGGCGCCCCACGGCCGCCGACTTCTACGCCAACGGCGCCAAGCGGTGGACGACGTCCACGTCGTACGGCGGCGACCGCACGACAACGACCCCGCCCAACGGCGGCATCGCGACGACGACTCTGACGGACACCCTCGGCCGTACCACCGAGACCCGGCAGTACGACAGCGGCAGCCCGTCCGGCCCGTACACGTCGATCAAGTACGCCTACGACGCCAAGAGCCGCCTGAAGTCGGTCGTCGACGACGACGGCAACACCTGGTCGTACGGCTACGACCTGCTGGGCCGCAAGACCAGCACCACGGACCCCGACACCGGGACGTCCAGTACCGCGTACAACGAACTCGACCAGGCCGCCTCCACCACGACCGCCGTCGGCACCACGCAGGAGAAGACGCTCAGCTACACCTACGACGCGCTCGGCCGCCGGACCGACATGTACGACGGCGCCACCAAGGACGCCACACACGAACTCGCCAAGTGGACCTACGACTCGATCCTGAAGGGCCTGCCGACGTCGTCGATCCGTTACGTCGGCGGCAGCGCGGGCAAGGCGTACATCAGCCAGATCGGCGCCTACGACTCCCTCTACCGGCCGACCCTGACCCGGGTCACCATTCCTTCGGTCACTGGCGAGGAGGCCCTTGCGGGCGCGTACTCCTCGTCGATCGGCTACAACCTCGACGGCACCGTCCAGGTGACCTCCGACCCGGCCGCCGGCGGCCTGCCCGCCGAGTCCCTCGAGTACGGCTACAACAGCCTGAGCATGCCGACGACACTGAACGGCGCCACCGGCTACGTACAGAAGACGGCCTACACCAAACTCGGCGACATCGGACAGGTCACCCTCGGCGTCTCCTCGTCCGACTCCGCCAAGTGGCTGCAGGTCACCAACACCTACGAGGACGGCACCCGCCGTCTGAAGCGTGAACTGGTCACGGACGACGCCCAGACCGCCCCCGTCCAGGACACCACCTACACCTACGACGACTACGGCAACCCCACCAAGACCGCCACCCATGCCGACGGCACCGACGACGTCCAGTGCTACCGCTACGACGGCCACGACCGCCTCACTCAGGCCTGGACCGCCACCGACGGCTGCGCCGCCGACCCGTCGACGGCTGTCCTGGGCGGTCCGGCACCGTACTGGCAGAGCTTCTCCTACGACGACCTCGGCAACCGCAAGACCCAGACCGACCATGCCACGACAGCCGGCGCAGACGACACCGCCACCTCGTTCGTCTACCCGCCGGCCGGCAGCAGCCAGCCCCACACCCTCACCTCGTCGACCACCACCACGGGCAGCACCACGACGACCGACTCCTACACCTACGACGTGTCCGGCAACACGCACACCCGCACCCTGAACGGCAAGACCCAGACCCTGGACTGGGACGCCGAAGGCCACCTCGCCAAGGCCACCAACGCCGACGGCACGTCCGTGGCGTACCTGTACGACGCCGACGGCAACCGGCTGCTCTCGCGCGACGACTCTGGCACGACGCTCTACCTGGGCGACACCGAGGTCCGCCTCGCCAAGAGCACGAGCACGACCACCGGGACGCGCTACTACATGTGGGCAGGCCAGACCATAGCCGTCCGCACCAGCGCAGGCAGCCTCCAGTGGCAGGTCACGGACGCCCACGACTCGGCCGAGACAGCCGTCGACGCCACGACACAGGCCATGACGCGCCGTCGCCTGGACCCCTTCGGCAACCCACGAGGCCCCCAGCCGACTTCGGCCACCTGGCTCGGCGACAAGGGATTCGTCGCAGGAATCCAGGACACCACGAGCGGCCTGACACACCTGGGCGCGCGCGAATACGACCCGACGATCGGCCGGTTCGTCTCGGCCGACCCCGTCCTCGAACTGACCGACGCCCAGCAGATCGACGGCTACACCTACGCGGCCGACAACCCGGTCACCGGCAGCGACCCCTCGGGCCTCATGCTCGACGGAGGCGGTGACTGCAGATACCAGACCGGTGGGTGCAATTCCGACCCGGTTCATCCGCCCTCGAATGACTCGAACGACGGTAGCGGCACCCACCACAGCGGAGGCGGTGGCGGTGGCGGTGGCGGAAACTCCCACCACAGCTGCGGCTGGTCGCTGTCCTGCTACGGCTCCAAGATCGTCCACAAGGCCTACCACGCCGTCCAGCAGCATCCGGTCATCGCGGCCGTCGTGGCCACGGCCGTTGTCGTGGGCGTGGTTGCCTGTGTCGTCGCGACAGCGGGCGGCTGCGGAGCGGTCCTGCTGGCGGGGGCGGAGGGTTTCACCGCGGGTGCGGAGATGGGCAGCCTCGGCGGAGCTGTGGTGAGCGCCTCGGTGGGCATCATCGGCGAGGGCGGGGCTGTCGTCGCGGGAGCAGCGGGCATCGCCGGGGCGGGTGCGGCGGCTGTGGCGGAGGGAACCGAGACAGCTTCCGCCGCCAAGGCAGCGACGAGTTCCGGGGCCAAGGCTGCGGACACCGCGGCGGAGGGGACCGCAGTCTCCGGTGGGGCCAGCGGCGCAGACCGTGCCGAAACGGCCGCACCTCGCAGCGGCGCCGCCCAATGCACCCACAGTTTCCTGCCTGCCACCAAGGTCCTCATGGCCGACGGCCACGAGAAGAAGATCAAGGACATCAAGCAGGGCGACAAGGTCGTGGCCACCGACCCGGAAACGGGGAAGAGCCAGTCACGCACCGTCGAAAAGCTGATCACCACCAAGCACGACAAGGACTTCGCCACCATCACGATCCGTGACGGAGACAAGTCGTCGAAGCTCGTGGCCACGGTGACCCATCCGTTCTGGGCCGAGTCCGAGGGAGCCTGGATCGACGCCGGCCACCTCGAGCCAGGCATACAACTGCATACCGCCTCGGGCCGCACTGTCACCATTTCCGCGATCAGGATCTGGCACGGCCAGCACCTGACCAACGACCTGACGATCTCGGTCACGCATACGTACTATGTGCTGGCGGGGGCTACACCGGTCCTGGTTCACAATTGCAACCTAGGTGACTATGCCGACAGTCTGCGTGCTGGCTTCAATAAAACTGATGGCCCCTTCTTTGCAGCGAAATACACATCACCGTCAGGGCGAACCTATTTTGGTCACTCGGGTCACGACCTGACGCCAGCTCCCGGTGGAGAAGTGGACTCTCTCGTGCGGCAGTTCACGCCTGAGGGGGGTCGCTACCATGCGGGATGTGCTGAAACGATGTGCCTCATCCAGGCGGAGGCGGCCGAGGGTGCGGCCGGGATCCAAGGGGGATCGTTCGAAGTGGTAAAGGTGCGGGGACTTAATTCGCCGCCCGGTGGCGCGCACGGCACGCCTGCGAGTCCATGTGCGTTGGTCTGTCAGCCCAGGCTGCAGCATCAGGGAATCAGTTTCGAAGGTGGTTGATGTGGCCAGAGAGCACCTCCAGGTTAATCGATTCGGGTTTGCCGAATACGAAGACATGATTGAGCTCGCCCGTGGAGTAGATGCTCCAAGGGCGGTGGGAGTTTTGAGTTCGATCGTGGAGCTGGTTCTCGCAGGGGAAGACGACACGCTCGATTCGCTATCGGATGGTGCGCAAGCAGATTTCGTAGTTCCCCTAGGGATGTGCGCGAAGATGCTTTCGAGTGGTGATTATTCGGCGCTGGAGCTGGTCTCTGCCGCCTGCACCGTGAGATATGCCGCCGAATCGCACATGTCTGAGTTCTCGGACAGCCTCGCGCAGATGTTGTCTCAACTGCCACGCTGAGTGACGGTAGCGATTCGCAAATATCGGGCCCCGTCGAGCTGCGCTCGGCGGGGCTGGTTTGCGGTGTAACGGTCTACCGAGAACCGCGAGGCTGAACTTTGTCAGCAGTACCGACAGCGTCAATGACGTCAGTGCAGGAGGAAACGCCAGTGAGCGGTCGGGCGGTGGTAAATCGTGACGGTGTGGAGAGGGTTCCCGCCCCGGTTGCCAGGGCGATGGGGCGGGACTGGTACCGAGAACACCTGGCCGCTATGGACCCGGTGAGGGGGACCCGCCCCGATGGGGCGGCGGTGGCGTATGCCCGCGACACGGCTGCGGTGGCTGCGACGGGCGGGCCGGTGCTGGTGTTGGCTTCCAACGGGCGCAGGATCGCGGCTCGTCTGGTGGACACGATGATTGCGTCGATATTTGCGTGTCTCGGGTTCATGGCCGCCGCGGCGGCCAGCGACGGTGCCGCGCTGGTGATCCTTGTGCCGGTGGGGTTCGCGGCAGGAGGGCTGTTGTATTTCCTTCCCCTCGTGCATTGGTGGGGCACGACCGTCGGGAAGCGCCTCTTCGGCTTGCGGGTGGTCCGTCTGTGGTCGGACGGGACCCTTCCGCCGTCATGGAGGGACACCTTTATCAGGGAGTTCGACCGGGCGGCATTCATGTCCTTTCCGGGGCTGAACCTGCTGGTTGGCGCGATTCTGCTCGCTCAGATGCTCAAGGACCGGGGAACTTATCACCAGAGCAAATATGACCGCGCGGCGCGCACCGTTGTGGTGAGATGGCCAGCCTGACTCGTCGCGCAGTCTCGCCGGCGAAGTCCGCCTCCCAGCTTGTCCCGGGCTGGCTGCACTCCTTCGTCTCCGTCCTGGAGCCCAGTGCCACCTCGTGGACCTGAAGTAAGGACGTGGTCCAGCTTGGACGGAAGGGGTACGGCCGGAGGCCATACCCCTCCAGCGGGGTAGGGCCCCTTCGCGTTGCAAGGTCGGTGCGTTGGAGGCGCTTTCGAGCTCTGACGCTGACCTGGCCGCGCGTTCCGGCTGGGACCCCAAGCGCCCCCTGGCGGGCCCTTTCTGGGGCCAGCCTGGGGCCGGAAGGGGAGGGAAACCCTGCGAATGATCGTGAAGGGCCGGGACGACGCAGGCCTTTTGACCTGTAAGAACGGGAAAAGCGGGGGTAGTTGGGTAAGCCTGGGGTAACGATCTTGCGAGCTCGTAATGCGTAGGTCTCGGGTTCGAATCCCGAAGGCGGCTCTGTAGAAGCCCCAGACTCTCACTCGCCGTGACCTGGGGCTTTTGCTTTTCCTTGACCCGAAACTCGGGCTAAACCGGCACCTGTGGTCGACGCATCGCGATGCGTAGGTCTGGGATCGAGTGCCAAGTGGCCGTTTCGGCTTGCAGGGCCGTGACCTGGCTATTTGTCCACACTGCCGGACAGCTTCGGCCTGTCAGGTTCGGAGCGGTGGCCATGTGGTGGCCACGGGTACAGCGATCGTGCAAATGAGTTGCGATCCGCCGGGCTGTCACAGGTGTGGTTGGGGCCGCAGGGTTGTGCCATCTATACAACCTCCCGTCTAATGCGTTCCGCCTGAAGTGCGATCGACAACCCGCTCGTAGAGCGACTCCTTCGCCTGTGACAGTTTGTGCTCAACAGCCTCAGTTCGAGGCTGACATCGCCGGGCGTAGGTGGCGTCCGAGCAAATGGCCGGCTCCGCAGGGACTGAGCCTCCAACTTGAAGTCGCAGGTCAAAGGGCTGGTGTGACAGTCTTTCGGGGTACTCACGCTGGTCGTGGGCGGCTGCCTATCGTGTAGATCATTTGTCAGACGTTCGCTTGAGGTCCGTCAGGACGGGGACGGGCAGGAGGTGGCCGTCGCTCGCTGACCGACGGACTGGCCACAGCCCTGCGGGTGCGATCACAGTGTCAGCATCTCGAATTCCGCAACCACCAGGCCGTGACCAGCAGCTTCACGAGTCGCTCTGCTCACTATTCGTGGAGGAGCCCACTGTGGACCTGCGGGAAGACCGGATCCCGGCGGTCAGTGGTGTGCGGCGAACGCGGCTTCGATTTCCTTGAGCACGAGGTCGGGACGGTCCGTCGGCACCTCATGGGAAGTGCCCTTGGCGGTGACGAGCGTCCGGTTCGGTGCCTCCTGGGCGAACGAGGCGGCGGCGTCACGCCAGCGCTGGGCGTCCTCGGGAGACCCGGCGAACGGAGTCTTCTCCGAAACCATCACTGTCGCCGGCACCGAGTCCGGCCACACCACCTTATGGAATGCCTGGTGTGCTGCGGCGAAACCCTCCGCGGTGGAGATGAGCTGACGGTTCTCCGGCTTCTCGGGATCCTTCTTCGCCGCGTCGACCTCCGGCTGAGTCCCGGCTACGAGACGGGGGATCTCCTCGTCCGTGAAGAACTGCGGGAGGTTGGCGTCGACCAGCACCGCACCGGACAGCAGCTCCGGGTTGTCCTGGGCGAGGTAATTCGCGATCTCACCGGCCTGGGAGTGGGACACCAGGGTCACGTCCTTGGTGACGCCCAGATTCTTGAGCCCCGCCCTGAGGTCACTGACGGCGCTCTCGACCTTCCACGCGCCGGGCACCACGTCGCTCTTGCCGAGACCGGCCCGGTCGTACGTGATGACGGTGGCACCGGTGACCGCGTGCACCTTGGGAGCGATGTCCTTCCACTGCGAGGAGTACTCACCGCCGCCCGAGTCCAGGACGATGGTCGAGCCGTTGCCCTGTGTGACGTAGAAGGCCAGACGATGACCACCGTTGTCGACCATGTGCAGCTTGGCTTCGGCCGCCTTGGCGGATCCCGGGGAGGCGGCCGAGGTGGCGGACGACGAGGCCGTGGGGCTCGGGGCATTGTCGCCGCAGGCTGTGACGCCGCCGGCGGCCAGGGCCAGCAAGGCGAGGGAGGACAGAACGCGGTACGTGGAACGGCTCATACGGGGGGTGTGGGACACGAGTGATCCTTCGACGGCTTGAGGGCGCTGTGGTACCTGTCCGATCATTCGGGAACCTGACTGCCCACAGAATCCGGCTGGCACGTCTATAGGTGGTGCGGTTGATGCCAGCGAGCGTGGTGGGGTTAACCTCCGGGACCAACTACTCAGCAGTGTTCATCACGTGGGTGCTGATCACAGAGCTGGTGTTCGCGGGGATCAGGACGCTCGTGCTGGTTGTGGTCGGGGGTCCGCGGAGAAGATTGCCTGTCAGCGGTTGACTTCGAGATTTGTCAGGACGAGTAGGGCACGCAGGAGGCGGGTCGCGCGGGCGGGGTTGGTACGGAGCTTGGTGAGAATCAGTTCTTGAGGTGGGCGAAACCGTGCTCGACCGGTGCACGTCCGACGGTGAGGACGCAATTGGCGGTCTTCTGGCCTGGGGTCAGCTTGTGGGTGCGGCTGGCGTGGAAGCCGGTGACGACCACCGGGTCGCGTACGTCGTTGTCCAGGCCGCGGAAGCCGAGGTCGGCCAGCGCCCCAAGGCCAACGGCGTGCAGGTTGGCCAGAACGTGATCGTGGCGGGCGGCGGTGTTGTCGTGGGTGCGGCCAGGGCGGGCGGCGGATATCCAGATCAGGCGGCCGTTTTCGTCGGTCAGGGCGAGGAAGTGCAGGCCGTGGCTGCGATGCTTACCGGAGTAGTTCCGCCGGTCGGCTCTCCCGGTGCGGCGCTGGGTGCGGATGAGAGTGCCGTCAATCAGGACCACCTCCCCGCCCTGACCGGCGACCTTCTTCAGGGCGCGGTCCAGGCGCGGAGCCTGGGCAGCGAGCAAGCCGATCAGCTCGTCCCGCCAGCGTCGGACGGTGGACTCGGACACGTCGTTGCCGCCGGCCATGTCGGCCAGGCGCTGGTCGTGACGCAGCACGGCCAGAACGATCACCGCGATCTTCCCCGGCGGCAGAATCCGCCACCGGGACCGAATCGCCTTCAGATGGCGCCTGAGCAGATCGGCGAGGTGGTTGACGGTGCGGGTGGACCACCATTCCAACGGCCGCCGGGGGCCACCGGGTTAGGCCCGTGCAGTACCACCTTGCGCGCCGGCGTTCCGAGTCACAGGCGAGTGGTGAACCGGCCGTCGGGCAGTTTCCGCAGCCAGCCGCGATCGACGAGTCGGACCAGCTTCCCGCGTAACGGTTCCAGCTTGGCCCGGACGCTGACATCGATCCCCAAGCCTTCGCCGACCTGCCGGGCCTTGACCGGTCCGGCGGCCTGCCGCACGACAGCGAGGATGCGCTGGTAGTCCTGGGGGAGCATGGTCTCCTCCACATCCTGCGCGCGGTGCGGAATCAGCATCACCGCCTGTCCGCCCACCTGCCCAGACGGCGTAGCCGAGGCGCGATCGTCAGCGAGCTGATCACTCACCCGCTCGAGGACTCGTTCGGCGACGACGAGTTCATCACGCTCGACCCGCACCCCCGCCAGCTGTTTGACCAGCTGCTCTTCGAGGTCGTCCAGTTCCGCGCGCCGTGTGGCGATCCGCTCCAGCAGCTCGGGATCCAGCATGTACCGGAGCGTAGACAACCGTCCGCCGACAGCGGGGGAACTGAACGATCAGTTCAATGCTTCCACCACCGACCGGTTGGTCAGGAACTGCTCCCCCGCCTCGATCACCGCACGACGACAGACGATCTACTACTCAAACTCCCGCCCACGACCAGCACGAGTACCCCGAGAGCCGATCACACCAGCCCTTTGACCAGTGACTTCAAGTTGGCGGAGGCTCACCTGCAGAAGAGGGCGCGCCCCTCTGCGTCCGCGGTGGACATCGAGTTGACGGTGTTCTGCTGCCTCACCGGGACTGCCCTGATCATGGACCCCTGGTCGCCGTGCAACCGGACTCTATGAGTTCAACGTGGGTACGCTGCGGCCGCCAGGTCGCTTTCGGTGCCGAAGCCCGTCGATTCGTAGCTGCCAGCCAATCTCTGCCGGGGTTTAGGGTCGATCAAAAGTGGCGGGTTTAATTCTATAAACCTTACCCGCCTCGTCCTCGACGTGAATCTCGACAACGAAATCTGGCAGGGCACCTTCCAATGGACGACCATCCTTCCCCGCTGATTCGGTCTCGGCCCTCCAATCGATCAAATGAACCGTCGCCGAATATCGGCCACCAGGCACCTCGATCCGATTCACGTCCCGCCCCGGAAGGTCGCCCGCTTCCTCAAGGCCGCCAATATAGAGCACACCCGGGGAGGTCAAAAGGTATGATTCGGAAGAGACGAGAACGTATCGCCTTTCTCGCTCTGTGAGTCCCGATCCTGAAAAGTTCCAGCGAATCAATACCTCGAAGACTCCGTCTGCACCCACTCCGATGGGAAGCAGGGCCCCGGCAGAGATGGCCTGGACCAGGAGTTCATCATCCGAGGCCCAGTCGTCCCAGTCATCGGGCTCGCCTTTCTCCGTGAAGTACTCCGTCTGCCACAGTGCGCACAGGCCTGCGTCAGTGCGCACCGTCCTCGAGATTTGCTGAGGGGTCGAGCTCATCGGAACATCCATTCACAATCGCTGCGAGCTGTCATTGTCGGGGGATGATGCGAACAGAATCAACTTCGTCTCCGATTTGGAGTCCCAGTCTCCTGATTTGTCGATCAATTTGTGGACCAAGGCTGCGATTAACCGAAAAGTCGAGAGGTGACAAATTGCTGACGTCGTCTATCCCGGCCCAGCTGAAGGTCAATCACGTGGTCAATGTCCTTGCCTTCCTCGGTCACATTGCCTGCGTTCCGCCACAACTCGGCGGCACTGGTGCTACCTCGTGCGGTCGCGGCATCGCTCACCACCAACCTATCAGCCGCGTTCAGTGCAGCCACTTTCGCATCAGCAGCATTAATTTGGTCCGCCGACCAACCGTTCTTGTACTTGAGCGTAATAACACACTCTTCCCCACCCGTATTGTGGACGAGAATTGGTGTGGCGCCCGCCAACACATAGTACGTATGCAGTTGCCGGACGGTGAGATTCCAGCGGTTTGGGGACTGTAAAACGTTCGGCCCTGTCTCTCTTTCGGTGGTGACGGAGCGTGCTGCTATCCGAGGAGGATGCGGTGGCGGAGGAGGGTGAAGCCTGCTCGTCCGTGCATCTGTCGTGCGATCCGTTTGGTCTTGGTGTTGACGCCTTCGGTGGGGCCGTTGCTGTACGGAAGTGTGAACCCGGCGGTCACGGCGTCGAGGTCTCGCTCCAGGCCGCGGGTGAAGGAGTGCAGATGGGGTAGATCCGCTGTTCGGACTTGGTCGATCCAGCCCGTGAGCGCGTCGGCGTTGTCGGCGTGGGGCGTAAGGAGCGGGGCGAAGTCCCTGATGCCGGTTGCCAGTTGTGTCATCTCGGGGCAGGCGTTGGTGAGCTTGGCGAGGAGCTGGTGTTGATCGGCTTTGAGGTTGTCGGGCCTGGTCAGCAGCATCCGGGCGAGCCTGCGCGGGGAGATATGGCTGCGGTCGGCGTCCGCGCGGCCCTGGTTGATGTACTTGTGCAGGAGGTTCAGGCAGCCCGTGAAGCCGAGGGCTTTGATCTCTTCGAAGAGGTGCTTGACCGGGACGCCGGGGTCCTCGGCCCGTCGTTTGCGCAGGTGTTCGCGGTAGGGGTCGACGAGGCCGGCGCGGTATTTGGGGACGCGGAGCATGCGTTCAGGCCGGTCGGCTCGGGCGTAGCGTTTGACGGTGTTCAGGGCCAGTTGGAGACGGCGGGCGCATTCGAGCAGGCCGACGCCCTGGTCGAGCAGGCCGTGGACCTGGTTCCAGCGTTCCAGGGTGGTGCGGGCGCGGGGTCCGTCGTAGATGGGTGCGTCCAGCACGGTGGCCCAACAGGTGCTGTGCGCCTTGACCTCGCTGAGGGCTGCTTCGCACAGGTTGTGCCAAATATGCCACCGGTCCGCGACCTGGACCGCGTGGGGCAGGGCGCGGCGGATGGCCTCGGCGTAGGTGGCCGAGCCGTCACGGCATACGATCTCGATGCCCGGATGCTCGCGCAGCCACGCTTCCAGAGTGTCGGCCGTGCGGCCGGGCAGCACGTCGATCCGCTCATGAGTCTCGGCGTCGATGATCACGGTGGCGTAGCGGTGCCGGCGGCGCAGTGCGAAGTCGTCGACGCCGATCACACGGGGCACCCGCCCGGCAGGCAACGGGATCCGCAGCAGGACGCGCAGGGCCGTGTGACGAGACAGGCTCACCGCCAATATCGCGAGCAGACGTGCCCCGGCCCGGCCCGCTAACTCCTTGACCACGGCCTTGACTTGCCTGGTCAGGCGGGTCGTGCGCCGCTGGTAGCGGTCCAGGACACCGGGTACCTGTTCGCGGAAGGTGTGGCGACAGCCGCGGGTGGGGCACACCAGACGCCGCACCCGCACACAGACCACCACCCGTCGTTCATCGACCGGCACGTCCGCGACTGTCCGCCAGTGATAGCCGTGCACGCGTTCCGACGGGGTCCCGCACACCGGGCAGACTGCAGTGTCCTGCGGAGTTCGTGCCCGCACCACGATCCGCTCACCTTCGTCGACTACATCCTCGATGACCAGCGGGGACAGGCCCGAAAAGACCGTCTGCACAAGCTCGTTGACATCCTTCACATGAATGTCAACGACCCATCACAACGCTCCGTCACCACCGAAAGCGAGACAGGGCCGCTCGTTTGACAGACCCCTCCTAGCACGTTTCGTAGGCCGAGCGCCGGAGCGCGAACGCTCCGCGACTTGTAGGGTTGACACAACCTGCGTGGCTGGCACATGGAAGCGGTAATGCTTGTGTCCGTGGTACTCGCGGTGGCCGCCCGGTGGCCGGACGCCTTTGGACGACGTCGAACGAGGTAGCACCGGACAACCGGCTGCATGTGCTCTGATCAGGCTGAACGTCGCTCGGCAGTAAGACGCGGCATCACGCAACACGATCCCTCATGGACTCGTAATGCGTAGGTCTCGGGTTCGAATCACCGAACGTAGCTCCAGGGCGAATCCGGGGTCAGGCTCCCGAGCTGGGGTCTTTCCTTTCGGGTTTCGGCGTCGATCACTACGGTCGCGTAGCGGTGGCGCTGGGGCAGAGCGAAGTCGTCGGCACCGATCACGCGGGGCACCCGCCCGGCGGCCAACGGGATCCGCACCAGGGTGCGCGGGGCCGTGTGACGCGACAGGCCCACCGCGAGTATCGCCAGCAAGCGTGCTCCGGTCCGGCCCGCTAACTCCTTGACCACAGCCTCGACTTGACCGGTCAGACGGGCGGTGCGTCGCTGGTACCGCGCGAGCACTGGGCGCCCGCATCGGCGGAGGAGCTGGAGCAGTTCGAGACCGACGCGCTCTCCGGGTTCGTCCTCGCACGAGCCTCTGCGGGCTTGGCGGACGGCACGATCCGCTGGGACGTCGGGCACCTGGACCAGATCAGAACCTCGTTCGGCCGACCGCTGTGGGGCATGGAGCCGGCCGACGACGACGCGTACTTCGGGAAGGTACTGCGTGGCTCGCCGAGCGGGACCCGGCTGGCCCGGTCCCAGGCGCTGACCACGTACTTCCTGTTCCTGGAGCTGCGGCACAAGGTCGAGCTCCACCGGATGACCGGCCGGGTCATCGAGTGCCCGATCGACGAGATGAACAAGCCGCGCGGCGCGAAGGACGCCCAGCTGCGTATCCCGCCGGGCGAGCCGGAGGTCGGAACGCTCTTCACCGGCTGGGGCGGTGAGCTGGCCACCTGCCACAAGTTCGCCCCTACCGCCAGGAACTACACCGCCTCGAAGTTGCTGTCCCAGGTCGGCCTGCGAGTGAGCGAGGCATGCGGGCTCGACCTGGACGACATCAAGTGGGACTTGGGCCGCTTCGGCAAGCTTCACGTCCGCCACGGCAAGGGCGCCCGCGGCTCGGGTCCGCGCGAGCGGAAGGTGCCGCTGATCAACGGCGCCGACCGGACACTTCGGTGGTTCATCGAGGACGTCTGGGGTCAGTTCGACGACGACCACACGCGCCCCGGCGCCCCGCTGTTTCCCTCTGAACGCGAGAACGCCGACAGGTCCTCGCGCCGGGTGGGCGACGACGCCCTGCGCAATGGGCTCAAGGACGCGGCCAATGTGCACCTGCCCGGATGGGGCGAGAAGCTGACGCCGCACGTCCTGCGACATTTCTGTGCGTCGTCCCAACTCTACCCAAGTGGGCTGGACTTGCTCGCGATCCAGGAGGTTTTGGGACACTCGTGGATCGCCACCACGATGCGATACATCCACGCAGAGCAGGCCCGGGTCGAGGACGCCTGGGTCGCCGGGATGGAACGGGCCGCGAAGCGGCTGGAAGGACTGGTCCGATGCGGTGGAACCTGCGGCTGACCGCCGCGAACAAAGGGGTCTGGAAGGCTTCCGAGCTTCAGCGGAACCCTGGCCGAGCACGGGTTGGTGATCTCGGCGGGGAAGATGTCCGGCCTGTGGTCAGGACAGCCCGTTTCGCTCAAGTTGGAGGACCTGGACGTCATTTGCGTCGTCCTTGGCTGCGAGATCGGCGACCTGCTGATCCCCGAGCCGGAGAAGGTCAGCCGCCCGGGGCAGACGGAGATGGAACGAGCGGCGGTCGGCGCGGGGACTGCCACACCGGCGGTGATTCCCAAGCGCCGGGACGGCCGGTCGCTGCCGCCGGAGTGAACTGATGGCACGCTTCCCGAAGGGTTACGTCAAGCCCGCCAGCTCCTGCCCAGGCTGCCTGGCCTGTGCGGCTGACGGTCGGCATGCCGGTGGACATCGGCAACCGTCGGCTGACGATCGCCGGACGAGCACGCCCTCTTGATGACCTCACCCTGAAACTGTTGCTGGACCGGCTGGAACACCGGCGACGCCGGTGGCCGAACACGGCCAACCTCCACCTGCTGATCAACAACCAGACCGCGACGAAGACCAACCGCGCCAGCAACCACTGGATCAGCGCGCCCCTGCGCGGACAGGACGCGACGCTGGAGCGGCTCCGCGTCGACCGGCAGCTCGAAGAGGCCCTCACCCACGGGCCCGAGCCCCTCCACCTCGCCGAGGTGTTCGGGCTCGACGAGAAGACCGCCATGCGCTACGCGGACTCCGCACGAGCTCTGCTGGAACAGAGCGCCGAACAGCCACTTTGATGAAACCGGCTCGACCGGGACGCACCATGAAGGGAATCATGGGCGAGTGACGTCGACCGAAGCAGCAGCACTCGCCCTACAGGACCATGCCGCCCTCTGGAACATGGGCGAGATCCGTGCAACCGATGTCGTCACTGGCGCCTGCGATGCGCTCCTCGCCGGCCTCGACAGTCCCGCCCTGAGGATGCTGGCCGCATGCACACGCGCGGAGGCGGATTACGACGTCCCCGACCTCCTTTCCCCAGCACTCGACGAACTGGGCCTCACCTTCTACCCAGTGGGCAGCGTTGCCGGACAGGAAGCCGCCGCACGGGCACTTGCCGCCCGGATGCTGGCGGGCGAACTGACGCCACGCGAGCTGGTCTTTCGGATCCACCAGCGCTTCGGGCACGAACTGCCCTTGGTCGAACAACTCGCTAACCTGGACGACGAGTACGACATCCTCGAATACGGCGACAGGACATCGGCACAGGTCGACGCCGACGTTCTGGCGGAAGCTCTTCGGCTCAATCAGCATCCTCGTGTTACACCCGAACCCACGGATCCTCTGAGCTGAAGCACACCGGTGGATCCGTGGGTTCGCACTGAAGAGACTTCGGTTTCCGTGAACCCACGGGACTCTCCGGCCTTGGGACAGAGCGGTGCAGCGGCCGAATGCGAGATTGATCTTGGGTACCCGTCACGCCGGCGGCGTTCAGGAAGATCTCGGGGTTTCCGGTAGCCCGACAAGCTGTGCCAGGAGCAGGGCCACGTCGTCCTGTTCGGCGCCCGGTTCGAGGATGCTGAGGACGCTGTCGCAAGCCGCCTCCAGCGAGGCGTGAGGTTCGGCCAGTTGTGAGCAGAGGCGCTTGAGCCCGTCGCTGATGTCCTGGCCGCGGGCTTCGATGAGGCCGTCGGTGTAGAGAGCGAGCACCGAGCCGTCGAGCACGTCGAACTGCACTTCCTCGAACTTCACACCGCCGACGCCGAGCGGGGCCCCGGACGGCATGTCCAGCAACCGGACGCTACGGCTGCCGTCAGCAGTGGGTTCCGGCTGGATCATCACCGGCGGAACATGTCCGGCTCTCGCGATGACGCAGCGCCTTAGCGAGGGGTCGTACACGGCGTAGACGCACGTCGCCATGAGTGCCTCATCCGGGTCATGAGTCAGGTCGGCGGCGATGTCGTCGACGTGCTGCAGCAGTTGAGCGGGCGGGAGATCGAGTACGGAGAGGGTGCGTACCGCGGTACGTAGCAGGCCCATCGTGGCAGCAGCGCGCAGACCGTGGCCGGTGACGTCACCGATGACCAGAGCCACCCGTCCTCCGGCGAGCCGTGTGACGTCGAACCAGTCGCCACCGGCCTCGTTGCCGGCGCTGCCGGGGACGTACCGGAAGGCGATGTGTACTCCGGGTGGTTCGGGGATGTGCTGGGGCATGAGCGCGCGCTGCAACATGAGCGCGCCTGCGCGCTC
Source organism: Streptomyces sp. B21-083 (assembly GCF_036898825.1). Lineage (GTDB taxonomy): Bacteria > Actinomycetota > Actinomycetes > Streptomycetales > Streptomycetaceae > Streptomyces. Next base: position 4,664,480 of record NZ_JARUND010000002.1, on the reverse strand, counting down.
GCGGGTATAGAGGCGGGCGTTGTCCAGCGATGTGCTGGCACGGTCGGCCAGCTTCATGGCGAAGCCCAGGTCGGCATGGTCGAACGGGGGGCTGTCGTTCGCCCGGTGCACCACCAGCAGGCCGAGCACTATGCCTCCCGCGCGCAGCGGCAGCATCATCATCGAGTGGACGCCCAACTCCAACGCGGCCCGGACTTTGGGGTCACCCGGGTAGGTGGCGGACCGCAACCGCTCGGGGGAGTCGAGGAGTTGTGGGAGGCCGCTGCTCAGCGCCTCGTCGGCGGCCGAGTTCTCCGAGACGTTGACGGACTGGCCGACCCGCAGCATGCGATCGACCGTGGGGTTGTGCTGTGTCCAGGCGACGCCCAGCTGGATGAGGGGGGTGCGGTGGGTGGGCGCATGTCGGGGAAGTTCACCGTCGGTGACCACTGATTCGAGCAGGACGACCCCCGCGTAGTCGCTGAACCCGGGGGCCAATGTGCCGGCCAGTCGCTCGGCGATCCTGGGGATGTCGAGCAGGTCGGCGACGCGGGAGCCGACATCGTTGAGCAGCGAGAGACGCTGGCGGACGAGTTCGTTCTTTCTCGCGGTCCGGTGCCGTTCCGTGACGTCCGTGATGGTGCAGGCGACGCCGATCACCCTGTGGTCCGTATCCGCCAGGCGACTGCAGGATACGGAACAGAACCCCTCCCCGCCCGGTCCTGGCAAGGTCATGTCGATCATGGAGCGGCCGGTTCTCAGCACCTGGCGTTGCAGTTCGAGGAGCAAGAGGCCGACAGGCTCGTCGATCACCTCGTCCACACTGTGGCCCAGGTGGTCCACGAGTGGATGGTGGTCGAGCCGGGCCAGGGCCTGGTTGGCCCTGACGCACCTCAGGTCGTTGTCGAAGATCGCGACGCCCAGGGGGGTCGATTCGAGGAACGACTCCAGCGCGGCCGAGTCGGCCGCCTCCAGGTCCGGCCGGCTCGTCTCGGCGAGTGACGCGTGGACGAACGCTCTCCCGTCTCCATCGAGGAGGCGGGACGAGCGCACATGGACCCGGATGGGCCGGTCGTCCCGGTGCCGCAGGGGCAGGAGGCCGCTCCAGCACTCGGAGCTCAGGAGCGCTGTGAGGATGTCGGAGCGTGCTTTCGGGTCAAGGCTCTTGGGGTCCATGAGGTGGTCGAAGCGACGACCCAGGACACGTTTCCCCGTCCAGCCCAGCATGTCCTGGGCTGACTGGCTCCACAGTCTGATGCGGCCGGTGGCGTCCAGTACGACGACCACGGTGTTCGGCGCGAGGGCCGCGGGTTCCGGCACGCCGCGAGAGTGGCCCGGGTCGCCCTCCGGTACGCCGGAGGCATGTGGTGGGAAGGTCACTCGTCACCTCCCTCCCCGGAATTTCGGGCGCGTGTCTGATTATCGACCCATATGGTGGGTAATGATAAAAAGATTCGGGACTGGTGGCCGCCACAGCCTTACCGTCCGCGGCCGGTCCGCAGACGTCGAGGCGCCGGTGGGCAAAGAGGGGAGCCCGTAGTGAAGCGCTGGCTCGGCGTCGAGATGGGTGTCGACGAGTTGAGGTGGGCGCTGATCGTGGGGGACTCGGTCGAAGCGAAGGGCAGCGCCGGAACTCCTCGGGCGGGGCTGCTGCACGCCATCGACGCCGTGGCTCGGACGACCCGGGAACACCGTGCGGACGGGCTCGGGGTGGCGGTCCCAGGGGATCTGAACCGCGAGAGCGGACTCGTCGGAGCGGGCAGTATGAACCTTGTCGGTCCCTGGGCCGGATACCCGCTGCGGGACGAGCTGGCGTACCGGGTCGGATGCCCGACGGAGATTCTCAACGACGCGCGGGCGTTCGGGCACGGCGAGCTCGTGCTGGGCGCGGCGAAGGGTTTGGAGAACGTACTTTTCATCATGCTGCACAGGGGCGGCGTGGGCGGTGCCTACGCGTTCCAGGGACGGATCCTGGCGAGTGCGGACGACCGCGTCGGCGAGTTCGGCCACATCACCGTGGAGCCCGACGGTGCCCACTGCCCGGGCTGCGGTGGCCGGGGATGCCTGGAGACCTTCGCCAGCGGCCAGGCCATCGTCCGCCGGTTCCGGGCTCGCTCCACCTGGAGCCCGTCCGGGGTGGCCGCGGTGACCGAGGCCGCCGAGGACGGCGACCGTACCGCCGTGGACGTGCTCACCGAAAGCGGGCGTGCTGTGGGCATCGTTCTGAACAGCCTGGCCGCCGCCTTTCCCACCCAGGCGGCGGTGGTGGGCGGCGACATCGCGTCCGCCGCGCTGCCCTGGATGGTGGACGCGATCAGGGCCAAGCTCGCCGAACGTCCGAACTGCACCTTCGAGCCGGACCTCCTGCCCGCGTCGCTCGGCGTCTGGGCGCCGGCGCTCGGCGCCGCTCTGACCGTCGCCCTCCCGCCCTCCGTGGTCGAGGGGAATGAGGGCGAAGGGTGAGTCCTGGGCCGCGACGTCGTCCAGCCGCCCGCCGGGGGCGGCGGACGACGTCACGGGCCGGACCCGTCGTGCTTCCCTCCTGCGACCTACGCTGGAAAGGGCGGTGCCCGAGATGACCGGTTCCGCGTGCGGAAAACCGTCTCCCATACCCGGCGGCGAGGTGAGTTGCCATGCATCCGAGTTATGACGCTCCCGAGGCCGGGGGCGAGGGCCTCGGCGACATGACGGACGCCGTGGCCGCCGTCGATGCGCACGGCACGGTCTCGGCGTGGAGCGACGGTGCCCGGCAGCTGCTCGGTTATGCGCCCTCCGATGTGATCGGCCGCCCCGCCGCGCGTCTGCTGGCCGGGGACCCGCCCGTGGCTGCCCTGCGGCAGGCGGCCGTTTCCCGGAGCTGGAGCGGCAGGGTGGCACTGCGGCACGGGGACGGCCGCCGACTGGAAGCGGACCTGCGGGCATGGTCGGTGCCGGACGCCGACGGACAGCCCCAGTGGTTTCTGGTCCACACCCGCTCGGCCAAGAGCGCAGCCGACGGCCCTCAGCCGGCCACGTACGACGATCCCCAGCTGAGCACGTACGGCGATCCGCGCCTGCTGGATTGGGCTTTCGCGCTGTCCCCGCTCACCTTGGCGATCTACGACGTCGACGGGCGGATCCTGCGGATGAACGCCGCGGCACGCGGCCTGCTCGGCCTCGCGGAGGACGACACGGTGCTCGGACAGGTCATCGAGGACCTGTACGGGGATGCCCGGGCGCAGGGCATCCTTTCCGCCTCCGCCTTCTCCGAACACGTGACTGAGACGATGCGCGGAGTGGCCCGGACGGGCCAGGGGATCCGTTACGAGGTCTCCGCTCCGACGTCTCATTCCCGGGAACCGACCTGGTGGGCCGTCACCATGTCGCCCGTGACAGATCGGACCGGCACGGTGCGCGGAGTGTTCACCGCGGGATGCGACATCACCGAGCAGTTCGTGGCGCGGCAGCGGCTCGCCGTCCTCAACGAGGCGAGCGCCCGGATCGGTACCACGCTGGACGTGACGCGTACGGCGGACGAACTGACCGAGGTGGCCGTTCCCCGGGTCGCAGACTTCGTCAGTGTCGATCTGCTCGATTCCGTGCTGCACGGCGGCGAGCCGCCTACGGGCCCGGTCGACGGGACAGTGGCTCTGCGCCGGGTCGCGCACCGGTCCATGACCGAGGGCGCACCCGAGGCCGCGGTCGTGCTGGGAGCGTTGGACACCTACCCGGACTTCGCGCCGCCCGCCCGCTGCCTGGTCTCGGGCCGACCCGTCCTGAGTGGGCGAGGCGACGACGACTTCGACCGGTGGGCCCGGGGGCACCCGGCCAGGGCCGCCCGGGTACGCGACTACGGGATCCGCGAAGTGATGGCGATACCGGTGCGTGCCCGCGGCACCACTCTCGGCGTAGCGGTCTTCGCGCGTCGGCGCCCCGAGCCCTTCACGTCGGACGACCTGGTGCTGGCCGGTGAAATGGTGGCCAGGGCAGCTGTCTGCGTCGACAACGCCCGCCGCTACACCCGCGAGCGCTCCACCGTCCTCACCCTGCAGCGCAGCCTCCTCCCGAGGCAGCTGCCGCAGCTGGAGGCCGTGGAGGTCGCCACCCGCTACCTTCCCGGCAGCTCCCAGGCCGGCATGGGCGGCGACTGGTTCGACGTGATTCCGCTGTCCGGCGCCCGGGTCGCCCTGGTGGTCGGCGATGTCGTCGGCCACGGTATCCACGCGTCGGCGGCCATGGGACGGCTGCGTATCGCGGTGCGGACCCTCGCCGATGTCGATCAGGCCCCCGACGAGCTCCTCACCCAGCTGGACGACCTGGTCATCCGCCTGGCCGCCGAGGGCATCAGCACGAAGGACGACGACCGCGCGAAGACGGCCACCCCCGACCGGACGGCCGGCGGTGAAGCGCGGGCCGGCCTCGACGAGCGGGGCCCCGGCGACGGGGCCGACCGTAACGAGATGACGGGCCTCGACGAGCGAGCAGCCCCCTACCAGGGGGACGCTCTCCATGAGATCACCGAGACAGCCGACCTTCCGGAAGCCGTCGGCGAAATGGCCGCCACTTGCCTCTACGCGGTGTACGACCCGATATCCCGCCACTGCACCTTCGCCCGCGCCGGCGGCCCGGTGCCCGCGCTCGTCCGGAGCGACGGCACCGTCGATCTGCTCGACTTTCCGGCAGGCCCCAGGCTCGGCATCGGTGGCCTGCCCTTCGAGGCCACCGAGATGGAAGTGCCCGAAGGCAGCCTGCTCGCCTTCTACACCGACGGCCTGATCGACGCCCGGGCCGGCAACCTCGACGAACTGTGCCGTGTCCTGTCCGGTAACCACAGGCAGCCGTTGGAACGCACCTGCGACACAGTTCTCGAACGACTGCTCCCCTCCGTCCCCACCGACGACGTCGCCCTGCTCATCGCGCGTACGCACTCTCTCGGCGACGACCGGGTCGCCACCTGGGAGCTGGACCTGGACCCCTCCGTCGTCGCCGACGCCCGCAAGCGGGCGTCCGACCAGCTGGCCGGCTGGGGACTGGAGGACCTCACGTTCGTCACGGAACTGGTTGTCAGCGAGCTGGTGACCAATGCCATCCGGCACGCCGAGGCCCCCATCCGACTACGGCTGATCCTGAACCGGTCACTGATCTGCGAGGTCGCCGACGGCAGCAGTACCGCACCGCATCCGCGTCGGGCCCGAATCTTCGACGAGGGGGGCCGCGGACTGCTGCTCGTCGCCCAGCTCACCGATCGCTGGGGGACCCGCCAGACACCGACCGGCAAGATCATCTGGGCTGAGCAGTCCCTCCCCGAGACCTGATCGCCTGCTCACCATCGGACGACGGAACTCGCCACGCCTTGCACGAACCAGCGCTGGAAGACCGCGAACATCACCAGCACCGGGGCGACGAGCAGGACTCCGAAGGCCAGGATCCGGCCCCAGTCCGGTGGCTCCTGGCTCTGGAAGACGCTCATTTCCAGCGGCAGCGGCCGGAGGGAAGGGGCGGAGATCATGAGCACCGGCCAGAGGAAGGAACCCCACTGGACAAGGAAGGTCAGGATCGCGACGGAGGCGAAGACGGGTTTGGACATCGGGATGACGATGGATAGGAAGGTGCGCCACGGCCCCGCGCCGTCGATCCGGGCCGCTTCCTCGATGCTGCGGGGGATCCCGCTGAAGAACGTGTGGAACTGGTAGATCGAGAAGGCGTTGGCGACGAACGGCAGGGCAAGGATGTGCAGGGTGTTCCGCTCGCCGTTGAACAGGTAGAACAGCGGCACCGCCACCGACTCGAACGGCACCAGCATCAGCAGCAGCACGAGGAGGAACACGCCGTCGCGTCCTCGCCAGCGCAGCCGGGACAGCGCGTACCCGGCCATCGAGTTGACCAGCAGCCCGCCCACGACCACCGTGGCCGCCACGGTGAGCGACACGGCCATGAACTGCCAGAAGTAGCCGGTGCTCGGGGAGGAAAGACTCTCGAACACCCCCTCGTAGTTGCGCAGCGTCAAGTGGGTGGGTACGAAGCCCGACAGCCCGTTCAGCACCTCGTCCGAGGGCTTGAAACTGCCGATGACCAGGTACAGCACGGGCAGGACGTGGAGGAGTGCGAGAACGCCCAGCGTGAGGTACTCGCCGGTGCGGCGCGGTCTGCCGTACCGGCGCCGGGGGCTCACCGGGCCTCGCTCTCGGCGCGCACGAAACGGCGTTGCAGGAGCGTCAGGGCGACGACGATGACGAAGAAGACCACCGTGATCGCGGAGGCCATCCCGATGTTGCCCTGGTCGAAGGCGACCGTGACGGCTTCGTACATGACGGTACGGGTGGCGTTCTCGTCGAGGCCTCCGCCGCCCCGGATCAGGATGTAGATCTGGTCGAAGACACGGAACGCCAGTACTGATGTCAGCAGCGCGACGAAGACCAGGGTGCCGCGGATCCCCGGCAGCGTCACATGGAGGAACTGCTGCCAGCGGCCGGCCCGGTCGATCCTCGCCGCCTCGTACAACTCCTCCGGGATCTGCTGCAGCCCCGCCAGCAGGATGACCATCTGGAAACCCACGCCCTGCCACACCGACAGCACCACGACGGACGCCATCGCGGTGGCCGCCGAGCCCAGCCAGTCGTACGCGGTCCAGTGGCCGAAGCTGATGTACGACAGCACCGTGTTGAGCATGCCCTGGTCGGCGCGGGAGAGGATCAGCCGCCAGATGACTGCGACCAACGCCATGGGGAAGACGACCGGCAGAAAGAACAAGGACCGGAAGACGCCGATCCCCTTCAGCCGGCGATTGAGCAGCACGGCCAGCGCGAGGGCGATGCCGGTCTGCAACGGGACGGCGGCACCGGCGAACACCAGGTTGTTCAGCAGCGACCGCAGGAACTGGTCCGACAGGTCGGGGTCGGTGAACAACCGCCGGTAGTGTTCCAGCCCGAAGAACTCCGGGGGTCGTGGGGAGCCGAGCCGCACCTTGTAGAAGGACAGCACCACCGCGTAACCGAAGGGCACCCCGACGAAGGTGATCAGCCCGATCAGCGCGGGCGCCGACATCGCGAGGCCGGGCACCTGGTCGGGGCCGCCGCGCAGTCGGCTCCGGCCGTCGCGCGCCCGGTTCCGGCCGCCGGGCCGGGTGGTGCCTCGGTGCGCAGTCACAGCCCGCCCCCACCCGCTCAGTTCAGCTTGTAGTCGTCGTTGTCGGCGTAGTCCCGGTCGATGGCGCGGGCCGCCTTGGACAGTGCCGACTGCGGGTCCGCGCCTCCGTAGATGGCGTTCACCGCCGAGCTGAACTCGCTGGTGATCACCGGGTACCCGGCGGTGACCGGCCGGGTGACGGCCACACAGGACTTGGTGATGTCCGTGTCGCCGCAGGACTTGTCGAGCTGTTCGGCGAACAGGTGGAGCGGGCCACCGGCCTTGTAGAGCGGGCTCGTGGCTAGCACGGACCTGGTTCCGGGCGGCGCGCCGTTGGCGTCGGTCATGGCCTTCACGTGCGAGTCGCCCAGCAGGTAGTCCAGGAACGCGCCGGCCGCCTTTCCGTTCTTGGTCTCCGCCCCCATGCCCCAGGCCCACGACCCCTGTCCGGTCTTGGGCCCGAGACCGAAGTCCGGCAGCGGCATGATGACGAGGTCGGAGCCCAGCGCCTTGCTGTACGCGGGGTAGAGCCAGTGGCCGACCCAACTGAGCCCGACCCGCCTGCTCGTCATCGCGTTGGCATCGGTGTTCGGATCGACGTACGGCTTCCAGGACTGGAACCTCTTGAACGCCTTGACGGCGTCGGGGGTGTCCATCACGCCGGTCGCCTTGTTGTCCTGGATGAGCTTGCCTCCGGCCGACCAGAGGATGGGGGAGAAGCCGTACGTCCCCCATTCGGTGCCGAGGCCGTCGGCTTCCTGGATGTCCAGGACCTTGCCGTCGGAGTCCTTGGCGGCGAGTTTCTTCAGGGCGCCGTCGAACTCGTCGGCGGTCCAGGCCTCGGACAGGCTCTTCGGGTAGTCCACACCGGCCGAGTCCAGCAGGTTCTTGTTGCCGTACAGCCCGAGGGCCGAGTCGAACATGCCGAGCCCGTAGAGCTTCCCGTTCGCCGTGCCCTGGTTCTTGATCGCGTCTGTGGCGTTGTCGACGGTCTTGGACGAGACGTACGAGGAGATGGGGGTGAGCTTTCGGTTGTAGACGAAGTTCGCCATGGTCGGACCGTCGAACTCCAGGACGTCCGGCAGTTCCGACGCCTGGGTGGCGGTGATGGTCTTGGTGTAGTCGTTGGCCGGGATGAGCTTCAGAGTCGCCTTGACGTCGCTCTGCGCCTTGTTGAACGACGCGACGGTGTTCTGCAGGACCTTGTCCTCACTCGCCTGGCCCTGATGCGCCCAGATGGTGATGTCGCCCTTGCCGCTGCCGCCTTCGCCCTGTGACGAGTCGCCTCCGTCCCCGCCGCACGCGGTGAGAGCCGCGACCGGCAGAACCAGCGCCACACACAGCCAGGTGACTCGATGCCGACTCCGCACGATCACGATAAGCCTCCCGCCAATTGTCAGTAAATGTCATGCTATTCGTGTGTGAGTCTCCGGCATCAGCTGGAGACACGCGCGTCGACATCACTGGTCGACATCACGACGAGAGGAGCCGTTCATGCGCTACGCCCCGCCCGGCCTCTGTGTGAACGACTTCGCCCTGCTGTCGAACGACGGGGTCTATACGTTGCTCCACCTGCAGGGCCCCTGGACCGACCGCTTCGACCACCTGCACATGGAGACCTCGTACGGCAGAGCCGTCTCCACCGACCTGGTGGCCTGGGAACCCCAGGGCACCGCGTTCGGCGTCGGACTGCCCGGCCGGTTCGACCAGCAGGCCGTGTGGACGATGCATCCGGTCCCGTACGGGGAGGGGCTGGCAATGTTCTACACGGGGGTCCAGACGCTGACGGCCGGGGGCTGGCCGCTGCAGGCGGTGGGGTTGGCGGTTTCCGACCGCCGGGACGGGACCGCCTGGCGGCGCCGGGGCACCGGTCCGGTGGTACGCGCCGACCCCCGCTGGTACCGAACCGGCGAGTCCATGGGCTGGCGCGACCCGTTCGTCGTCCGCGACGACGAGGGAACCGGCTGGGCCATGGCCGTCTGCGCCAGTGACGCGTCCCTGCCCGTGGAGGTCAGCGGCTGTGTCGGTTTTGCCACGTCGCCCGACCTGACGCACTGGCAGGTGCACCCGCCGCTGATCTCGCCCGGCGACATCGACCAGTTGGAGTGCCCGGTCCTGGAGCGGACGGGGGACGGCTGGTTGCTGCTCGGGTGTCTGGGCTCCGCCAACCGTTTCGACGCCTGGTCGGCACCACGGCTGCGGGGGCCGTGGGAGCATCTGGGCCCGGCGGGCCCGCCGGGCGCCTACGCACCCCGGGTGATGGTGGCACCCGACGGTGCCCGGGTGGTGCTGCACACCACGCCCCGCCGGGTCGGTCTGCGGGACTCCGGCGATTTTTGCCGGGGCATGCTGGCCCAGCCCAAGGTGCTGACGGTCGCACCTGGTGGGGCCGCCGGCACCACGGCCCGACTGGAGTGGTGGAACGGCCTGGACAACTGGCTGGAGCAGCCCACGGACCGCCCGGTCCTGCACGCGGTCGGGGACATCGACATCACCGGCTCGGCCGAGGTGGTCCTGCGTACGGACAACGGCAGCCCGGCGCTCGTGGTCCACTGCGACGCCACACACGTACGAGTGACCGGAACCGGCGGATCCCCCCTCCAGGAGGCGGCGCTCACCCAGCCCGTCCGGCGATTGCGCATCCTGACCGTCGGTGAGTACGTCGAGGTGTACGCGGACGGCGTCTTCATCCTGACGACGCTTTGCTACTCGGGCCGGCCTGTGACCTGGACGGAGACCGTGGCGGGGAGTGCCCGATCAGTGCCGGTGCGTCCGGTGCGCCTGCCGGTCCCCCACCGCGACGACGCCTCGGCGATCTGGCCGGGCCCCGCCACCTGACCCAGAAGGACGCTGCGGTGGCAGACATGATCGGAGCGGAGCTCCTGATCGAGGAGGCCATGACCATCCGGGAGCAGGTAGGCCGGGTTTCCGAGATCACGTGGTCGAAGGTGCAGGCCACGCCGGGGACGATTGCGACGACCCAGGTGTACGCGTTGCGTCGACTCGACGCACTCGCGGAGAAGATGGAGCGCAAGGACAAGATCGGTGATCTCGCCGAGGCGGCCAAGGAAGCCGAGTCCAAGCTCAGGAGTGGCTCGCGGCTTCCAACCGGCCGAACTTCCGTGCCTGCGCGAGGTAGGTCTCTTCATCCAGCGCCCGGTCCCCGGGCAGGGGACCGGCGTCCAGGTGCCGTGCCAGGCTCTCCCAGGGGAGTCCCTGGCCCAGCGCACCCCGGCCGATGATGTCCACGTGCGGGCCGTGCAACCATCCCCGGCGAGGCGTACGACGGCGCCCCCGCTGTCGCGCACGGCGCGGGCGAGGGGCACCACGGACCTGGAGAGCCATCCCGGCGTCACCGGCGCTCTGGTGAGGAGCCGGACTCCTGCGGGGTGGTCTTCTGGCGCATCGGCACTCATGGGCACTCATCTTTCAAGAATCGAATGCGATCAGAAAAGGGCTGCCGATTACTTCCTGCCAAGCGTCATGTGTTTCATGACAGCTGTACTGCATTCCGGGACGAAGGGCTGCGGTACGCTGGGCCGGTGATCAATGAATCCGGCAGCCGAAAGTTGAGCGAAAACCGGCCCGTACAGGGCGCGGTCATCATGTCTGTTTTCGCTTCGATGTGGGAAATCCTGGGGGTGTCAGGACTGATACCTCGGGTGTCCGCGCCGGCGTTGTTCTGCATAGTCGCGCTGGCCGCGGCAGTGGCGGTCACGGCGGTGACCCTCACCATCCGGTTCGGGGCGTTGCCGGGCCAAAGGTGTATGCGCCGGGTGGCGCCGAACAGCTTCCGGGTTTTCGGCCAGGTGAATATCGGCCAGACCGTGGCGGTCGTCGCGGCGATCCTGCTCCTCGGCCGGCTCGGTCTGTGGCTCTACGTTCCCGCCGCGGTGTGCCTGATCGTCGGGCTGCACTTCCTCCCGCTCGCGCGGTCCTTTGCGCAGCCGCAGTACTGGTGGACCGGTGCGCTGCTCATGGCCCTGGCGCTGGTCGCGATCCTGACGCTGGCCGGCGGGATCGGCGCCGCGAACGTCCGTGTCCTGCTGGGATTCGGGGCCGCCGCCGTCCTGTGGGCCACCGCGCTGCACGTCGCCCGCCGGGGCTGATCCACGGGCCCGGTCCCGGACGGGCGGCCTTCGTCAGCAGGTGGACGACGAGCAGGTCGACGAGGACGACGACATGCCGCCGCTGCCGCCGGAGGCGCCCATCTCGGGCAAGGCCACGCCCTGCGAGACCTCCAGGACCTCCAGTTCGGTCACGTCGAACGAGGCGAAGACCTGCTCGATGTCAGCAGAATTGACCGAGACGGTGTTCATTGAGAACTCCTCAACAGTTTCGAATTTCCTGGCCGGAAACCAGTGTGTGGCGCCTTCGATTGACACTTGGCACGTGCGTGATTACTGGTATCACGAGCGGCGGCCAATCGGAATTCCGAGTTCCGTTGAATGGGAAAGTGAACGCCCCCACCTGTTCGGTGGGGGCTCAATTCTTAATTTCCGTCCGTGCGCTCAGGTCCGGCGGTGTCGAGGCCGAGGACACGCGCCGACATGTCGGCGTTCCCGATGGCCAGACCGCATGGAGCAGTCCGGCCGGCCGGTGGAAGGCGCGGGTGGGCGCGATCCTCTGCTGCGCAGCCCGTCGATGACCTCGTCGGCGCCTGCGGCGTGCGCCGTGGCGTCCCCGTCCTCGGGCCTGGCCGAGGGTGGTGTTCTCCCTCGCCGACAGAGGCCAGTTCGCGTAGGACTGCGGTACGAGCGACACCACCGGGCCCAGGAACCCCAACCGTGTGGCGGCCGGGGTCCTGGGTCCGGCAGGGCGTCGGTGAAGCGCCTGGAGTCACGGCCAGAGCAGTTGCTTGTCCCAGCCGTCGGCGGAACGGAGGTAGGCGAGCCGGGTGTGCTTGCGCTGCTTGTCGCCCTGCCAGAACTCGACGCTGTGCGGGTCCAGGGTGTAGAGGGTCCACTCCGGCACCACCAGGTCGGGTTCGCGTTCCAGCCGGGCGAGCGACTCCTCGGTCGCCGCCGAGACGCTCTTCGGGTCGTCCAGCGTCCTGCTCTGCATGCCGGCCAGTGCCTCCGCGCGGGATCCCAGTGAGCGGGCGAGGAAATCCTGGGCGCTGAGTTCCGGGCTCTCTGGCGCCACCGCGCCACGTAGCCGCACCTGGCGGGCCTGCAGCGGCCAGTAGAACGTGAGAGCGGCTGCGGGGGTGGCCGCCAGGTCCCGGCCCTTGGGGCTGGCCGCGTGGGAGGCGAAGCTCCAGCCGGCCGGGCCGACATCCTTCAGCAGCAGCACCCGTGCCGACGGCGTTCCGTCCTGCCCCGCCGTCGACAACGTCATGGCGTGCGGTTCGCGCACGCCTGCCGCGATGGCCTCTGTCAGCCACTCGGTGAACAGCTCCTGCGGTGTGTCCGGGGTCTCCTGCGGACCGAACTCCGGCAGTGCGCCCGCGAACACGTCAAGACTCCGGAGTACCTCACGCACGGTGGGTGACTTCTGCTCAGTGGCCATGTGTCTCGCTTCTTCGCTCGGGGGTTCGCAGGATCATCAAAAGACGGGGTGAACGGTACCGGGAGGGGCCGGCGGAGCACGCCGCGCGTCTGAACGGTCCCGCCCGGCGGTGACGGGCACGGCAGGACCGGTCGGCCGCCGGTCGTGCGCCGGGTGCGTGCCCCTGGCGGTCCGGCCGCAGCGGCGTTCGCGCAGCTCTGCGGGGCGCAGACCCCTGGAAACGTACTTCATCCGCACGATGAAGACCAACTACGGTCTTCAGTAAGGCAGTTGGTGAGATCGGGGGATGGCCGGAATGCGGCAGAACCATGATCGGAAAGGGGTAATGTCATCCCATGCAGGCGAGATTCACTCCAGGGCAGGTCATCGCGAGACGCGAGATGCTGGACGGCCGGGAATGGCTGCTCTACCCGGTGCGGGTGGTCGCCGACGAGGGCGATCTGGTGGCCGTCTACCTCTCCGAGCGCACTCCGCTGACCTTCGGCGCCGGTGAGTTCAGCTGGGGGCCGCACCCCTGGAGCCTGCACGACCCGGTCTGGCAGTCCGACGGTGTCCTCCAGATCCAGCGCGCCTCCGACGCCTACGCGGTCTGGCAACGCCGCAGTGGCGACGCCTTCGAGGGGTGGTACGTGAACTTCCAGCAACCCCTGCGGCGCGGCGTACACGGTTTCGACACCCTCGATCTCGAACTCGACCTGTGGATCCCTGGCGACGGCTCCCCCTCCCGGTGGAAGGACGTTGAGGAGTTCCACGCGCTGGAGCGCAGTGGCGCACTCTCCGCGGAGCAGGCCGGCCAGGTGCGCCGCGCCGCGGCGGACGTGACAGACCTGGTCAGTCGCGGAGCTTGCTGGTGGGAACGGTGGCGTGACTGGCGTCCGCCCGGGGGCTGGGAGGTGCCCGGCCCGATCGGACCAGGCACCCTCCGGTGAGCGGTGGCCCTCGCTCATCGGCTCTCCGGTGCGGTGACGTCCGGCCAGAACCCCTTCAGCCACAGCAGGATGTCCTGCATCACGTGATGGTTCTGGTGCGGCCGTAGTGCCCCCAGCTGGAAGAACATGACTCCCTCGCTCGGCGGACCGAGCAGGGTCAGCCGTGTGTCGGTGCGGCCGTCCGCCTGTACCGGATGGAAGGCGGTCGTCAGGTCCAGCCCGCCCGGCGAGAAGCCGGCCTCCCCCTGGCCCGGGTTGGTCCACTTGCGTACCAGCCCACGCCGCAGCAGGTTCGGATAGAGCGGACGCACGTCGTTGGCGGCGTCGAAAGGATGCACCCGCGAGTCCACCAGGACGTCCACCCCGATGTCCGCGCCCGTGACGGGGCCCCGCACCCGGAACCTGCCTGAGGACTCGTCCGTCTCCACCACCGCGTCCGGTCCGGCCGACACGTCCACGAGACCGTGCCGGATCAGCGCGCGCATCTTCTCCATCACCACGAGCGCGGCCCCGTTGCACAGCCGGTTGTGGTGGCGCATGTACACATCGAGGAAATCCCGGTGCGACGAGGCCCGCAGACCGCCGAAGTCGAGCGCGTGCGACAGAACATGGCGCAGGTCCCGCCAGACCCCGTCGGCCGCCGCCTTGGCCGGGTTCCAGAGGTTGTCCTGCGCGGCCCAGCGGTGGTCGAGGTCGATGAAGTCGAGAAGCGCCTCCCGGTACTGCTCAGGGGTGCGACAGTCCTCACGCGGCAGCGGCTCGATCATGCGTTCCCACGAGAAGCGGCTGGCCGCGGCGGACTTCCGGTGCCGGAAGGGGGAGTCCGCCGCGTCGACAGCCGCGGCGAACGCGTCGCCGTCCCCGCGCAGGGCGCCCATCTCCGCGGCCCGTTCCGGACCGAAGACCACCGCCAGAAATCGCTCCAGGGCGCTCTCGGCCCAGTCCGGTACGTTGGCCGGACCGAGCCCCGCCCCCGCCAGGGCGCCATCGACCACCGCCACCGCCTCGTCGACGGCCCGTTCCAGCGGGGCCAGCAGCCGCTCGACCGACATCTGGGACGCGGCTCCCGACCCGCCGTCGGTGAGGAACGCCTCGTACTCCGGCCGCGCGGCCAGCTCCGCGGCCCGGCCGAACTCAGGCCCGAAGAGGGTCGTGTAGTAGAGGTGCGCCATCTCCAGGACCACGACGGGCAGCAGGTGAGCACGGAAGTCCAGTTGTCTGCGCTCAGTCCTGCCCACCCGGGCGGGCTGCCCGGCCGACGTCCGCAGCCGGTCCACGGCCTCCTCGACGAGGAACGTTCCCCGGTGCTCCAGATTCTGCGGATCGCGCTCCTTGGCGTTGTAGGGGCGTGCGAAGGTGAACAGGCCGGAGCGGCTGAACGCCACGATCGAGGCGGGCTCGGCGCCAGAGGGCCGGTACTCCAGCAGCTCGTCGGGACCGGTGACGAAGCTGCCCCCGCGGCCCTCGGTCAGATGGAGGATCACGTCGATCGTGGTCAGGCCCATGCCCAGGCAGCCCACCACGCGGTCGGGACCGGCCGCACCGGCCGGGAATGCCTGGTCCAACGGGTAGGCCGAGGGCAGGAACTCCGCCTGTCCCCGCCCCGCGAACTCCGTCCATCGGCGAGGCCCCGCGTACATCAGGGGGTTGTTGGAGGAGTGCCCGGTCACCATGAGGACGTGGCTGGCGCGCACCGGCCGGGTGCCCGCCGCGGTGACCACGGTCAGCCTTCCGTCGCCGCCGTCGTCCAGATCGACGACTTCGGCGGTGTGGAGCAGGACGCGTATCCCCGGCCGCTGCCGCAGCAGCCGCACGTAAAGGTCGAACTGGTCGCGCAGCGCCTGGCCGTGGACGTACCGCTTCGGCCAGTCCTCGGCCGTCAGGTCGAACACCAGATCCCCGGTGTCGCGGAACCTCCTGCGGCACCATTCCAGCAGGGTCGGCCGGTCGGCGGGGTCCAGCAGGGGTCCGGCGTCCACCACGCTCTCGTCGGCGGCGAACCCCACCTGCCCGACGATACGGTTGAGGTAGCTCGTGGCGGGCTGGTCCGGACTGTGCACCTGACCTGCGCCGAACTGCCCCGTCCGGTCGAAGACGTGGATCTCCAGGTCGAACGGGCCCGCCGCGTCCCGGGTGGCGGACGCCAGCCGGTCCAGCACATACGTGCAGCTGGGCCCGCCCCCGACGATCGCCAGGGTCACCCCTGCGGTGCTCGTGGAGTCCTTCTGCTCCGGGCCGGGGCGCAGACCGGCGGACGGCGTGGAGAACACGGTGTCGGTCATAGGGCGGCTCCGGCGTACTGGGTGACAACCCGGTCGTAGGCGGACAGGAAGCGGGTGATGTCCTCGTCGGTGAGGTGGCCCATGGTGGAGAGCCGGAACTCCCGCACCCCGCGTGCCTGGGTCGAGTACACGACGAACCCCTCGGCCTTGAGACCGTCGTGCAGCTCCTCGTACGTCATTCCGTCGGGAAGCGCGAAGGCCGTCAGCGAGCTGGCGCGGTGCTCGGGGGGAAGCCGGAGCGCGAGGCCGCGTTCGGCGAGACCGCCGCGCAGCCGCTCGGCCAGGGCTGTGTACCGTTCGTGGCGTTGCGGAGTGCCTTCGCGCAGGGCCAGGTCGAGTGCGGTGTCGAACGCCGCCATGATCTGAAGAGGCAGGGTGAACAGGGGAACCCCGTCATGTTCCTGGGCGACGAAGTGGCGGTGCAGGTCCAGGGAGAAGGTCCGCGCCGGGACCGCCTCCAGAGCGGCCAGACGCTCCCGCGCGCCGACGACGAAGCTCACCCCGGGGAAACCCTCCAGGCACTTGTTCGTGGTGCCGACGCACCAGTCGACGCCGTCGGCGACCAGGTCGAACGCCTCGGCGCCCAGGCTGCTGATCGCGTCGACGGCCAGGGACCGGCCGTGCCGGGCGGTCACCGCGCCGATCTCCCGCAGCGGGTTGAGCATCCCTGTGCTCGTCTCGTGGTGCACGAGGGCGACGTGCGTGAGGGACGGGTCCCCGGCCAGGGACCGCTCGACCACCGCCGGGTCGACCGGGCGGCCCCAGCCGAACGTCAGGTGCTCGACGGCGATGCCGTGCACCGACAGGATCCGGGCCAGCCGCTCCCCGTAGTGGCCGTTGTCGATCACGAGGACGCGGCCGTCCGCAGGAACCACGGAGGAGAAGGCCGCCTCCAGCGCCGTGGTCCCCGAACCCGCCAACAGGACCGCGGCGTGCCGGTCGTCACCGCCGCAGACACGGGTGGTCTTCCTCCTGATCCGTTGCATCAGCGCGAGTGCCTCCGGTTCGCGGTGGCACAGGTCGGGCAGGGTGAGCGCGGCCCGGACTTCCTCGGACACGTTCACCGGTCCTGGATTCATCAGGACCACGCGGTTCTGCGGCCGTGGCTCGGTCGGGGCGGGAGAAGGGGACATGGGGACTCCACCGGATCGAAGGTGTGGACACTGATGACCGGGCGCGACGGGCGCCCGGTGCCGGGTGGACCGGGCCCTGCCGGGGCAGGGCCTAGACGGGGCGGCTGCGAGAGATCAGGGTGCGTGGAAGGTCCTGCGGCCATTCGGCCATCGGGGCCATCAGATGGCGCAGCCCGGCGGCCTTGCGGTCGCCCCGGGAAATGACACACTCGGCGCCGCGGTCGGCGTGCGAGAAGAACGCCTCCACCTTCCCGTGCATCGCCCCACTCGTGTCCCAGGCGGCGGTCGGCCAGAGGTACGCGTAAGCCCGTTCGGGGTCCGCCGCGTCCAGGTACGGCACGACCGGACTGTCGCCGCCGGGACCGGCGTGGATGCCTGGCACGTCGGTGAGGGCGACCACCCGGACCGGCCCGAAGGAGCCGTCCAGGAGGATTCCGGGCACGTGGTCGCTGCCCAGGATGCGCAGCCCGCCGTCGGCGGTCAGCACGCAGTCCCCGGAGAGCACCGGCAGCACACCTGCCGTCAGCAGCCGAGACACCACCCCGGTCTGGAAGACCGGGCCGTCCGCGCCCTCCGCGTACATCGCCATCGCCTGGAGCGGCGCGGCGGGCAGCCCGACGGCGCGGAACGCCTCGGTCCACACCCATTTCACGTCGAACGTCGCCCGGGTCAGGGGCAGCAGGGCCAGTCGCCCGTCGTGTTCCTTACGGCGTACCGAGGAGTGGCCGAGGGCACCGCCCCCCGCCACGAAGACCACCCGGCCGGGATGGCTCCGCACCAGGTCCGCCACCAGCTCCGCGTAGTCCCGCACGGCGGCCTCGTCGATGTCGTGGTCGCTGCGCTTGTCCGACACGAGGCTGCCGCCGACCTTGACCACGACGGTCCGGGGCGCCCCCTGACCGCCCGCGCTGCCGCTCCTCATCGTGCCCCCGTATCCGCCGCCGCACGGTGCGCGCTCGTCAGCCGCCCCACCGTGCCGATGACGACCGCGTCGACCAAGACCTCCACGGGCTGCGCGGCGTCGATCTCCCGCCAGCCGAAGCGTGCCGCCCAGCCGTCCAGCACTTCCAGCACGTGCCGCTGGTGCGTCAGGAAGCTCTCCCGGGAGCACGTCGGATCCATCCCGCACTCGTACGGCACGAGGTCCCGGCCTGCCTTGCGCTCCCACGCCCGCTCCGGTTCGAGCCGGAGATAGACCACCTCGGAGGAGGGCGGAAGCCCGGCCGCCACCGACTCCACCCACGTGCGGTCCAGCCCGTAGGCGATCTCGCTCGCCGCGTGCTTCATCCAGTACCCGTCCAGCAAGGTCACCGCCGCTTCCGGGCCGCCCGGCGCCCGGCCGCGCAGTGCCAGGTCGATGGACCACATCAGGAACAGGAAGCGCGGGCCGGGCGGCATGTCCGCCACGCAGGTCCGCGCGGCCGGGACATCACGGCGCAGCAGGTCCGCTGTCGGATACCGGGGATTGCCGACGATGTTCCACCGCTCGACGCGTTCGACGGCGGTCCCCGCGCTCGCGAGACGCTCGGCGGCCAGCCGTGTGACGGTGGACTTGCCGGCCCCGTCGGCCCCGGCGACGGAGACGATCATCGGTTCTCCCCGCCGTCCTGCACCCGGGGCAACAGACCCGCGACGGTGGCCCAGAGCCTTCCGGGGGTCCGGAACGTCTCCCGGTCCAGCGCCTCGTCAGGGAACTCGATCGCGTAGCACTCCTCGACAGCGACCACCAGAGCGACGACGCCCAGCGAGTTCAGGCCCTCGTCGAAGAGGTCGTCGTCAGCGGTGAGCCGGGCTGCCACGGGGCCACTGAGCTGGGAGGCCAGCAGGGTTCTGAAGCGATCGTCCCAAGGTTCGTTCATGGCTGTGCTCCGCATGTCATCGATGGGTGTTCAGGTATGTGCGGGCCGGTCGGCGGACCCGTGTGCACAGGTCCGCCGGGGCCGCGTCCGGGCCGGAGGTTCACGGGGCGGCGCCCCGCCCGGCATCGGCCACCGCGTCGGCGTCTCGCAGGGCGCGATGGTCGGTCTTCCCGTTACGGGTGAGAGGCAGCGCCTCCCACGACCGCCACCGCCCGGGCACCATCGCCGCGGGCAGCCGGCTGCGGAGATGCTCCTTGAGTTCGTCGGTCGAGACCGGCCCGCGCGGGCTGTAGTGCGCGGTCAGCTCCGCGGCTCCGTCCGTACCGCTGACGACGACGGCGCAGCTGTCGACGGCGGGATGGCGGCTGAGTACGACCTCGACCTCGTCGAGTTCCATGCGCACGCCGGACACCTTGACCTGACGGTCGGCCCGGCCCAAGTAGTGCACCCTGCCGTCCACCACGCGGGCGAGGTCGCCCGTCCGGTACAGCCGCCCGGTCGGCGATCCGGGATCTATCACGTCCCGGAAGAACGCGGCCCGCGTCGTGGCCTCGTCGTTGAGATAGCCCAGCCCGACCGGCAGCCCGCCCACGAACAGCTCGCCCGGCTCGCCCTCCGCCGCCGCCTGCCACCGGCCGTCGCTCTCACCGGCCAGCACGTGCAGGACGGCGTTGACGACCGCGGTGCCGACCGGCAGTCGTTCCAGCGCCGCCTCCGCCGCCCCCACCACCTGGTGGGTCACGTCGTCGGAACACTCCGTGGGCCCGTAGGCGTTCAGCAGTCTGGCCCGGGGCAGACCCGCCAACACCCGCTGTGCCAGGGCGGGCCGCAGCTCCTCACCGGTGGAGATGACCCAGCGCAGCCCCACCAGGGAGTCGGGGCCGGTCCGGCCGACCTGGTCCACCAGCCAGCCCAGCACGGTGGGCACCAGCTCCACCACGCTCACCCGGGACCGGGAGAGGGCGCGCGTCAGCCGCCGGGGGAAGGCCAGGTCGGCGTCGTCGATGACGGCGACCGTGCCTCCGACGAGCAGCGGGGCCAGCATCTGCCACACCGCGATGTCGAAGATCAGCGGCGCGCTGAACGCCACGGTGTCGTCGCGATCCAGGGACAGGTCGAGCACCTTCGCCCACAGGTGGTTCATCATGCCCTGGTGCTCGACCAGTGCCCCCTTGGGGCGGCCCGTCGTCCCCGACGTGAAGATGGCGTACCGGGGCTCGCGCGAGCGGTCGCCCACCGCGGCCGTGGGAGGAGCACCGCTCGCCGCGGTGCGGCCGGGGACCGGAACCGGCTCGACGCCGGCCCGCGCCGCCGCCTCCCGGACCGGACCGGTGGCGGACGTGGTGCAGTCCACCAGCCAGCGGGCCGCACCACGCTTCAGGACGTCCGCGACCCGCGCGGCGGGCCAGCCGGGATCGACGGGCAGGTAGACGGCGGCGAGACTCTCCGCGGCCAGCAGCACCGCGATGATGTCCGGACAGCGCAGTCCGGTCACCGCGACGACGTCGCCCGGACCGCATCCCCTGCCGAGCAGGTCGGCGCGGATCGCGCCGACCCGCTCCAGCAGGCCCCGATAGGTCACGACCGTGTCGCCGTGGACCACGGCGGCCTTGTCCCCGTCCGTCCCGGCGTGCCGGGCGACGTGGTCGAGAACCGCGCTCGCCGTGTCCACCGGCAGCGGGTTGCGCAGCGCGCGGGCACGCGCCGCCTCGGCCGCGCCGGGCAGGAGGCGGAGGTCGCCGAGGGAGGTTCCGCCGCTCATCGGTCGCTCCCGGCCGGGGTGCCCACCGGGTCGGGGCTGCGGTGACGGTCGACGTCGTGGAAGAAGCCGTCGACCCGCAGCAGCTCGTCCGTCCGGGCGGCCCGGTCATGGGTGAAGTGGCCGACCGCGAGGTCCAGTACCCCCAGCCCGAACGGCGAGAAGATGACCGTGCGGTCGGCGGGCACCACGACCTGGCCGGTGAGGACGTCGTACAGGGTGCCGTCGATGAAGTCCCGCGATCCGGTGCGCTGCTCCACGAGGTGCACCGAGGTGTCGGCCTTCAGGACGTGCTCGACGTCGTCGACGACGTTGCAGGCCGCCTCGACGACCTGGTGGCCCAGGTCGCGCAGCGAGACGTGCAGGACCACCGGATGGTGCCCGAACCAGTCCGGGTCGGTGATGTGCGGGGTGGAGGCGGTGGTGGCGAAAACCACGACGTCGCTGGAGCGCACCAGTTCCTCCGCCGATCCGTGCACCCGCACCGGCACCTGCGGTGTCCGGTCGGCGAGATGGCCGGCGAAGCTCTCGGCGTATGCGGGCGACAGGTCGTACACCCCGACCTCGGTCAGGTCCCAGCCGAGCACCGAGAGGTAGTCGTGCAGGTACCGGGCGATGAGACCGGTCCCCACGAAGCCGATCCGGCGCGGTGCCGGCCGGTCACGGGTCAGCTCCCGTGCGGCGACCGCCGCTGAGGCGGCGGTGCGCACCGCGCTGATGATGGAGCTCTCCAGACAGGCGTACGGGTACCCGGTCCGGGCGTCGTTGAGGATCAGGACCGCGGAGGCGCGCGGAATCCCGTGCGAGAGGTTCTCCGGGAAGCTCGATATCCATTTCAGCCCGTCCACACCGAACTCCCCGCCCAGCGAGGCGGGCAGCGCGATGATGCGCGCGGTGGGCCGGTCGGGGAAGCGCAGGAAGTACGACGGCGGGTTGACCGTCCGGCCCGCCCCGTGCAGGCGGTACGCCTGCTCGACGATGTCCATGACCTCGTGCTGTCGGCCCGCCAGGCACCGGTGCACCGTAGCTCCGGGGACGACCGAGAAGGCCGGGGTCCCGACCTGTTGTTCCGTCACGGTTGCTCCAGGGGATGAGGCCGCCGTCACTGGGCGTCCCGGCCGGCGGGAGCCGGACGCATCGGACGCAGTGCGGGGCGTGTGGTGGTGGGGGTGGTGGTGAGGTGGTGGCTGATGTCGTGGACGGTGGGGTGTTCGAAGAGGTCGCGGATGGTGAGGTGGTGGCCGAGTTGGGTGCGGATGCGGCTGATGAGGCGGGTGGCGAGGAGGGAGTGGCCGCCGTGGTCGAAGAAGTTGTCGTGGGTGCCGATGTGGGGGAGGCCGAGGGTGTCGGCGAAGAGGTGGCAGAGGGTTTTCTGGTGGGGGGTGGTGGGTGTGTCGGTGGTGGTGGGGTTGTGGTGGGGGGCGGGGAGTGCGCGTCGGTCGACTTTGCCGTTGGTGGTGAGGGGGAGGGTGTCGAGGACGACGATGTGGGCGGGGATCATGTAGTCGGGGAGGGTTTGGGTGGTGTGGCGTCGGATGGTGGTGGGGTCGAGGTGGTGTCCGGTGCGGGGGACGGTGTAGGCGACGAGGCGTTTGTCGCCGGGGCGGTCTTCGCGGACGAGGGCCACGGCTTGGGCGACGCCGGGGGTGCGGGCGATGACGGTTTCGATTTCGCCGAGTTCGATGCGGAAGCCGCGGAGTTTGACCTGGAAGTCGGCGCGGCCGAGGAATTCGAGGTTGCCGTCGGGGTGTTGGCGTACGAGGTCGCCGGTGCGGTACATGCGGGTGCCGGGTGGTCCGTAGGGGTCGGCGACGAAGCGCTGGGCGGTGAGACCGGGACGGTTCACATAACCCCGGGCCACCTGGTCACCGGCTATGTACAGCTCGCCCGGCACACCCACCGGCACCGGGTTCAGCCCTTCGTCGAGCACGTACGCGCGGGTGTTCCAGATGGGCGGTCCGATGGGAGGTGCGGCCGGGGAGCCGAACGCGGCATCGGGCACCGTCCACGCCGTGACCACATGGGTCTCGGTCGGTCCGTAGTAGTTGTGCAGCCTGCGCCCTGACCCCGGGGCACAGAAACCGCCCAGCGCCGAGTGGAGCGTCAGAGCCTCGCCCGCCTGCGCGATGTCCACCAGATGAGGCAGGGCCAGCCCCAGCCGGGTCGCGGCCTCGGCCACCGCGTCGACCACCGGTGTGGGGGCGAACAGCTCGTTGACACGGTGCCGGTCCAGCCACCTGACCAGTTCCTCGGTGTCCTTGCGGGTGTCGTCCAGTGGGACGGCCAGCGTCTTGCCCATGGTGAAGGCCGAAAAGAGCTCGTGGGCGGCGGCGTCGAAGCTCAGCGACGCGAACTGGGCCGTGACCGTGCCCGGCCCGCCCTCCATGGCCCGGTGGTGCCAGGCCATGAGATTGACCAGGGCCCCCGAGGGCAGGACCACCCCCTTCGGGCGGCCCGTCGAGCCGGAGGTGTAGATCACGTACACCGGATGCGCGGGCAGCAGCGGCGTCGTGCGTTCCTTGTCGGGCACGTCCGTGTCAGGCAGGGCGGCTGCCTCCCGGGCGGTGGCGTCCGAGTCCAGCACCACCGTCGCCGTACCGTCGGGCACCTGTGCGCTCAGCGCGCCGGTGGTCACCACGCAGACGGGACCGGCGTCCTCCAGCAGGTAGGCGATCCGGTCCGCCGGGTGTGCGGTGTCCACCGGCAGATAGGCAGCGCCCGTCTTCACCACCGCGAGCAGGGCCACCACCAGTTCGGCCGAGCGCGGTGCGAACAGCGCCACCGTCCGTTCGGGGCCCGCCCCCCGGCGCATCAGGAGACGGGCGAACCGGTTGGCCCGGGCGTTGAGTTCCGCGTAGGTCAGCCGCTGGTCCTCGTGCACGACGGCCGTCGCCCCGGGGGTACGCGCCACCTGGGCCTCGATCATCGCGGGCAGGGAGAGTCCGGGCACCTCGTGGTCCGTCGCGTTGCAGTCCACGATCAGCCGGCGGCGCTCCGCCGCGGAGAGGAGCGGCAGGGTGCTGACGGGCGCGTCCGGCGCGCGCAGTACCCCATGCACCAGCCTCAGTAGACAGTCGTTCATCCGCTCCACCGTGGCCGCGTCGAACAGGTCGGTCGCGTACTCCACGGTGATCTCGATCCCGTCGCCGGAACCGTCGGCGGCGGCCTTCTCCACCAGGCTGTACGACAGGTCGAACTGGGCAGTGCCCAGGGCGGCGGGGCGCTCGTCCACATCCAGGCCCCGTAGCCGGAAGGGCAGCCGCTCGTTGTTCTGCGCCACCAGGAGCACCTGGAAGAAGGGGTGCCTGGCCAGCGAGCGTCCCGGGCGCAGCCGCTCGACCAGCGTCTCGAACGGCAGGTCCTGATGGCCGAGGGCGTCGAGGTCCCGGTCGCGCACCCGCTCCAGCAGGTCGGTGAAGCCGGGATCGCCGGAGGTGTCGGTGCGCAGCACCAGCGTGTTGACGAAGAAGCCGACCAGGTCCTCCAGCCCCTCGTCGGAGCGCCCCGCGACCGGCGTGCCGATCGGGATGTCCGTGCCCGCGCCCAGCCGGGTGAGCAGGACTGCGAGGAGGGACTGGACAGCCATGAACACCGTCGCTCCCGACGCGCGCGCCAGTCGCTGGAGCGCCCGGTGCTCCGCCGCGTCGACCCGCACCACCACCGATCCGCCCGCGTAGGAGGAACGGGCCGGCCTCGGCCGGTCGTACGGCAGCCGGAGCTCCTCCGGCAGGCCGCTCAGCTCCTTGTCCCAGTAAGCCAGTTGCTGCGCGGCCAGACTCTCCGGGTCGTCCGGGTCGCCCAGCAGCTCGCGCTGCCACCGCGTGTAGTCGGCGTACTGCACGGGCAGCGCCCCGTCCGCGTCGCGCCCCGCGCCGCGTCCCGACGCTTCGTAGGCGTTCTGCAGGTCGCGGGCGAGTGGGGCCATCGACCATCCGTCGCACGCGATGTGGTGCACGACGACGGCCAGCAGATGCTCCTGCGGCTGTGTCCTGAACAGCCGTGCGCGCAGCGGCGGTTCCTGGGCGAGGTCGAAGCCCCGGCACAGGAACTCCCGCAGCGGCGCCTCCAGGCGGTCGGCGGCGCCAGCCTCCACCACGCTCAGCGCGGGCACCGTGTCCGCGACGGGCAGCACCTCCTGCCAGGGCTCCCCGTCCACCTCCCGGAAGACGGTGCGCAGACTCTCGTGGCGGGCCACGAGGTCTGCCAGGGCGGCCCGCAGCCGGTCCTGGTCCAGCGGTCCGCGCAGCCGCAGCACCAACGGCATGTGATACGCCGCGCCCGTCTCCTCCAGCCGGTCGAGGAACCACAGCCGCCGCTGACCGTACGACAACGGCACCCGCGCGGGACGCGGCGCCGCCAGCAGTGCGGGGCGTGTGGTGGGGGTGGTGGTGGTGAGGTGGTGGCTGATGTCGTGGACGGTGGGGTGTTCGAAGAGGTCGCGGATGGTGAGGTGGTGGCCGAGTTGGGTGCGGATGCGGCTGATGAGGCGGGTGGCGAGGAGGGAGTGGCCGCCGTGGTCGAAGAAGTTGTCGTGGGTGCCGATGTGGGGGAGGCCGAGGGTGTCGGCGAAGAGGTGGCAGAGGGTTTTCTGGTGGGGGGTGGTGGGTGTGTCGGTGGTGGTGGGGTTGTGGTGGGGGGCGGGGAGTGCGCGTCGGTCGACTTTGCCGTTGGTGGTGAGGGGGAGGGTGTCGAGGACGACGATGTGGGCGGGGACCATGTAGTCGGGGAGGGTTTGGGTGGTGTGGCGTCGGATGGTGGTGGGGTCGAGGTGGTGTCCGGTGCGGGGGACGGTGTAGGCGACGAGTCGTTTGTCGCCGGGGCGGTCTTCGCGGACGAGGGCCACGGCTTGGGCGACGCCGGGGGTGCGGGCGATGACGGTTTCGATTTCGCCGAGTTCGATGCGGAAGCCGCGGAGTTTGACCTGGAAGTCGGCGCGGCCGAGGAATTCGAGGTTGCCGTCGGGGTGTTGGCGTACGAGGTCGCCGGTGCGGTACATGCGGGTGCCGGGTGGTCCGTAGGGGTCGGCGACGAAGCGCTGGGCGGTGAGACCGGGACGGTTCACATAACCCCGGGCCACCCCGGCGCCCCCGATGTACAGCTCGCCCTCCTCGCCGACGGCCACCGGCCGCAGCGCGTGGTCCAGCACCTGGGTCCGGGTCCGGTCGACGGGCACTCCGATCGGCGGGCGGTCCGTGTGCCTGCCGGGCTCCAGTGTCACCGCGGTCGACCAGACGGTGGTCTCGGTGGGGCCGTAGACGTTGGTGACCTCTGCGGCCCGGTCGCACAGCTCGGCGGCGAGCCCGGCCGGCAGGGCCTCGCCCCCGACCAGGACGCGCACCCCTGACAGGTCGACGGTCTCCTCCACGAGCGCCTGCCACAGCGCTGGCGTCGCCTGCATCGCGGTGATACCGCGCCGCCCCACCAGCCGGGCGAGTCGGGTGGGCTCCCGCTCCTCCTCCGTGGCCAGCACCAGACGGGCACCGCTGAGCAGCGGGACGAACAGTTCCAGCGCGGCGATGTCGAATCCGACGGTGGTGACGGCGAGGAAGCGGTCTTGTGGTCCGAGCCCCAGCCGTTTCCCGAAGGAACTGAGCAGGTTGAGCAGGTTGCCGTAGGTCACCGCGACGCCCTTGGGCGTGCCTGTCGAGCCCGAGGTGTACAGCGTGTAGGCCAGGTCCAGCGGATGCGGGGGACGGGCCTGCGGCAGGCCCCGGGCGGGCTCCGGCTCCGGCGGTTCGCTGCTGCCGGACTCGTCGAGCAGCACGAGATCCGGGCCCAGTTCCCCGTCGGCACCCGGTACGGCGGTGCCGGAGGATGCCAGCAGCAGGGCGGGCGCGGCGTCGCGCAGGATGAGGGCGTTGCGCCGGGCGGGGTGTGCGGGGTCGACGGGGACGTACGGCACCCCCGCCTTCACCGCGGCGAGGAGGGCGGCCACCAGCAGGGGCGAGCGCCGCAGCCCGATGGCCACAGGGCGCTCGGGTGCCGCGCCGCGCGCCAGCAGCAGCCGTGCGAGGCGGTCCGACTCCGTGTCGAGCCGCGCGTACGTCAGCAGCTCGCCCGCGCACTCCACCGCGACCGCGTCGGGCCACAACCGCGCCCCCCGCGTGAACAGTTCGCCGAGGGTGACCGCCTCGCGGTCGGCGGACGGGTTCACGCCTCGCCCCGCGGACCGTTCGCGTCCATGGCCGAGGCCAGGCTCCTCGGCCGCATGTCCGTCCAGTGCGTCTCCACCCAGGCCACGCACTCCTCGTGCGTGGCATCGCTCAGCACGGCGCTCCAGCCGTCCGGCACGGCCGCGGCGGCCGGCCACAGCGAGTGCTGGCCCTCGTCGTTGACGAGGACGTGGAACGGGGCGCCGGAATCGTCGAAGGGGTTGCCCATGGAAGTTCCTCCTGTGGTCATTTCCGTGCGGAGCCGGGTGCGGTGAGGATCCGCGACAGCAGGCTGCCGATGTCGGCGACCGCCCTGCCGAGCATCTCGTAGTGGCCGCAGTCGGCGTCCAGGACCGTGATCCGCCCGCCGACGTACGGATCCCAGCCGAGACCGGGCCCGATGTCCCGGGGCGTGCCGTCATGGGCGGCTACCAGGACGAGATCGCCGTCGAACCGGCCGGGCACGAACTCGTTCATGAGGCGGATGTTGTTGACCGCCACCTCCACCGCCGCGCGCACCTCGCGCGGACCGGCGTGGCTGAGCGGCGGGAAGCTCTCGCGCAGCTGTGCGACGAGCGCGTCGTCGACGCCGTCCTGCGCGGCGGACAGCGAGGGAGCGCCGTCGAAGAAGCCGCGCAGCGCCTCCGTCTGCGGCTCCTCGGCCGAGGCGTGGGCCCGGGCGGCTTCCTCCTCGGTCACGGGACGGCCGTCCAGCACCACCAGCAGGTCCACCGCCTCGTCCGCGGCCCGCAGTGCGGTCGCGACGGCGTGTGCCACCAGCCCGCCGAAGGACCAGCCGAACAGGTGGTAGGGGCCCGACGGCTGGATCTGCCGGATCTGCCGCACGTAGTCGTCGGCCATCTCCCCGACGCTCGCGGGCAGCACGGCGGCCCTGTCCTCCCCGCCCAGCCCCCTGGCCTGGAGGGCGTACACGGGCCGGTCGGTGTCCAAGTGCTCCAGCAGCCGGAAGTAGCACCAGCCGAACCCGGTCCCGGGGTGGACGAAGAACAGCGGCAGGCCGGTGCCGTGCGGACGCAGCGGCAGCAGCGCGGCCGAACCGTCCGGCGTCCCGGGCCCGCGGTCCGCCCGGCGGGCCAGCGCGGCTGCCGTCGGATGCCGGAAGACGGCCTGGACCGGGAGCTCCGTCCCGAGCACCCGGCGCAGCCGCCGGGCCAGCCGGATGGCGAGCATCGAGGTGCCGCCCGCGCGGAAGAAGTCGTCGTCGACGCTGATGCCGTCGGTGCCCAGCAGTTCGCGGAAAACCTCCAGCACCGCCCGTTCCCGGTCATTGCCCGGTCCGCGGCCCCGGCCGGCGCGCGGCGCGGGCGGTGGCGGGAGGGCCGCCCGATCGAGCTTGCCGTTGGCGGTGAGCGGGAAGCGGTCCACGACCACGATGTCCGAGGGCAGCATGTACGCCGGCAGCCGTTCCGCGAGGTGCTCGCGCAGCTGTTCCGGCTGCGGGCCGGCCGGCGTCGCCCCGTCGCCCGAGGCCCCGCGCACTGGGGTCACATAGGCGACCAGCCGCCGTTCGCCGCCGTCGGAGCGCACCAGGGCACAGGCGGAGCCGACCGCGGTCCCTGCGGCCAGTACGCTCTCCACCTCGCCGAGTTCCAGACGCTGGCCGTGCAGTTTGACCTGGGTGTCCTCGCGCCCCAGATACTCCAGGGAGCCGTCCGCACGCCACCGGGCGACGTCGCCGGTACGGTACATACGGGTCCCGGGCGGACCGAACGGGTCAGCGACGAACCGGGAGGCCGTCAGCGCCCCGCGGCCCAGGTAGCCCGTCGCCAGCTGGACGCCCGCGAGGTACAGCTCGCCCGGCAGACCGGGGGGACACGGCCGCAGCGTCTCGTCCAGGACGTAGGTCCTCGTGTTGTACACCGGCTTGCCGATCGGGACAGGGCCGCTCTCGCCGGCGCGGCACGGATGCCAGGTCACGTCGACGGCGGCCTCGGTCGGCCCGTACAGGTTCTCCAGGGACGTGCCCGGCAGCAGCCGGTGGAAGGTGTCCGCGGTCTCCCGTGGGAGTGCCTCGCCGCTGCAGAAGACGCGGCGCAGTCCGGTGCAGGACGCCGCCTCCGGTTCGGCGAGGAAGTGGTCCAGCATCGAGGGAACGAAGTGCGCGACGGTGACGCCGTCGTTCCGCACGGTGGCGATCAGGCGTGCCGGGTCCCGTTGTTCGCCCGGCGCGGCCACCACCAGCACGGCGCCCTCCCGCAGCGGCCAGAACAGCTCCCACACGGACACGTCGAAGCCGCTGGGGGTCTTGTGCAGGACGCGGTCCGCGGCTGTGAGCGGGAAGGTGTCCTGCATCCAGCGCAGCCGGTTGTCGATGGCCGCGTGCGAGACGACGACGCCCTTCGGCAGCCCGGTGGAGCCGGAGGTGTAGATCACGTACGCGGGATCGCCGGAGCCGGCCCGACGGCGCCCCGCTCCGGGCACCTCCGGCGGCGCGGGCAGCGGCTCGTCGACGACCACGGCCGGCGGCCCCCCGCGCGGCAGCGCGGCCCGGGTCGCGCGGTCGGTCAGCACGCAGGGGGACGCCGCGTCGCGCAGCATGTGGGCCAGGCGCTCCACGGGGTGCTCGGGGTCCAGCGGGAGGTAGGCGCTCCCCGTCTTGAGGACGGCCAGCACCGCGACGACGAACTCGGCCGACCGGGGCAGCGCCAGCGCCACCACCGTGCCGGGCCCCGCCCCGGCGCCGTCGAGGTAGGCAGCCAGACGGTCGGCCCGGTCGTGGAGTTCGGCGTAGGTGAGGGTGCGCGGACCGTCGACGACCGCCGGCGCGTCCGGGGTGCGCCTGGCCTGGGCCGAGAGTGCCTCGGGCAGGGCCGTCACCGGCAGCGCGCGCTCCGTCGCGTTCCACTCCGT
Organism: Streptomyces sp. B21-083; assembly: GCF_036898825.1. Taxonomy (GTDB): domain Bacteria; phylum Actinomycetota; class Actinomycetes; order Streptomycetales; family Streptomycetaceae; genus Streptomyces. Next base: position 4,634,901 of record NZ_JARUND010000002.1, on the reverse strand, counting down.
CACCACCAGGCGGTACTCCGCATCGGTGAGCAGGCCGATCTCGCTCACCCGCAGCGACGGGTCCGCGGTGACCGCCTCCAGCACGGTGAGCAGCCGCACCACGATGGACTCGGCGGTGGAGGCGTCGAACAGGTCGGAGGCGTACTCCAGGTGGCCGTCGATGCCCTGCGGTCCGCCCCGCAGATGCTCCACGAGCTGGAAGGTCAGGTCGGTCTTCGCGGTCGGCAGCGGGGCCAGCGGACGCACCGCGGCCCGCACCTCGCCGAAGTCCGGCTCCGCGGGCGCGTCGCTCTCGAAGCTCACCATCACCTGGAACAGCGGGTTGTGCGCGAGTGAGCGGACCGGGTTGACGGCCTCGACCACCAGGTCGAACGGCAGGTCCTGGTGGGCGAAGGCGTCCAGGTCGGACTCCCGCACGCGCCGCAGCACCTCGGCGAAGTCCGGATCGCCCGAGAGATCGGTGCGCAGCACCACCGAGTTGACGAAGAAGCCGACGAGGTCGTTCAGCGCCTCCTCCACCCGCCCCGAGACGGCGGAGCCGACCGCGATGTCGGTGCCCGCCCCCAGCCGGGTCAACAGTACGCACAGGGCGGCGTGCACCACCATGAACGAGGTGCACCGGTGCGCGCGGGCCAGCTCCGTCACCCCGTGGTGCAGCTTGGTGTCACAGTGGAAGGGGACGCTGGCGCCCCGGCGCCCGGCCACCGTCCGGCGGGCCCGGTCCACGGGCAGCGGCAGCGGTCCGGACAGACCGGACAGGGTCCGCCTCCAGAAGGCGCTCTGCACGGCGTGCGTGCTGCCGGGGTCCTGCGGATCGCCCAGCAGTTCGCGCTGCCACAGGGTGAAGTCCGCGTACTGGACCGGCAGTTGCTCCCAGGGCGGCGCGGTGCCTTGCTCGGCCCGGAACCGGTAGGCCGCGGACAGGTCGCGCAGCAGGGTGTCCACCGACCAGCCGTCCATCGCGGTGTGGTGGACGACCAGCAGCAGGACGTGGTCGTCGGGACCGGTCTCGAACAGGGTCGCGCGCAGCGGGAGTTCGGCCTCGCCGATCGCGATCGGCACGGCGGCAGCCGCCGCCAGCTTCTCGTCCAGGTGGTCCGGGCCGCACGCGACGACCGCCAACCCCGGGTGCCCGGCACCGGCGTCGAGGACGTCCTGGTACGGCTCGTCGTCCGCCTCGCGGAAGACGGTCCGCAGCGGTTCGTGCCGTGCCACGATGTCGCCCAGCGCGCTCCGCAGCGCCGTGACGCGCAGGGGCCCGCGCAGCCGCAGGGCGAGGGGCAGAAGATACGTCGCCCCGGCTCCCTCGACACGTTCGAGGAACCACAGCCGTCGTTGGGCGAAGGAGAGGGGCAGCATACTGGCCTCCTGATCAGCGGGGCGCATCAGAGACGTACGGGGCGTTCCACCGCGTGCCGGGGGTTCAGTCCGCGGACCGGCCGTCCAGGGCCGCGCGGCACCGCCGGACCAGCGCGGCCGTGCTGCCCGAGGGCTCTGCCGCCATCCGGTGAAGTTCCTCGTCGAACCAGGTCAGCAGGGCGTCGAGCCGGTCGGCGGACACCAGAGCGGGGTCGGCCCGTACGACGACCGGCATGTCGGGCCCGCCGAGCACCTTGACGTCGAACCGGGGGCCGATCTGGCGGTGGGGGCGGGTCCGTTCGACGCGGCCAGCCCGGTCCGCGCCGGGGACGGGTGCGGACCGGGCGACGTCGTGGGCGAGGAAGTTGTAGAAGTGGTCGTATCCCGGCGCCCTGCCGCGGTCGCCGCGCACCAGGGCCTCGACCGCGTCGATGTCGTACGAGCCGAAGCGGTACGCCTTGAGCGCGGTGCGCTGCACGCGGCGGACCCAGTCGTCGAAGGAGCCGGGTGCGGTGCCGGTGTCGAGCAGCATCGGCGCGTACTGGTTCATGGAGCTGACCACAGTGTGCCAGGGCGGCCCGAACCGGTTGCTGGACTGGAGCGTCATGACAACCCGCGCGCTCTCCTCCAGCACGGCGACAGCCAGGGAGGCGAGTGCCAGCAGGACGTCGTGGGGTGCCAGCCCGCGTTCCTGGGCGACCACGGCCAGTGCCGCGCGGGCGCGGGGCGACCGCAGGACCGCCTCGATGCGTCCGGGTCTGCCGCCCGCGTCGTCGGGCACCGGGAAGGCGTCCGGGGGGAGCGTGGCCAGCAGGTCCTGCCAGTGACGCAGCACACCGTCACCGCGGGCCCGGCCGGCGGCGGACCGCTGCGCCAGGGCGAGTGCCCGGGGCTGTGGCGGCTCCTCCTCCAGCCAGCGGCTGCCCTCGGGACTGTTCCTGCCGGTCAGTGCCGTCAGTTCGGCGCGCAGCCGCCCCAGCGAGAATCCGTCGGCGACGATGTGGTCGGCGGTGATCACCGCGTGCGTCGGCTGTCCGCCGCTGGTCACCACGGCGAAGCGGCAGGCGTGCTCCCGGGCGCGGTCGATGCGGTCCCGGGCCAGTTCCCGTCCGGCCGCCGCGGCCTCCTCGACGGTGTGCACCTGCCGTTCGACGTGACCCACGACCGGGTCGCCGACCGCCTCGTCCACCAGCTGCACCGGCCCGTCGGTGGTGTCCGTGAACCGTGTGCGCAGTGACTCGTGGCGCCTGCGGAGCGCACCGAAGGCGGACACGACCCGGTCCTCGCTGCAGCCGGGCGGCAGCTCGACCGCTCCGGTCAGGTACGTCTCCGGCCACCGGGAGTGCGGCCAGTCGGTCATCACCCGCCACACCGAGAGCTGACCGAACGTGAGGGGGACGCCGTCCACCGTCATGGGGTTCTCTGCTCTCTCACACATCGTCGAGGGACGCGTTCGCGCGGCTGCCGCGCTCCAGCACCCGCAGCAGGTACAGGGCCAGCCCCACCAGCACGGCCGCTTTGAGCAGTTCCCAGCCCAGCAGCCCCGGCACCCCGTCGGCCCCGGACAGCACCCGGCGGGCGGCCTCGATCCCCTGTGACATCGGCATCGCGTGCCCGAGTGTGGCGAGCCAGCCGGGCAGCCAGGAGAAGGGGATGTTCACGCCGCACAGCAGCATCATCGAGTAGAGCACCACGTTGGCCAGGAACGTCGCTTCCCGGGTGCGCAGCCCGATCGCCCCCACGACCAGTCCGCAGGCGCTGCACGACAGGGCGGTGACCAGCAAGGTGAGGGCCAGCGGGGGCAGCGCGCCGGGGGCGATGTGCACCCATCCCAGCGCCGAGCCGAGGGCGAGCATGACCGCGGAGGTGAACGCGCCGGTCAGGACGGCCGGCAGGACCCGGCCGCCGAACATCACGGCACGGTTGGCCGGGGTGGCGAGCAGCGCGGTGAGCGTGCCGCCGTACCGCTCGCCCTGGATCGAGTGGGCGGGGGCGAACAGGCCGGCCATCGCGCAGGCGTGCAGAGCGTTGCCCACCACGTAGTAGTCGGGCGGATAGGCGCCGAGGTAGCGGCCCAGGTGCACCGCCCAGATCAGCTGGACGACGGGTACGCCGATCACGGTCGGGATGAACGCCGACGGCCGCAGCCAGCGGAACAGGGCGAGGTAGGAGCGCCAGCCCGCCACGAAGAACAGACGCCAGGTCACTGAAGAGCCAGCGTCCCGCTGGAGCGTGCCAGCCATTCGAACCTCCTCTGCAGCAGCAGGGTGACGGCGAGATAGCCACAGGTGAGCAGGAGACACATGCCGATCGCCGTCAACGGGTCGCCGCCGCCCACCGCCGCCCCGGTGAGCGCTTTGACACCCCAGGTGGGGGCCAGCAGGTACGACACGTTCTGCACGGGGTCCGGGAGCGAGGAGACGGGGACGAGCATGCCGCTGAGCATCCACACCGGGAACTCGAAGAAGTTGGCCAGCGACTGGGCCGTCGGATAGAGGATGAAGGCGGAGGCCATCAGCAGGCCCAGCATGCCGAGTGCCACCACCGTCACGGGTACCGCGGCCAGAAAGAGCAACGGGTGCTCCAGGTGGAGCGGCATGTCGAACAGGAGCGCGCTCCAAAAGAGCGTTATGAGTAGTCCGTAGATCCCCAGCGACGACGTCGCGAGCGCGAACGGCAGTGTCACCAGGAAGGTGGAGCGAGGACTGGCGACCAGGGGTTCCAGTAGCTGCATCAGCCGCAGCCGGGTGATGGCGTTGCCCGAACCCAGCAGCGTGGAGGACCACATGCCCATCAGCGCCGCGCTCAGGGCCACCGCCATCGGGGGGTCCTGCTTGCCGGAGCCGCGGAACATGTAGAAGGCCATCGAGGAAAGGATCAGAGGGAGCAGGACGGCGAGGAACACGTACAGCCGGGTGCGGACCAGCTGCCGGAGTTCGTAGCGCCACGCGCGCGCCAGGAAGCCGACGCTGCTGCCGAGCCCGGGTGGCCGCGCCGCCGTCACGGGCGGTCCTGCGAGATCAGGGACACATACGCGTCCTCCAGGGTCGGCTCGCGCTTGGAGACCTGAAGGACGGGCAGGCCGCCGAGTCCGGCCAGGACCGCGGCCGTGACGTCGGTCTCCTGGCCGCTGTGCACGTCCAGGATCTGGCTGCCGTCGCGCTCGGCCAGGCCGACCGAGCGGACACCGGGAAGCGCGCGCAGCCGTGCCACGTGCTCGTCGCCGGCCCCGCTGACCTGGACGGTGAGGACGACCTGACCGTCCGTCTGCTTCTTCAACGACTCCGGGGTGCCCTCGGCGATCTTGACCCCGTCGCGCATCACGGCGACCCGGTCGCACAGTTCGTCGGCCTCGAACATGTAGTGCGTCGTCAGCAGGACGCTCCGGCCGCCGCGCACCTGCTCGCGGATGAGCGCGCGCAACTCCCGGGCGCCGACCGGGTCGATGCCGTTGCTGGGCTCGTCCAGGATGACGACGTCCGGGTCGTGCAGCAGGCCGCGGGCGATGTGCAGCCGTTGCTTCATGCCGCGTGAGAACGATTCCACCCGCTTCCGTTCGTTCCCCAGCAGCCCCACCATGTCCAGCAGGTGGCTGATCCTGGGCTTCTGCTCCCGGTAGGGGATTCCGTACAGGTCGGCGAAGAGCAGCAGATTGTCGACGGCTGACAGCCGCGCGTACAGTCCCGCGTCGCCGCCGAGGATGACACCTGTCACCCGCCGCGCGGCCTGAGCCTCGCGCACGACGTCGTGTCCGAGGATGCGCGCCTGACCGGACGTGGGCAGCAGGACGGTCATCAGTATCTTCGCCGTGCTGGTTTTCCCCGCCCCATTCGGCCCGAGGAGACCTACCAACTCGCCGCGCTCGACGCTCAAAGAGAGTTTATCGAGGGCGTGTTTGACGCGGCCCTGCGGGCCCTTGAAAGTACGCGATAGGTCGTCTATCTGAATTGCGGGTGCAGTGCTTTTGCCCACTATGCGGACACCTCGCCCTCGAAACCGGATGACTCCCCCCAGAGCCCCGCCGCGCTGTGCGTTTGAGCTGTTCGAGGACTGACGGGATCGTAAGGCGTCCAACGGTCCAACATCAACGGCGCCAATCGGAATCGGCCGGAAAATGACGCCAGGTATGACCGTTATCGAGTGATTCCCTGGCCTTGGGTGCCGCTAAAACTGCCGCTCGCGGTCACCTTGTTGCCCGTTTTAATGTCATTTTCTAGTTTATTCCAGCGAGGGTGCGGAGGGGGCTGTAGGAGGAATCCGGTCAGTTGTTACCTTCTCTTGCTGTAGGAAAATTGAACGTCTACTGTTGGCGTGATCAAGGAATTGGCGAAGTTCTTTTCCACCCACAAGCACTTGAATTCTTTGCCGCTGCAGGCGGTTCCGTACGTGTGTTTACGCTCGTTCTTCAGCAATGTCGAAGGGTATTCACAATGCAGCGCACCAGTTTTCCGTCATTTCGATCCGTACTCACCGGCGCAAAGGACGGCGTGATCCGCGTGGCCGGCGCGCACAGCGCGCTGGGAGGGCTGCTGGCACAGGAAGCCGGATTCCAGGCGGTCTGGTCCTCCTCGCTGGAGGTGTCCTCGTCGCGGGGTCTGCCTGACGCCAGTCTGCTGAGCATGTCCGAGTACCTTCAGGCGGCTGCCCATACGCAGAGCGCGCTCACCATTCCGGTCGTCACCGACTGCGACACGGGTTACGGGGGCATCCTCAACGCGGCCCACATGATCCACGAGTTCGAGGCGGCCGGCCTCACCGCCGTGTGCATCGAGGACAAGCTCTTCCCCAAGCGGAACAGCTTCGCCGACGGCGGCCAGCACTTGGAGAGTGCCGAGGAGTTCGCCCGGAAGATAACCACCGCGAAGCGGGCCCAGTCCGGACCGGACATGTTCGTCATCGCCCGCACCGAGGCCATGATCAGCGGCCTCGGCGTGGAGGCCGCGCTGGAGCGCTGCCGCCGGTACGCGGACGCCGGAGCGGATGCTGTCCTCGTGCACTCCAAGCAGAAGACGCGCGACCAGATCGTCGGTTTCCTCGACGGGTGGGATTTCCGCTGCCCGGTCGTCATCGTGCCCACCACCTATCCGGACTGGCACATCGACGACATACAGAAAGCCGGCGTATCGGCAGTCATCTACGCGAATCACGGACTGCGTGCCACCGTCAGCGCGCTCCGCACCACCTATCGCTCGGTGTACACGAACGGCGACACCACGGCGGTCGAGGACTCCATCGCGTCCGTCCAGGACATCTTCGCCCTCCAGCGCTTCGACGCCTGGTGCGAGCTCGACGCATGAAACCGATCGCATACCGGGGGACGGCCGGGCGATGAGAGGCCGAAATTGACCATAATCTCCGCAGCCGACGAACTACTCGATACCGACATCTACCTCGACCTCGGCAAAGTGGTCGGTATCAACGTGATGCTCAAATGCGAAGGGTTCAACTTCGCGGGATCGGTCAAGCTGCGTACCGCGGTCTCCATGGTCACGGAGGGCATCCGCAGCGGGGTCATCACGGACACCACCACCTTGGTGGAGTCGTCGTCGGGCAATCTCGGCGTGGCGCTCAGCGTCGTGGCGGCGGCCCGGTCGCTGCGCTTCGTCTGCGTCACCGACCCCAAGTGCAGCCCCACCACCATGAAGCTCATGAAAGCCCTCGGCAGCGAGGTACAGGTGGTCGACGGCCCCGACCCGAGCGGCAGTTACCTCGCGGCACGCAAGCGCCGGGTGCGCGAACTCTGTGAACGGCACGACGACTTCGTCTGCCTCGACCAGTACGAGAACCCGGCGAACTGGCTGGCGCACTACGAGATCACCGCGCCGCTCATCGCCAAACAGTTCCCGGACCTGGACGTCCTGTTCGTCGGCGCGGGCACCGGCGGCACCCTCGCCGGCTGTTCGCGCTTCTTCCGGGAGAACTTCCGGCACGTGCGGATCGTCGCGGTCGACAGCGTCGGCTCGGTCAACTTCGGGATGCCCTCGGGACCCCGGTACATCCCCGGTCTGGGAGCCAGCGAGGCCATGCCCTTCGTCGTCGACGGACTCGCCCACGAAGTGGTGCGTGTGCCCGAGACGGAGACGATCCGCATGTGCCGGCGGCTCGCCCGCAGCGGTGTCCTCGCGGGCGGTTCCACCGGCACCGTGGTGAGCGGGGTGGAGCGCTGGTTCGCCCGGCAGGACGACGGACGGCCGCTCACGGCCGTGGCGATAGCCCCCGACCTGGGTGACCGCTACCTCGACACGCTGTACGACGACGACTGGGTGGCGGCCACCTACAGCCTCACCGCATCAGACACACACGAGGGCCCCCTGACGGGCCCGGCGACACCCGCCGGCCGGGCGGGCGAGGAGAGGCAGCGATGACACAGGAAGCAGTGCCGAACACGACGGGCAGTCTCCCGGAACCGCCGGAGGCGGCGGGGCTGCCGCCGTACGCCCGGCTGCTCCTGGTCCTGGCCCGGCTCCGTCCGGACGCCGACCAGGTGGCACTCGCGCGTTCCCTCGCCGGCCGCGACGACCTGGACTGGGGTGCGTTCCTCGACGCGGCGGCCCGGCACAAGCTGCTCCCGCTGGTCGGCCGCCATGTGCACACGTACCGTCTGGGGCGCCCCGCCGGGGATGCCAAAGGCTTTCCCTACCCCTGGCTCTTCGCCTCGGCCCACCTCGGCAACCGGCAGCGCAACCAGGCCCTCTCCGACGAGTTCGGCCTGGTGCTCAAGGAGCTGGCGGACGCGGGCGTCCCGTACGCGGTCCGCAAGGGGTTCTCGCTGGCCGAGGGGGTCTACCACGACGCCTCGGTACGGCGGATCAGCGACCTCGACCTGCTCGTCGACCGGTCCGACGCCCCGCTCGCCCACGAGGTTCTGGTCCGCCTGGGCTACCTCCAGGGCAACCTCGCCGCCGACGGCGACCGGATCGAACCCTTCAAACGGGAGACCCAACTCTTCTGGCGGTTGAACCTGAGCAACCAGCTGCCGTACCTCAAGGCAGGCAACCGGCCCGACGTGTCCGAGTACAACGTGGACCTGTGTCACGACATCTTCCAGCGCAAGTCCGGCAGCAGCGCGAGCGCCGCCGAACTGCTGCGGCGCCGGGTCCCGGTGGTCCTGTGCGGCACCGGCACCTGGGTGGCCGAACCGGTCGACGCGCTCCTGGACCTCTGCTCCCACCTGCACAAGGAAGCCACCAGCCTGCGGTTCATCGAGGACAGTGTGGACCTCCAGATCAGCAAGTTCCTCGACGTCAGCCTCTTCGCGGCGGACTTCGGCGACACCGAGTGGGACGACTTCACCGACCGCACCAAGCAGTACGACGCGGCGGGGATCGCCTACTACGCGCTCCATCACACCGAACTCCTCTACCCCGGGGCGATTCCGGCCCGGGTGCTCGACACCCTGCGGCCCGAGGACACCGGCTACCTCGACCAGTACGGCACCCTCGACGGCCTGACCGCCCGCTGGTCGCTGCCTTTCCTGGACCGGCTCTTCGACACCGGGCGCGGCCGGGACAGCGCGCAGTCCAACGTGCCGCACGCCTGAACCCCGGCTCTTCCCCCGACTCCCGGGAATCGGGGCTCCCAGACTCCCAGCCGTCCCGGCTTTCCGTTCCCGAGGCGCCCCGGCGCCCCGAGGACGATCCCGCGTACAGGCCGCCCGTGCGGCCCGACCGGCCGCCGCCCCGCGATCGCGGGCTCCAGAGAAAGGAACCGACCGTGGAGCCCTCCGCCCGCACGGCCCCACCGGACGCCGCCGCGACCGGGACCCCACCGGCCATTGACGACGCGAGGGACACGGACCGCCGGGGGCCGGTGGCCGCGGCCCCCCGCCCGGGACGCCCCGCCGGGGCGCTCGACGCCTCCGCGGTGGCCGACCTCTTCGTCCAGGCCGGCTTCGGGCCCTTCACCGGCGTGCCCTGCTCCTTCCTCGGGCCGCTCATCAGCGTCCTCGAAGCGGAGCACCCGGACGCCTACCTGGCCGCCGCCAACGAAGGAGAGGCCGTGGCTATCGCGGCCGGCTCCCGGCTGACCGGCCACAGCCCGGTCGTCATCCTCCAGAACTCGGGCCTCGGCAACGCGGTCAACCCGCTGACCTCGCTCTGCTACACGCTGCGCCTGCCCGTCCTGCTCCTGATCACCTGGCGGGGCGAGCCCGGGCACCAGGACGAGCCCCAGCACCAGCTGATGGGGGCCATCACCCCGGAACTGCTGACCTCGATGCGGATCAGCCATGAGGAGTTCCCCGTCACGGCGACGGAGGTGGGCCCGGCGCTCGCCAGGGCGGCCCTCCACATGGACCGCACCGGCCTGCCGTACGCCTTCCTCGTGCACAAGGGCGCCCTCGCGCCGTACGCACGGCCCCAGGGCGAAATCCCGGCCGCAGCAGCGCCGATGCTCCGGGCGGAGGCGATCAGGACCGTCGTCGACACGGCGGCGCCGGACACCCTGGTGGTGGCGACCACCGGCAAGACCGCACGCGAACTGGAGCGTGACCGGGACCGCGCCGCCAACCTCTACGTGGTCGGTTCCATGGGGTGCGCGTCGAGCATCGGCCTCGGCGTCGCGCTGGGCGCGCCAGAGCGGGACGTCATCGTCCTCGACGGCGACGGTGCGGCCCTCATGCGGCTGGAGGCCATGGCGACCATCGGGCGGCAGGCACCCGGACGCCTGCTCCACATCGTCCTCGACAACGAGAGTTACGAGTCGACAGGCGGCCAGGCCACCTTCTCGGCGGCCGTCGACTTCTGCGCGGTGGCCCTGGCCTGCGGCTACTCCACCGCGGCCGAGGTCGCCGACATCGCCGGCCTGCGCGCGTCGAGTGAGCGGGCGCGGGCGGCACCCGGTCCGCATCTCGTGCGCGTCCGCATCCGTCCCGGGTCCGATCCCTCCCTCGGCCGGCCCGCGCTCGCTCCGCCGGAGGTCGCGGCCAGATTCGCGGCCACCGTCGCGGGCCCGGACCGTACCCGGTGACGCCGCCGTCTTCCGCCGACGGCGGCCGTGGCCCGGTCCCGCCCGTATCCAGGGAACACCGACTGACAGGAGAGGCCGTGCCCGAGACGACGCCGGACCAGGACCTGCGGGTCAAGCAGAACAAGCTCGACGCGCAGCTCCCGCAGGACAGCCCGCTGCGCCTCTATCTGGCGGAGAAGGACGAGACGGCCCGGGTGCGCAAACCCCGGCCGGAATCGAGGATCGTCCAGGTGCGGGAGCCGCTGGGCCGCATCCCCCGCACGCTGCTGGTGATGCCGCCCATGTGCATGTACGAGGGCGCGGTCAAGCGCGTCGTCCCCCCGATCGGACTCTGCTACATCGCCGGGGCACTGGAGAAGGAGGGCATCGACGTCTCCGTACTGGACTGCATCGTCGAGGGGATCGACGAGGAGGTGCCGGTCGGCAAGGGCGTCTGGAACATGGGGATGTCGGAGGAACGATTCCGCGCCTACATCGCCGAGAACGAGTTCGACGTCGTCGGATTCACCATGATCTACTCCTCCGACCTCCAGAACCTCTACCGCTACGCGCAGCTCGTCAAGGAGGTCCGGCCGGAGACCACCGTGATCGCCGGCGGCCTGCACGCGAGCATCTACGCGCGCCGCTTCCTCCAGGACGCGGTGGCCGACGACGTGCCCTTCATCGACTACGTCCTGCGCGGCGAGGGCGAGATCCGGCTCGGGGACTTTCTGCGCAACCTCGCCGACGGCCGCGTCGACCTCAGCGCCGACGGGCTGGCGGGCCGGCACGAGGGGAAGGTCTTCGCGAATCCGCAGTTCGCCCGGGTCACGGACCTGGACGCGCTCCCCTTTCCCGCCTATCACAAGGTGCCGGTGGAGAAGTACTTCGCCCACAACGTGCCGTTCTCGCCCTACCCGCGCGGCAAGCGCGTCCTGCCCCTCTACACCTCGCGCGGCTGCCCTGTGGGGTGCACCTTCTGCGCCAGCACCAACTTCTCCAAGCAGTACATCGCGCGCTCCGTGGACAACGTGATCGCCGAGATCCAGCACTACAAGGACGCCTTCGGCGTGGACGAGGTCCAGTTCGCCGACGACAACCTCACCTTCGAGCGCAAGCGGGCCACCGAACTGTTCGAGAAGATGGTGCCTTTGGGGCTGCCCTGGTGCACGCCCAACGGCATCATGGTGAACACCCTCAGCGCGCCGCTCGTGGACCGCATGGTCGAATCGGGCCTCTACCAGATCACCCTCTCGCTCGACAGCGGCAACGCGGAGACGCTCAAGGAGCAGCATCGCAAGCCGGTCGACCTGACCAAGGTCCCCGACCTGATGGCCTACCTGTACGACCTGGGCGTGCTCATGCACGGAACCCTCGTCGTCGGCATGCCGGGGGAGACCGAGGCGCAGATCAAGGACGGCTTCGCCTTCGTGGAACAACTCCCCTTCCACTCGATCAACGTGTTCATCGCCGCCGCGATCCCCGGCTCCGAGCTGTTCGAGCAGGCTGTCAGCAACGGCGCGATCACCTACGAAGGGGCGCTGCACATCGACACCGCCCGCTCCACGCTCAGGCTCAGCAACATCGCGGCCGAGCGGCTGGAAGAGCTGGTCAGCGGCTTCCTGGAGCGCTATAACAGGGCCATCTACCAACGCGACCCGGAGGCGTGGGAGCGCAAGTACCGCGACCACAAGGACCGCATGTCGCGCATCTGCGTGGGATCCGCCTCGGCCATCACCTCGACCATCATCAGCGCGGGCGCGACCGGGTGACCCCCGCCCCCGGGGCACGTCCGCCGGGGCGGGCCGCGCCCCGGCGGCACACCCGGAACAGCACTGATCCGTACGCCGAACGCGTCCGGCCGCCCGGGCCGCGCGAGGGAGTGAAGGAAACCGTCATGCTGGAAAGCGCAGTCGTCCTCGCGGCCGGAGAGAACCGGCGCATGGGCACCTCGTCCGGGCCGAAGTCGTTGCTGCCGCTCGGCAGCGACGGCTCCGCGGGGCCCACGTTCCTCAGCCGGCACCTGGACCTGCTGCGCCGGGCAGGCGCCGAACGTGTCTTCCTCGTCGTCAGCCCGGCCAACCGCGCGGCGTTCGAGCCGTTCGCCGACGACGTGGTGGAACTGGTGGTGTGCGGCGACGGCCGCGAGCGCACCGGATCCAGCGTCAGCATGCTGGCCGGCCTGAGGGCCCTGCTGGCCTGGAGGCCGCACGGCTGCCGCACCGTGATCAGCGACGCCGACATCGTGTACGAGCAGGCGCTGCTCGACCACGTGTCGGCCGCACGCGGATCGCGGTTGTTCACCATCGAACGGACCAACGGCGACACCGAGGAGGTCCGGGTCTACGGCAGGTCTCCGGCCCAGCCGGTGCTCATCGGCAAGGGTCTCGCGAGCGGCATGACCAGCGGGCTGGACCTGCTCGGCGAAAGCCTCGGCCTCATCCTCCTCGACGCCGCCGAGGCGGTGTCGGTGGCCGAGCTGACGCGCTGGGCCGTCGGAGACCCGCCACGACAGCGCCCGTACGGGTACGGCGGGCGCCTGTCGGAGCACGAGGAGATGTGGCAGTACCTGTTCACCCTCGGCAGGCTCCAGGTCTCCCAGGTCTCCGGGGACCTGCTGTTCTCCGAGTGCGACTTCCCGGAGGACCACGTGTTCGTGCGTGAAGAGCTGTTTCCGGCGATCACGCGGCGGGACCGGAACGCCGTTGCCGCCACCCGCTGACCGGAAACGGTACGAGCCACGGCCGGCCGCGTCCCGCGTCGGGCCGTCGGCCTGCCCGGGACACAGGGCCGGGGAGGGTTCTCGGACATGGGCCCCGGGGTGCGGGCCCGGTCAGTGCGAGGGCGCCGCAGCGGCCTCACGTACGGCGGCGTCCCGAGCCTGGGAGTTCGCCTGCTGGAAGGCGTCCTTGTGCGCTGCGGCCCAGGTGTTGGACGCGGTGGTGCCGGCGGCCGAGTGACGGAAAGTGGGCGCGACATGACGAGCGAACAGATCGAGACTGCGGCGAACCCGGTCGGGTGCGGCCCAGTCCATCAGCGACAGCAGCAGGCAGCCGAACCCCTCGCTGTTCTCCTGGAGACCGCGGATGGCGGCGACACAGTCAGCGGGAGAGCCGGCGATGATGCCGCCCGCCTCGACGGTGTACTCGAACGCCTTGCGCGCGCCCACGCCACTGGTCGTCAGCGGCATACCCATGGTGCGCACCCACAGGTGCTCCCGCTGGTACAGCCACCCCTCGTACAGCTCCTCCAGGGCCTGCTCGCGGCTGGTGGAGACGTGGACGGGCAGCAACAGCCGCCAGTCGGCGCGATCGGCCTTCCGCCCGGCAGAGGCCGCCGCGTCCTCGTAGTGCCGCCACTGTTCGCCGAGCCGGTCCAGGGCGAGTCCGTGCCCGGCGCGCGGTGCGCCCCACGGCGGAGCCACGTACGACAGCGGGCTGACCCCGTGGGTGCCCGCGAGCCGCATACCGAAGGGGGACTGTGCGCTGGCCACCGCAACCTCCACGCCCTGTGCGGCGAACGACCCCAACTGGAGTCGGGCGTCGTGGAGTTCGAACCAGTCGCGGGTGGTGCTGACGACCTCGCCGCGCAGCAGGGGCAGGACCGCCTCCAGCGACTCGGCCGTCCTGCGCCGGGTGTCGGCCACCGGAATGCCCAGCATGTGCATGTCGGAGGGGACGGAGCCCGCGCCCACCCCCAGGATGAAGCGCCCCCGGGTGAGATGGTCCAGCTGCGTCGCCCGCTCGGCAGCCATGAAGGGATGGTGGTACGGCAGCGTCATCACACCGGTCGCGAAGACGATCCGGCGGGTCCGTTCGGCGGCGGCCGCGATGAACAGCTCCGGACTGGTGATGGTGCCCCAGCCCGCCGAGTGGTGCTCACCCACCCAGAATTCGTCGAAATTGAGGTCGTCGGCCAGTTCCGCGAGAGCGATGTCCCGGCGGAGCAGGAGATTGGGATCCTCCCCCGGAGGGTGCAGAGGAGATATGAAGCAACCGAACCGCATTCGGTCCACAGTCGATCCTTTCCGGGTGCGTCGAAGGGGCTTCGTCCACCGGCGGGCTCTGCCGGGCACCCTAGACGCCCCCCTTCTCCGGAAGCGAGAAAATGTCTCACGTGGTGACGGCCAGGGCTCGCCCGGCGCTCCACGGACCAGCCGCGGCGTCGCCGGACGGGCGCCGGCGCCGGGCCCGGTCGGCGTGGTGAACCACCCGTTCGAGCCGGTAGCAGGCTCTTCAGCGTTCCGCGCCGCGTGCGGCGGAACCCCTGCCGGGTGAGAACCGGCCGGCTCGGCGGCGGCTGACCGGTCACCGTCGGCTCCCCGTGCGCGGATCACGGCCCGCCCGGGGGTGACCGGTCGGACCGTCCTTCGTACGGCGGAGCGCGCGCCCCCGAACCCGGGGCGCGGAACACGGTCCGTCCGCCCATCCCGTCACCGCCGCTTCGCGGCGGCCCGCGAGGAGCGCGGGCGCGCCTTCCCGCCGCGGAGTCCTGCCGCCGGGCGCGGCTTCGCCCAGGCCGTGGCACGGCCTTCGGGCGTCTCCTGCCGTGTCCGATCACCTATGACCTTCTCTGGAGGGGGAGTCGAGTGGACGCCTCACCGGCACGTCGGCGTCGGCACGCGTCCGGCCGCACCACCGCTCCGAGCCCGTCCGGCGCCTCGCCGACGGCATCGCTCGCGCACGCCTTCGGAACGCCGGACCGCGCTTCCGGCACCGGACCGCACCACGCCCCGGTCCGCCCGGGTGGTGGCGCCCGCACCGCGGGGCCCAGTGCCGACCGGCGACCGGCAGGGCTGACCGCTGCCGACCAGGGGGGCGAGCGGGCGTGAGGACGATCGGTGCACGCGGGATCTCCCGCGAGTACGACTGGCTGGCCCCCATGGTGCTGTGGCCGCTCGCGCGGCGGATCATGCCGGTGGCTGCGGTACGGCCGCAGGGTGGCGGCACCCGACGGCTCGACGACGAGGCCGTGTTCGCGTGCATCCTCTACGTGCTCGTCAGTGAGTCGCCCTGGCGCGCGGTGCCGGACACCTTCGGCACGTCGTGGCAGACGGCGCACCGCCGCTTCCGGCAACTGTGCGAGGCGGGGATCTGGGAGCGGCTCGAACTCACCGCCGACGTACCGGGGATGCCCCCCGTCCTGCGGTACTGGGCGGCGGCGGTCTGCAGGGCCGCGGCGGCACGCGACGGCTCCCGGCCGGAAGTGCCCGGACTCGCGGAGCATGGCGTTGTTTCGCCTCGGCCCGGAGCGAGAGGGCGGCACTCCGTCACCCGCCCGGACGTCTCCGACGCCGGCAGGAAGCGGAGAAGGGAGATCCGGCCATGAGCGAGCAGCCGACGCCGCGGGACCGCGGTGCCGTCCGGCGAGGCGCCGCCCGGCCGGTGGGCGTCGGCGCGAGAACCGGTCCCGGTACCGCGCGGACCGGGCCCGGAGAGGAAAACGGACGCGACGACGCGGACGTCGGTCGTCACGGAAGGGGGACCCGGTGGTGAGAGCCTCGGAGAAGTTCGGCGTGCTGCTGAGGGAGTTGCGTGGCCGGATCGGGCTGACGCAGAAGGAGCTGGCCGATCTGGCCGGACTGAGCGTCCGAGCGGTACGAGACCTGGAAAGCGGACGGGTGAGCCGGCCCCGGAAGGAGACGGTCCGTCTGCTGGCCGACGCGCTGCGGCTGCGGGACGGCCGCCGCGCGGTCTTCCTCACGACGGCGGCGGCCCAGGTCACGTGGGAGGAGCAGCCGATGCCGGACGTGACTCGCGAAGGGGCCCCGGGTCGGATGCGGATCACCGAGGGGCGGGAAGGGCCGGACACCGACGTCTACGCCCTGGCCGAACTGCTCATCACCGAGCGGCGCAGACTGGCGGCGGGCGAGGAGACCGCGGACGACCGCGACGAGATCGTCTTCGTGGCGACCCGTTCCGCGGACTCGACGCTGGACTGGTCGGTGGTGTGGGCGGCCCGCCCCCGGTGAACGCCACTGCGGCGCCCGGCGGGGTACGAGGAGTCCGCCGGGCCGAGGCCGCGCGGGCATGCTGGTGGGCCGAGCGCCCCGTGGGCGCCCGCCGTCTCGCGCGGCGACGGCGGGACCGTGGCCCTCGCCGTCAGACCAGGGCGGCTCCCAGCGTGCCGATGCGGGCGTCGGTGGCCGCCGTCACCGGTGTCGCGTCGCGGCTGACGAGGAACTCCGGCCGGGTCGGCGCCTCGGGCACGTTGCCGACCGCGTTGTAGGTGATGAGCAGCAGGGCCCGCCGGTCGGGAGAGCTGTTGTTGGTGGAGGAGTGCACGATGCTCGGATGGAAGGCGTGCACCTCGCCCGCCTCTCCCGTGATGAGCGCGGTTCCGCGCTCCCGTGCGAGCTCCTCGACGGTCTCCTCCCGCACGGTGTACGCCAGGTCCGCCGATACGTGCCGGCGCCAGTCGTCGCTCGTGTCGGTCGGGTCCGGCAGGTCCAGAAGGCCCCCGCGGTGCGAACCGGGAACCACCGTCAGAGGGCCGTTGCCCTCGTGTATCGGATCCAGGGCGATCGCCAGGTTGACGGCGTCGGGCCGCCGCATGCCGTCCTGCTGGTTCCAGAACGAGAAGTCCTGGTGCCAGGGCCAGGCGGCACCCTCGTGCGCCTGCTTGAGGTTGACCTTGAACTGATAGACGTAGACGGCCCCGCCGATCAGCGCTTCGGCGGCCCCCACCAGCGCCGGGTGCCGCACCAGCGCGGCGCAGAGGTCGTCGAAGGCGTGGCAGCCGTGGATCGCGCGCACCGTGTCGCCGTCCCTCTCGTGGACCACCTCCGGGCGGCGCGTCGCGCTGATGGCGTCGACCCGGTCGCGGACCCGCACCACGGTCGGTGCGTCGAGCCGGAAGGGCAGACGGCACCAACCGTCCGCCGCGTAGGCGGCCTTGAGCGCGAGGGGGTCGGTCCAACCGGTCGGGAACGTGCTGTCCATGGGGCTGACTCCTGGTTCACGTGGTCGTGGTCGAAGGTCGGGGGAGGCCGGCTCCCGGCACCGGGCGGGGGCGATGGGCGCCGCACCGGGCGGCAGGCGCGCCCGGGGCGTGCGCGGCCTCACCGGGACCTACCTGGTGACTCCGGTAGGCATCCCTCGGCAAGCAGCGTCTCGTGCACGGTCCGCAGGACGGCCCCGGCCGTGTCGCGCGGCACCCCGCGGGCCCGCAGCCGCAAGGCCCAGGCGCCCTTCCCGTCGTCCATGACGCGCAGGTAGAAGCGGGGACCCAACGTCAGGAAGGCGGGCTCGTAGGCCACCAGGCCGTCGTCCTCCTCAGTCACCTCGAACGGTTCGAAGGAGCCCGGGTCGCCGGAGACGCCCTGGACGATGAGGTTGAACGACCAGACCTCGTCGTGCGAGGCGACGGCGGCCGGATGGCGCGCGCACAGCCGGGTGACCGCGTCGAGGTCGAAGACACCGTTGCGGAACGCCTGAAGACTCCTCGGTCCCAGTCGCCGCGCCAGCTCGGCCACGGTACCTCCGGCGGGCACGTCGACATGGGTCGGCACCCACTGGTTCATCGACGTGACGTGTCCGGTCCACGGGTTGCCGTGCCGGTTGGAGGAGACCATCCGCATCGGGATCGAGCGCACGCCCTGCACCTCGGCGACGGCCGTGGCGTAGGCGGCGAGCAGCAGGGCGAAGACCGACACCCCGCCGCGCCGTGCTGCGCGTTCTGCGGCGGCCCGGGACCGTCGGGACAGCAGCCGGGCCACGAAGACCTCCTCCTCCGGCGGCGCGCCCCCGGACGGACGGGGCGGAAGTCCACCCGCCACCGACGCGGCGAGGGTCTTCTCCCAGTGCCGCTCGGCCGACCGTAGCCGGGCCCGGAAACCCTCGGAGCGCTGCTCCCTGGCCATGGCGGTCAGCAGGTCCGGCGGGTGCTCGACGGCGGCCGGACCGGGCTCGCGCAGCGCCGCCAGCAGGTCCTGCCACAGGATCTGCTTGGCGGACCCGTCGGCGACGATGTGGTGGTTGACCAGCGCGACGCGCTCGGCCAAGCCGTCGCGGGTCAGGACGACCGCGCGCCACGCGCACTCGGACGACAGGTCGAACGGCCGCGCCGCCGAGGCGGCCAGCATCGTCCGCAGCTCCGCTTCGTCCGTGCCGTCGGCCGCCACCACCTCGATCGAGGGCTCCACCTCGTCGCGCACCGACTGGCGCGGCACCGCCGGGTCGCCGAGGTCGTACACCGTGCGCAGCGACACGTGCCGGGCGCGCAGCGCGTAAAGTGCGGCCACCGCACGGGCGGGCGGCACCGGCTCCGGCAGTGTCCACAGGGTGCGCAGGTTCGACTCGTGCCACTGCGCGACGGGAAGGTCCTGCACCGCCCGCATCACGGACAACTGCCCGAAGGTGAGCGGCCCCGACGTCTGCACCGACCATCGCCTCCCCGTGCGTCGACACGCGTCCGTCGCGCCGGCGGCCCGCGTCCACCGCAGCGCCCGGCCGCCGAACGCCCGTCAAGCTATCGGCGCGCGTGCGGCGGAGGCGGCAGCCCCAGCGGCAGTTGCGCACAGCGGGGCGGTGTACGCCGCAGCGGCAGGTGGGCGCGTCATCTGCCTCCGAAGGTGCCGCTCGACGCGGATTCCCGCCGCTAGCGTCGTCGCCCATGCTGACGCTCACCGAACGGGACCACAGGAGCGGCGGTCCACCGAGGCTCGGTGTCGTCGGAGCTGCCGGACGGCTCGGCGCCAGGGTGGTCCAGGAGTGCGACCGGCACGACCTCGCGGTCGTGTGGACGGCCACGCGTACGTCCTGGCCCGCACCGCAGGAGGGGGACGCCGCGCCCACCGTCGTCGTCGACGCCAGCCGCGGCGACATCCTGCCCCGCACCGCGGACTACTGCAGGTCCGTCGGCGCGGCCCTGCTGGTGTGCGCGTCCGACATCGGTCCCGCGCAACGGCGCGTGGCGGCGGAGCTGGCCACCGAGGTCCCCGTCGTCCTCGCGGCCAACCTGTCGATCGTCAACTGGCTCCAGCATCAGCTGGTCCGCACGGCGGCGGCACTCTCCACCCGGCTGCCCGAAGTTCCGGACACGAGCGTCCTGGAACGGCACACGACCGCCAAACGCGACCGCCCCAGCGCCACGGCGCGATCCCTCGCCGGTGCCTGGGAGGCGGCCGGTGCGGGCCTCACCCACGAGATCGCCTCGTACCGGGCGGGCCTACCCGTCAGCGAACACCAGTTCGCCCTCGGCTTCGCCCACGAGACGCTGACGATCACCCACGACGTCCGCGACCTCGGCCCGGCCGCTCTCGGCGCCCTCACCGCGGCCACCTGGATCCACCGCGGCGCTCCGCGGCTCTGGACGGGCACGGAACTCTTCGACGAGATCCTCCTCCCGGACGGCTCGGCGGCACCGCGCGGGATCTGTCCCGCGAAATGAGCGCCGTGTCCCCCCTCACCCCCGTCCCGTGCGAACACAGCGGCCACCGGGCCGACGGAGGAAAACGTGACCATCCACAGGCACTTCGACTCGGCGGAGCAGGCTGAGCTGTTCACCCTGGTGACGAGGATCAGCGAGAAGGAGCTGGCCCCGGTCGCCGCCGACCACGAGGCGCGCGCCGAGTTCCCCCGCCACCTGGTGACCCGGCTCGGCGAACTCGGACTCATCGGCCTGGCGTTCCCGCAGCGCTGGGGCGGAGGCGGCCAGTCCGTCGCCTTCTTCCTCCAGGTGGTGGAAGAGCTGGCGCGCGGCTGGCTGGCCGTCGCCGAGTCCGTACACCTCCAGGCCCTCACCTGCCGGGGACTGGTCCGGCACGGCAAGGACGAGCTACGCGACGCGTACCTGCCGGCCATGCTGGAGGGCAGGCTGCTGGGGGCGAACTGCATGTCGGAGGCCGAGGCCGGCTCCGACCTCGGGGCCATGACCACGTCCGCGAGCCCCGTCGACGGGGGGTACCAGATCTCCGGACTCAAGACCTGGGTCAGCCATGCCGGGGTCGCCGACGTCTACCTGGTGTACTGCCGCACGGGCGGGGCCGGGCCCGGCGGCATCTCCTGCTTCCTCGTCGAGGCGGCCCAGGAGGGCGTACAGGTCCACCCCCCGTTCGCCAAGATGGGCGTCTGCGCCCTGCCCACCGCCCCGGTCGCCTTCGACGGCGTGCGCGTACCGGCACCGCGCATGGTCGGCGGACGCAACCGCGGCATGCTCGTGGCCGCCTCGGTCTTCGACCACGGACGCCTGGGCATCGCGGCCTGCGCCGTCGGCCTGGCGCAGGCCGCCCTCGACCACGCGAGCGACTACGCCAAGCAGCGCCGGCAGTTCGGCAGCCCCATCGCCTCCTTCCAGGGCGTCGCCTTCCTGCTCGCCGACATGGCCACCCAGATCGCCGCGGCCCGCGCCCTGCTGCTCACCACCGCGCGGCTGATGGACGAGGGCCGGCCGGTCTCCGCCGAGGCCGCCAAGTGCAAGCTCTTCGCCACCGACACCGCCATGCGCGTCACCACGGACGCCGTGCAGATCCTCGGCGGCTCCGGCTATGTGCGGGACCACCCCACGGAGCGCTGGATGCGCGAGGCCAAGCTCCTCCAGATCATCGAGGGCACCAACCAGATCCAGCGGGCGACCATCGCCCAGAGCCTCTGATCCCCGTCCCCACCCCCACCCCCGCCACGGAGGAACGGCCGCATGAACGAGCTGCTCCCGTACGAAGCGCGCTTCTCGGGCCAGGCGTCCGACGCTCCCGCCACCTGGGGCCAACAGGCATTCTGGGACGGCCTGTCGCGCTACGACGGCACCGGATGGAACCGCAACGTCGCTGTGGTGACACACCTGCCGGACGGCACCTCCCTGCCCGGCGCCCTGGAGCTGCTAACCCGTATCACCTCCCGTCACGAGGGCCTGCGCACCGAAATGTACGAAGGGCCCGACGGCCTTCGGCAGCGGGTGCGCGGAGCGGGAACCCTGGCGGTCGGCCGGATCTACGGCGCCGAACCCGCCGACACCGCCCGTGAGGCCGCACGGCTGCGGGCCCTGCCGCTGGGCACCGGCGGCCTCCCGCCGTTCGCCGCCTCCGTCGCCGTGACGGCCGGCCGCCCCCGCGCTCTCGTCCTGGCCTTCTCCCACCTGGTTGTCGATGCGTCCAGCGTCCGGACCGTCCTGCACGGACTGGCCCGGCCCTCCTCGGAACCTGCGCCCCAGCCCCGCGAACAGGCGGCCCGCGAAGTGGGCGAACTGGCCCCCACCGGACAGCGCGCCGCCGCCACCTGGGCCAGGGAAGCGGGGGACACCGCCTTCCCGTTCGCGGTTCCGCGCGCCGGAGCGATCCGGAGCGAGGTCGTGCAGACGGCACTCACCTCGGCCCAGGCGGCCGTCCGGCTGAAGGAGATCTCCGCCGGACTCGGCGCCGACTCCTCCGCCGTCCTGCTGGCCGCCACCGCCGTCGCGCTCGCCGCACCGCTCGCGCTGGACCGCCTGCCGTTGCAGGTGGTGACCTCCAACCGGCACCGGGCCCACGCCCGCGACTACGTGGGCGTCCTCGCCCAGTTCGGCCCCCTCACCGCACGGCTCGATTCCGACAGCGGCTTCGACGACACCGTGCGGCACGTCGCGCGCCGCGCCATGAGCGCCTACAACAGCGCCCTGTGGGCGCCCGCCGGCCTGGCGCAGGCACTGACGGCCACCGGACGGTCGCTGGACGAGGTGCTCGGCACCACCTACACCTTCAACGACATCCGGGCGGCCGACTTCCCCCCGGTCCTCGACCATCCGGCCGAGCCGGACCCGGGCCGTGACCACTGCCTGCACGACCTGCCCCACTGGCCCTACCAGGGCGGACGCTGCGCGATCGCGGTGGTGGGCGGACAGCGCGTGCTCCAGTTCGCGCTGCGCGCCGATACCCGGTACGTGGCACCGGAGCTCACGGGCCGGCTGCTACCGGGCATCGACGCCGTGCTACGCCGGGTGCACGACAAGGGTGGATCGATCCGGATCGGCACGCTCGGGGAGGGGCTGTGACGGACGGCACCGCCGCCCCCGGCCCGGAGCGCACCGGTACCCCGCCGGGCGGTCCGTATCTGCCCCCGCATCTGCCGCCACCCCGTGCGAGCGGTGACTACGTTGGCAGCCGTGAACCGCACGCGGCGGCGAGGGGACACGTGGTGAGCAAACGGGAACGGGTGCCCCAGAGCACCGGCCCGCGTCCCTCCGGCCGGGGGGACGACACGTTCGGCGCCGACTGGCTGAGGATGATCACCCTGGACCCAGCGCCGCAGGAACGCCTGGCCCCCTTGTGGGACGCCCGCGCGGCACGCGTCCTCGGACTCGTGCGGGAAGCCCTGTGCGGCCCCGGGGACGACGGAGGGCGCAGCGTCCCCTCGGCGGGAGCCCTCTACCCCTACGACGTGGTGGTCGTAGGCGGGTCCGGACCCGCCCGCCGGCTGCTCAAGGCCGACCTGGGCCGCGACGGGTGCACGGAGCTGCCCCTGTCCGCTCCGGCGGCCCGCGAACTGGGGGCCGCGCTCGACGAGGGCTGCGGCATCGACGGCGCCGACCACGTCGTGGTCCTCGCCCGGCCCTGGCTGTCCATGCGCAAGTACGGCCCCCGCGGTCACCTCTACACCCAGCTCGACGCCGGGCACGCCGCCACCAGCCTGTTGGGCACGGCGCTGGGGCAGGGGCCCGCCGTGCTGCGCCTGCGCGTCCCGCGACGCCGGATCAGCGCCTGTCTGGATCCCTTTCTGCCCTACCGGGAGGTGCACTCCGTGGTGTCCGTCGGGCCCGCCCGCCGGGACCACGCGGTGCGGGACACCTCAGTGAACCTCGCACCGCCGCCCCGGCGTGACACATCCGAGTCGATGGAGCGGTTCTGCTGGTCGCAGATACCCGAGGCCCTGCGAAGCGGAGGTGACCTGCCGCTGCCCGTCACCTGCGCCCCTGTGGTGGCGGTCGGCGACGGGCCGGGCGGCCTGGGCCGGATCGGGCGCCACGAATGGCGGCTGCTGACCCGACTGCGCCACTCGTGCAAGCGGTTCGAGCGGCAGGAACAGCCTGCCGGCACGGTCGCCGCAGCCGTCGAGGCCCTGCTCACCGCCCTCCCCACCGACCTGCCCGACGCGGCCGGCGGGCGGCAGGGCGGCGTCGGGGTCAGCATCCTGACCGGGCCTGGGCCGATCGCCGACGCCTGCGCCCGGCGCCTGCCGGGCGGCGACGTACGGTTCACCGTCGACGACGCGATCGACGACCCGGCCGTGATCACCCGGCTCTGCCGCGGTCAGCGGCACATCGGAGGGGCGCAGGCCCTCGTCGCGTTCCACCTGCGCATCGGACGGCTGCTGCGCACCGGCCGGCCGCAGGAGGTCCGTGACGCCCTCTTCCGTGCCTCGGCCGCCGCCCACCTGATCTATCTGGGCGCGGCCCGCAACGACGTCGCGGTGACGGCGGTGGGCGGATTCGATGCCCGCACGCTGCGGACCGTGGCAGGTCTCGGGGACGACGAGGAAGTGGTCTACCTGATGGCGCTGGGTGTCGCGGCGGGGACCGGGAGCAAGATCGACCGATTGGCGGTCGCGCATGCGCACGGAGAATGAGCCCGCTCGGCGCGGAACCCAGTGGAGGCGGACCACCTGATGCGGCTGCTGAACGACGTCCTCACCGAACTCACGGCCCAGCACGCCGACGCCCCCGCGGTCGGCGACGCGGGCGGAGTCCTGACCTACCGCGAACTCCTCGATTCCGCGGCCGACTTCGGCAAGGCGGTCGACGAGTGGTGGCGCTCGGACACCCCCCGCGGCCCGGGAGCGCCAGCCGACGGCAGGGTCCGGGCCGGCATCCACGCGGCCAACTCCGCCGCCTACGTGATGGCATACGCCGGACTGCTGCGCGCGGGCATGGTGCCCCTGCTCCTCGACCCGGCCCTCGGCGCGGCCGAACTGGCCGTCATCGCCACCGACTGCGGCATCGACCTGTTCGTCAGCGACCGTCCGCTGCCAGCCGGACTGCCCGTCACCGCCACCACACGGATCGGCGGCATGCGGCTGACCGCGCTGCCCGCCGTCCCCGACCGCCCTGCCCTGCTCGACACCACCGAAGTCTGCCGCTTCACCTCCGGCTCCACCGGGTCCCCCCGCTGCATCGAGTTCTCCGGCACCGCCGTGCTGACGGCCGCGCGCGCCTGGAGGGAGGCGACCGAGATGGGCGCGGGGGAGCGGGTGCTGTGCTTCGCCGGACTCTTCAACGGCCTGGCCTTCAACACCTCGCTGCTGGCCTCCTTCCTCGCGGGCGCGGCCCTGTGGGTGCCTTCGGGGCTCCCCAGCGCCGGACACGTCGCCCGCTTCCTGCGGCAGGTCGAACCCACCCGCCTGACCGGCTTCCCCGCCCTGTACGAGTCGTTGCTGCGCCGGGAGCAGCCCGTCCCCGAACTGGCCGGGCTGCGCTCCGCGATCTCCTCCGCGGCACCGCTCTCCCCCGGGACCGCTGAGGAACTGCGCCGCCGCCACGGCCTCGCCGTCAACGACTACTACGGGGTGGCCGAGGCGGGGCCCCTCACCTACGACCCGGCTCCCGCCCCCGGACGCGGACTGGGATACCCGCTGGCCGGGGTCGAGTTCACCTTCGGAGCACCGGACCACGGCGCCACGGCGGTCCGGGTTCGCAGCGGGTCGATGGGATCGCGCTACCTCAACGCGCCGGGCCTGCTGGAGAGCCGTCTGGACGCGGACGGCTTCTACCTGACCGGGGACGAGGGCCTGATCGAGGAGGGCCGGCTGGTACTGCGTGGCCGGTCGGGCAAGGGCATCAACATCGGCGGTCGGAAGATCGACCCGGCCGAGGTCCAGCAGGCGCTCGGCCGGTGCGGGGCGTCCGACGCCCTGGTGCTCGCGACGGTCAAGAGGAACGGGGACCCGATGCTGGCCGCGCTGGTCACCGGCACCGTCGGCATCACCGAGGAGGAGCTGCGGGCCCGTTGCCTCGGCCTGCTCGCGCCGTACAAGGTGCCCGAACGGATCTTCACCGTGCCTCGCATGCCGCGTGGCGGCGCGGGCAAACCGCGACTGGGCGCCGCCGAGGCCCTCCTCAGCGACCTGCTGCGCGCACCCCGTGACGAGCCCACGTCCGGGAGGGCATCCGCATCCGCCGGAGCCCGCCTGAGCGCGGACCCCGCCGCACCGGTCCGGCCCTGGCCGCCGCACCCCGACCACCACCCCGACCACCTGTAGGAGAACCGATGCCCCCTTCCCCGCACCTCCTCCAGCGCATCGCCGGACTCGTCGCCGAGGCCAGCGAAGGCGCGGTGAGCCAGGACGCCGCCCTCGCGGAGGGCCGCACCCTCACCGAACTGGGCCTGACCTCCCTGTCGTACCTGCGGCTGATCGACGCCCTGGAGAACGAGTTCGGCGTCTACATCGACCTGGAGGAGGACACCGCGTTCCTCGGTTCGGTCGACGGCCTGGTCCAGTACCTCGACGGGCAGGGCGTGACCGCCCAGGGCAGCCGATGACCGCACGGCTCGACGAGGCCCTGCTGCCGCCCGTCGCCCTCGGACTGCGCGTCCAGGTGGCGCTGGCCTCCCGCTCGCTGTCGCTCGGCGGACACGACGACTTCAACCAGGGGCAGGTCTCGGCCCGCGTCCCCGGCGCGCACTACATGCTCATCAAGGGGGCCCTCAAGGGCTTCGACGAGTGCACCCCCGAGGACGTGGTGGTCGCACCGCTGGACCCCGATGTCCCCGCCCCGCCGCTGGCCCCGCCCGAACTCCCCCTGCACCAGGCGGTCTACGCGGCACGCCCGGACGTGAACGGCGTGGTCCACAGCCACGCCCCGCACACCCTGGTCTTCGGAGCCACCGACCTGCCGCTGCGCCCCGTCTCCCACGAGGGCGCCTATTTCGAGCAGCGCCTCGGCCGGTTCACGATGACCAGCAACACCATCCTCGACATGGTGACCGCGCGGGGTGTCGCCGACGCACTCGGCGGTGACCCGGCCGTCCTGCTGCGCAACCACGGCGGCGTGGTCGTCGGCAGATCCGTCCGGCACGCCACCGTGCACGCCCACACCCTGGAGCGTGCCTGCCGGCTCCAGCTGATGGCGGAACGGGTACCTGGCGGTTACCACACGTCGACCCCGACCGACGTGCTGGCGAAACGCGAGTTCATCTATGGGGACCTCGCGGTGCGCTCCTACTGGGACCACTGCGTCGGCCGGGTGCGGCGCACCTGGCCGGAGACGGCGGACTGGGGCCGCCGCCAACCGTCCGGCACGCCACAGCCCTGACCGCCCACCGAGGGGAGAACCAGGTCCGGTGGACCGCGAAACCATGCCGCAGGAACCTCCGGCAGCCCCCGTGAAGGATCCGTCCGCGAGGGAGGCCGCCGCCGGACGGCGTAACCTCACATTGCTGACGGTCTGTCAGTTCCTCTTCTACATGGGGATGGGGATCGACCTGACCCTCACCGCGGTGGTGGGCCTGCGGCTGGCCCCGACCCCGGTGCTCGCCACTCTGCCGATCACCCTCATGGGCGCGGCAGCCATGATCGCCAACTTCTCGGCCGGGCTGCTCAGCGACCGGTTCGGCCAGCGCAGGGTGGCGGCCGGGGGCGCGGCCACCGCGGTGGCCGGCGGACTGGTGTCCGTGGCGGGGATCCGGTCCGGCGATTTCTCCGTACTCTGCCTGGGCACCGCGCTGGTGGGTCTGTACAAGGCCACGGGAGGCTACTTCCGCTACCTCGCCGCGGACTCCGTCCCCCGAGAGGGCCGGGAGCGGGCGGTTTCCGTCCTGCTGTGCGGCGGGGTGCTGGCGGCCTTCCTCGGGCCGTGGGCGGCGACGGCCTGTGCCGGACTGCTGGACACCGAGTACGCGGGTTCCTATCTGCTGGTCTCCGTGCTCGCCGCTGCCGTGATTCCGCCCGTGCTCGCGGTACGGACCGGACCGGCGGGAGAAGGGCAGCAGCCCCTGCCCCCGCCCGTACGCATCCGGGCCGCGGCGCGTACCCGCCAGTTCCGCACCGCGTTCGCCATCCTCACCGTGGGAGGCTGCGTGATGACCCTGCTCATGTCGGCGGGCCCGCTGGGCAGCCGGCACGCGGGCCACTCGGAGAGCGCGGGGGCCTTCGTCATCCAGGCCCATATGGTGGGCATGTTCGCGCCCTCCCTCTTCAGCGGCTGGCTCAACACCGCTCTGGGCCCGCGCCGCAATGCCGTCCTCGGCGCGGGCTTGCTGGCGACCGGGGCGCTGGTGGGCGCGGTCCATACCGGCGTTGCCGCGTTCGTCGTCGCGCTGGGCCTGATCGGCGTGGGATGGA
Organism: Streptomyces sp. B21-083; assembly: GCF_036898825.1. GTDB lineage: Bacteria > Actinomycetota > Actinomycetes > Streptomycetales > Streptomycetaceae > Streptomyces. Next base: position 4,607,350 of record NZ_JARUND010000002.1, on the reverse strand, counting down.
ACTTCCTCTACGTGGCGGGCAGCACCTTCGTCGTACGCTGCTACCCGCCGCACGCGGGCGGTCGCGTCCAGTCCGCCGTGGAGGGCGGCACCGGAATCTTCGTCACCGCCTCCTCCTTCGTCTCCGGGTACCTGTTCACCACCCTGGGCTGGCAGATCCTCAGTACCCTGGCCGCCCTGCCTCCGCTCCTGCTGTGCCTGTGGCTGTCGACCGCACCACGCGGCGCCGGCCTCGGGGAGAGAACCGGCTGAGCGCCGGCGGACGTTGTCGCAGCAGGCCCCGATCCGCCTACTGCAGGGCGTGCACCGCCGCGGTGAACGCCGACGGGGCGCGGCAGGCCGCAGGGACGACCAGTCGGGCCGTGGCGGGGTACCGTGCCGCCCGCAGCAGGGTCTCGGTGAGCAGCCGGTGACGCCTCGTCAGCCGGGCCCAGGTCGCCGGGTAGTCGTGCGGGCGGCCGTCCTTGAGGCAGTGCACGGCGGCCGCGGCCGTCGCCAGGGCGAGGGCGATTCCCTCACCGGTCAGCGCGTCCACATATCCCGCCGCATCGCCCACGAGCAGCACCCGGCCGGCCCGCGGGCTCCTGGCCCGGCGGCGGAGCGGACCGGCGCCGCGCACGGTGCCCACCTGGGGCGCCCGGAGGACGGAGGCCAGCGCCGGGAACGCCGCGAGGTGCTCGTCGTACGGGCGGCGGTCGTGGCTGAGTACGGCGATGCCCACCAGTTCGTCGCCGAGCGGGGTGACATACGCCTCGCCGCGGCGGGACCAGTGGACCTCGACGAAGTCGGTCCACGGGGCGATGCGGTAGTGCCGGCGCAGACCGTAGCGGCGGGGCGCCCGGACGGGCAGGTCGAGGCCGAGTGCGCGGCGCAGCGGGGAGTGCAGGCCGTCCGCGGCGACCAGCCACCGCGCCGTCAGGTTCGCGGCGGTGACACTCCCGGCGCTCTGCCGGATCTCGCCGACCTTGCCGGGCACGATCCGAACGCCGAGATCGATGGCCCGCCGGTGCAGGGCCGCGTGGAGTTCCGTCCGCCGAACACCGCGCCCGGGCCGGTCCCGGAACGCCGCCTCGGCGCTGCGGTCACCGTCGAGGTAGCGGATACCGCGCAGATCACGGCCGGACACCGCGACACCCAGCGAGCGGAGTGCCGCCACACCGGTGGGCATGATGCCCTCGCCGCATGCCTTGTCGACGGGCGTGGCCCGCGGTTCGACCACGACGGCTTCCATTCCCGCCAGGGCGGCATGGATCGCCGTGGCCAGACCGGCGGGCCCGCCACCCGCCACGAGGATGTCGATCACGTCCGTGCTCCCGCCGGGGCGGCGGCGGCCAGCGCCGCGTCCTCGCAGCGGATACGGATCACCAGAAGGGCGGCGTTGAGCACGGTGAAGACCGCGGCGGTCACCCATGCTCCGTGCACCAGCGGCAGCGCCAGCCCCTCGGCCACGACCGCGACGTAGTTGGGATGGCGCAGCCACCGGTAGGGCCCGCCGTCGACGAGAGGCAGGCCGGGAACGACGATCACGCGGGTGTTCCACCGCCGCCCCAGGGTACGGATGCACCACCACCGCAGCGCCTGGGCAGCAACGACCACACCCAGCATCGTCCAGCCGAGGAGCGGCAGGAACGGCCTGTCGGCCAGCCGGACTTCGGCGAGGCAGCCGGCCAGCAGACCGGTGTGCAGCGCCACCATCGCCGGATAGTGCCCGCGGCCGGCCTCCGTACCGCCGCGGGCCGTGCTCCAGCGGGTGTTGCGCAGCGCCACGACGAGTTCGGCGACGCGCTCGCCCGCGACGGCCAGTACCAGAGCCGTGTACCAGATCATGTGTCCTCCGGACTACCAGCGCAGCAGGACGAGTTCGCAGCAGAAACCGGGTCCCATGGCCATGATCAGTCCGGGGGTTCCCGGTTCGGGCCGGCGGCGGGCCATGGTGTCCCGCAGGACGTGCAGCACCGAGGAGGAGGACAGGTTCCCCACCTCGGCCAGTGATCGCCAGGTGATGTCGAGGGCGCCTTCGGGCAGCGCGAGTACGTCGGCGACGGTCTCCAGCACCTTGGGGCCGCCGGGATGGCACACCCAGGCGGCCACGTCCTTCGGCTTGAGGCCGTGCTCCTCCAGGAAACCGTGCACGTCGTCACGGAGATACCGGCGCACGACGTCGGGTACGGCCGGATCGAGGACGACCCGGAAGCCGGAGCCGCTGATGTCCCAGCCCATGACGTTCTCGGTGTCCGGGTACATACGGCTGCGGGTGGCGACGACCTCGGGACAGCCGCCGTGCCCGCCGCCCTGCGACGCCCGCCGACCGCCGACGGCGACCACCGCCGCGGCCCCGTCGCCGAACAGCCCGGTGGCCACCATGTTGGCGAGTGACGCGTCACCGCGCTGGAAGGTGAGCGAGCACAGTTCGACCGACAGCAGGACGGCCACCTGGTCGGGCCATCCGAGCAGATAGTCGTGCAGCCGTGCGATCCCGGCGGCGCCCGCGACACAGCCCAGGCCGAAGACGGGCAGTCGTTTGACGTCGGGGCGCAGTCCGAGGCGTCCGACGAGCCGGGCGTCGATGGACGGCGCGGCGACACCCGTGACCGAGGTGAACATCAACAGGTCCACGTCGGACGGCCTGAGCCCCGCGGTCCGCAGCGCACCGCGTACCGCCTCGCCGCCCAGTTCGGTGGCCGCCTTGATGAAGACGTCGTTCGCGGCGCCCAGACCGTCGAGTTCGGGGTACCGGTCGAGGGGCAGCACCATATGGCGCTCGTTCACCCGTGCGTTGCGGTGCAACCGGTCCAGCACACGGCGGTCGGCGCCGGGTGGCAGGCAGGTCCGGGCGACCATGTCGGTGATCTCGCGCTGGGTGTGGCGGTGCGGTGCCAACGCGCCGTGGACGGCAGCGATCCGGGTCAACTCAGTTCCCGCCTCGGGGGTCTCATGCCACTCATCCATGCCCGCCGTATGGGCTGCGACACCGGAAGTCGCCCGTCCGGCTGCCACGACACCCGGTCCAGCCCGCCTACGATCGGCCGGTGGGCACCGTCGAGGAACCGCAAGTCCGCGGGGAGGCCGTATGGCGGCCCCGAACCGCGCTCGCTCTGGCCCTGTCCTGCCATCCCGGGCCGGTGGCCGCCGTCACCGTCCTCAGTACCGCACTCGCCGTCAGCGCCGGGCACAGCGGCGGCCGTTGTGTGCTGATCGGAGCGGCCGTACTGTCCGGACAGCTGTCCGTGGGATGGTGCAACGACGCGTTCGACGCACGGCGCGATGCCGCTGCCGGCCGGCGTGGGAAACCGGTGGCCGACGGCGCGGTGAACCGGACCGCGGTGTGGGCGGCGGCGTTCACCGCACTCGTCCTGTGTGTGCCGCTGTCCCTGGCCTGCGGGCCGCTCGCGGGTACGGCGCATCTCACCGCGGTGGCGGGCGCCTGGGCGTACAACCTGCGGCTCAAGGCGACGGTGCTGTCCTGGCTCCCGTACGTACTGGGATTCGCGAGCCTCCCCGCAGTCGTCGCACTGAGCCTCCCCGGCCGTCCATGGCCTTCCTGGTGGGTCATCACAGCGGGCGCGCTGCTCGGCGTGGCGGCGCACCTGGGCGATGTGCTCCCCGACATCGGAGCGGATCTGGCGGCCGGGGTGCGCGGACTACCGCAGCGGCTGGGCGTCACCGCCACCCGGCGGCTGCTGCCGGTCCCGCTGGTCGCGGCAACGGCGGTACTGGTGCTGGGCCCGGCGGGGCCGCCCGGCCCAGCGGGACTGGCCGCACTGGCGGCGACACCTTTGACGGCGCTCGTCGGGCTGGTCCTCGGCCGGTACTGGCGCAAGGCGCCGTTCGCCGGAACGGTCGCCGTGGCGGCGGTGGATCTGGCACTGCTCCTGGTCCAGGGCACCGCACTCACGTGACCTCCGGCCACGGAGCAGCTCCCCGTGCGGCCTGTGCGACCCGAGCGACCCGAGCTTTCTTCGGGCCCCGCGACGCTGCGAGGGACCCGTTCAGGTGAGCCGGCGGGGCGGATGGCCCTACCGCCGTGCCGAGCGTCGCCGGCGACGGTGAACGTGAGGAGGACGGCCGAGCTCCAGCCGTGCCCGGACCACAGCAGCCCTCGTCCGAAAGGTACGCCCCGAATGTCACTCACCTATCCGCACCGGGGCCGCACCGCCCTGCGAGTGGGCGGAGCCTGCGCCCTGCTCGCCCTGGCCGGCTGCTCGAACGGCGGCAACAGCACCGCTCCCGCCACCACCAGCGCCTCGTCCGCCGCGACCAGCTCCGGCTCCGGTACGGCGCACATCGTGATCGAGAACTTCGCCTTCAGCCCGGCGAACCTTGAGGTACGCCCCGGGGCGAAGGTCACCGTCGAGAACCGGGACTCGGCCACCCACACCGTGACCGCCACCGGCGGCAAGGCGTTCGACACAGGCAACATCAAGGGCGGCGCGACAGTCACCTTCACCGCCCCGTCCACGTCCGGCAGCTACTCCTACATCTGCACCATCCACCCGACCATGAAAGGCACCCTCACCGTGACCTGACACCACCGCTCCGGCCACGCGCCCAGGGGCGACGGAGCGTTCACGATCCGTGATGGCCGGCGATGACGAGGTCCTGTTACCGGATCTCCATGGTGTGGTGGCGCCGACGGACCGCGCGATGAGTCGCTGTCAGGGCCACTCCGAGCGCGACGACGATGGCGTACAGCACGGCCACAGCCGCCGCGACGGGGGCTGCGCCGAACTGCGAGGGACGCAGGAAGAGATAGGGCATCGTCGCGGCGCCCGACCAGGCGAGGGTGCCCACGACGGTCAGATAGGCAGTGGGCCACCAGGCGAGCAGGGTGGCCTCGCGCCAGGTGGCGGCGAGAGCGTAGGGGGTGGACAGGAACTCCGCGACCACCAGGACCGGTGCTGCCCCGTGAAGGAGGACCGTCGCCGTGCGTGCCCACGCGTCGTCATGAGCGCCGAACCAGGTGCCTGACGGACTGCTCGGTGCGATCACCGTCATGTAGATCAGTGAGGACAGCACCACCCCGACCACGGCGGCACCACGGACCCGGTCGCCCCAGGCGCTGTCGAACGGCCCGCGCACCAGTTGCCAGGTCAGCACGGTCGCGGCCAGCACCGCCGAGTCGACCGTGAAGTACAGCAGTGAGGGGGTCGGGTCCGTTCGCTGTACGAACTGGCAGATCACGCCGAGTGCGAGCACGGTAGCGCCGGTTCCTCGGAGCCGTGCGACGGTCCGGCCCGGTCCGGTCGGTGAAGAGGTCACGAGGGCGACGTCCCCAATGTGTGTGCCAGGGTCGTCATGGCGGAGCCGACGGCCGGGAGCGAGTGCCAGAAGGCGTGCGGGCCCGGGACGTTCAGGAGACTGACCCCGATGCCTTCCCCCTCGGCGGACGTCACCAGCTCTCGCACCGCCTGTCGCGGTGACAGGGAGCTCTGCTCTCCGCGGACCACGACCAGGCGGCGCGTCCTTGGGGACGGGCGTCGCGTGGCGGCGCGGAGGTCGTCGGGAAGACGACCGGCGCGCAGCGCGTTCGCGAGGAGCAGCAGGTCGACACGGCGCCGGGTGTTCGGCGTCTCTCCCGGGCGGGCTTCCAGAGGCGGGACGGCGCCGGCCACCGTGGCCGTCTCTGCCAGGTGGTCCCCGATCAGACGGTTCTCGCGACGCACGGCCGACAAGAGGGCCGCGGCGCTCCACCTCTGGACGGCGACCGGTTCGACCAGCACGACGGTCTCCATCGGCGGGCCCGTCTCGGCGGTGCCGGAGACGGCGGCCATGGCAGCGGCGAAGGAGGCCCCGAGGGAGTAGCCCAGCACGCCCGTCGCACCGGCGCACCCGTCGAAGGCGATGACTTCGGTGGCCGCCCGCAGCATCCGCCGCGCCGCCACCGTGAAGTCGCCCCGCGACAACGCGCGTCGCTCTTCGGGAAGCAACCGTGAGGAGGCGAATCCGGCGCCCGGCGTCTCCACGACCACGAGCCGCGCGCGCAGCATCGTGGCGATCATCTGGAATCGCTGCATCTCGAACGGTTCCACGAACGCCAGGAAACCCTGCGCGACCACGAACGTGGGGTCGTCGCTGTCGTGCCGACCGTCCACGACGCCGAGCAGGATCTCACCGCCCGGTCGGCCGGTGGCGTCGGTGTCCACTCGTACGGCCCGCCATGCGGGGGCTGTCATGGGGAGGGGTGTCACAGGAGTTCACTCTCCGGCGCGAGGTTGCGGTAGTACGTCAACGCGGCCCGCACATCGGCGGAGTTGAAGAAAGTGTCGTACGCGCCCGGTTTCACGTAGTCCAGCACGGGATTGCGTTCCGCCCAGGTCTTCGCGGAGACGCCTGTCGAGAGGTCCGGCCAGTCCGACGTGTCCTTGCCCCAGGCCCGCACGAATGCATCGAGGTCGTTCTGCCACTGCGTCATCATCGGGAAGAACGTCTTCTCCGGGTCGACCCGGATCCGTAGTCCCAGCAGGCGACCGACGGCACCCGAGACCTGCGTGTGCGCCCTGGGGCCGTTGCACTCGCGGTAGCAGCGCAGCCAGTCGTAGGTCTCCGTCAGGTGCCGACGGCTCAGACAGCTGTCCATCAGCCGGCGGAAGGGCTCGGCCGAGTCACGCATCTGCCGGTGGGACGCCTGGAGGTGCGCCTGTTCCCCGTCGGCGTCGAGAAGGACCCGGCGCAGGATCTCCGGCGACTCGTCCACGTTCAGCGGCTCGGCGCCCAGCCAGACGGAAGCTGCGGCCAGGAACAACTGCGCGTGACCGTGCGGCAGTTCGGTCATGCCGTACACGTTCATCAGCGGCGCGTGCTGCTTCAGGTACAGCATCACGCCCATGCCTGTGCGCACCTCGACCGGCTTGTCGTACAGGGCGGGATCGGTGATCGTCAGCGGGCGGTAGCCGGGGCTGGACGAGGTGTTCAGGTGGAAGTCGACGATCGCGCCGTCGAACTCCGCCAGGTCCTCCGGGCTCAGGTCCAGCAGCAGCTCCGGGTCGTCCACCATCGTGAACTCGAGCTCGCCGGGTACGGACACCTGCCGGTCGAACACCCGGCTGCGCTTGCCCTGGTCGTCGACCAGGAGATATTCCAACGTCATCGTGTGGACCCCCTCTTGAGCCTCGGCGGACGGACACCCCATACGCCGCGAATTTCCTTCCCCCCGACCACCTCGGCCTGAGTCATGTCACCGCCGAGTCGGCGCAGCCGGTCTCGCATGACCGCCAGTGTGCTGCCATCGGGACACCACGCGGCGGCTGGGATCAGCGGCAGCGGGTCCCGGATGCTCAGGTGGATCATTCCGTCCGAGACCTGTCCGGACACCGAGACCGGCCGATCGTGGATCTCGAGGCGCGTCATCGCCTGGGCGGCGTTCGCGACGACCGTGGTGATCAACTGGCGTACGAGCTCCCGGTTCTCCGGGCGCAGTTCGCCGAGGCGGAACTCGGCGGTGACGCGCAGGGAGTGGTCGCGCCCGAGTTGTTCGACGATCCCTTCCAAGGTGATCTCCCGGCCCTGGGCCTCCCAGGCGTACTCGTCGACCATCTCCTTGACCAGGGTGAGCTTCGGCGCGAGGTCGGCGGCATCGATCTTGTGCTCAGGGCGGACGGAGTCGTCGCGAGCCAGTGCTCTGCTCAGCGAGCGGACCGCGTTGAGCGTGTCGTGGAAGTCCTGCGCCAGCCGACTGCGAGCCTCGGTCATCGCGACGGCGGCCTCTTCGCCACTGGCGCGCAGGCAGCGGTCGTAGTCGCGCATCTTCAGGCCGACCGCGTACGGCAGCGCGCACGCCACCCATGCCAGCGGAACCATGTCCGGGTGCCACCGGCCCAGGTGTACGGACAGGCCCACGACGAGGGCCAGCACCCCGGTGACCAGCAGCCAGCCGTACGCCCGCAGCGTCACCAGGATCCGGGGCAGGCTCTGGTTGGCCGAGTAGTAGGTGCCGTCCGTGAGCACGTGGTAGATCCCTGAGTTGGCGTACGCGAGCGCCACCGTGAGGGCGGCGACCTTGACCCAGCCGGGGTCGCCCGGGCCGGTGAGGAACAGGACGGCGACGACGTTCGCCGGCACGGCGATCCCACCCAGCAACCCGGTGGCGTTGAGCAGCGTGCGCTCCCACTGCCAGTTGTCCTGCCAGGCGAGCAGCTGCCGGGTGAGGGCGAACCGTGCCCTCTTGCCGCCGTGCGCCTGGCCGTCGAGGTGGATCTCCAGGAGCGTCTGCGTGACACCCACGGACAACAGGACCCATGCGGCAGGCCGGACGTCGTCGGCGAGTACGAGCAGCACGGCGAGCACCACCAGCAGGAACCCGCGGGTCGCGAACGGCCTGAGACGGTCGTAGCGGTGGATGCGAGCCGCTGTCACCCGGGTCGACCAGTGGCTCATCGGGGCCGGAGCCCGCAGGTCCCGCACGATCTGCGCCCAGGGATTCGCGGGCCGGTTCGGAGCGGGCAGGAAGTCGACGAGCGACAACCGGTCTTCTTGCTGGGACAGCGACATCCCATGTACCCCCGTGACGTCTGTCGGGCCTTGGTGCTCTCAGTGTGGAACAGCGGTCTCGCCGGGGGTCGTGCTTTTTGTGACCCCCCCCACCACCACCGGGCCCGGAACCGGTCGACTCGTGATTTCCACGAGGCGGCTCGAAGGCCGCCCGCTATTCCTTTCGTCACGGTGGGGCACGGTCTACGGCCGGCCCCACGTCCCGAGCGGCGACGGAGGAATCCATGGCCATCACACGAGGACGACGCAGGCCCCGGCGGAACTGGCCGGTCTGTGCCGAGACGGGCAAGCGGCGACTCGGCGAACGCAAGGACGCCAGGCTGCTCCTGGTGGCGGCGCGGGCGTCCAGGGCGCGAGCCGAGCGCGACGGTGTGCGCGCCGAGTGGACGGTGGTGCGTGCCTACCGCTGCCGGCACTGCTCGGGCGGCTGGCACCTGACCTCCGTAGCGCGTCGGGGAGGTGCCGCGTGACGGCCTCCCGCACAAGGCCGTACGCGGCCCGCGCACGGCGTGCTCTGTCGCTGATCCCAGCCCTGGCCCTGTCCGGCCTGGCGGGGTGCGTCCTCACCGCGTGCGGGTCCGTGCCGGCCTCTGCCCCGTTGACCATCGCCGTCACCGGCAGCATGGCGGAACCGGCGCCGTGGGCCCCGATCCTGGAAGACCTCGCGGTGCGCCACGCCCTGGGCGCGGCCGATCCGGGGGACGGGACGGTCTCCGTGGTCGTGTCCACCGACCCGGAGGTGGCCGAGGTCGATCTGACGCCGATGCGCGACGAGTCGGAGGTCGAACAGGACCCGGGCACCGCGAGGAAGAAGGTCCTGGAGAGGGTGGCGCGGCTGCGCTCGGCGCTGACCGTGAACACGCCGGACGCGGACGGGCTGGACCTGCTCGGCACGTACCGCCGAGCCCTCCGGTCGACCCCGGCCGGAGGCACGATCGTCCTCGTGTCGTCCGGTGTCCAGACCGTCGATCCGCTGGACGTGCGCACCCTCGGCTGGAATGTCGATGTCGCCGCCGCGGTACGCGAGCTGCGCGGCCGTGGACTCGTTCCCGACGGGAGCGGCAGGCACGTCGAGTTCGTCGGCCTGGGCATCGCCTACGGCACGCAGCCGGGTCTGCCGCTGCCGGCGGCCAAGCGGATCACCGCGCTGTGGCGAGCGGTGTGCGTGGCCTCCGGGGCCGCGTCCTGCACGGTGCGCGGAGACGACGTCCCGCTGCTCCCCTCGGCGTCGGACCGGCCCGTCCCGGTGGTGCCGGTAGCCGCGACCCCCACCTCCTGCACGGGCACCTTCGTCGTTCCGGAGTCGGTCTCCTTCGCCTCGGACGACGCGACTCTTCTCCCCGGCGCGGACCGCTACCTCAAGCCGGTCGCGAACAGCCTCAGGGGCTGCCCCGCCGGCCGCGTCGTGCGGATCACCGGCCACACCGCCCAGGTGGGCAGCGGGGCGAGCGGCTTCCCCCTGTCCGCGGCGCGGGCGAGTGCCGTGCGCGACCGGCTGGTGAGCCTGGGCGTGGACCCCGGTCTCATCGGCCCGGTCGAGGGGGTCGGCTCCACCAGACCCGTCGTCGACAACATGCCCGGTGGCGTCTTCGCCGAGCCGTTGGCCCGCCGGAACCGGCGGGTCGAAATCACCGTCACCACGAAAGAAGGACCCGACCCGTCATGACTCACGACAGCACCGCACACCACGACAGGACCGCACACCACGACGGCACCGCTCAGGGAGCGGACCGCGTCTCGCGCGGACGCGTCGGCATCCCGGGCGTACAGACCCTCACCTCCGCCCTGGGGCTGGGACCCATGCCGTTCACGAAGATCGTCCGCTGCCATGAACTGGTCAGTGAGGCGCGACGGATCGGGCGCGATCGCCCGGCCGGGGAGTGGACCAACTCCGAGGACAGCCTGCGCAGGGCCGCCGAGCGCCGCGCTGACGCCTGGGCCAGGACGGAGGCGGCCCGGGCCGTCGAACCGGCGGTCGCGACGATCAAGGGCCTGCACGCCGAGGCCCAGTTCATCGACCACCAGATCGACTCCCTGCGAGAGCGCCGCTACGTGGGCCCGCACGGCGAGTCGTACACCACGGCCGAGGCCCATGGACGCCACGCCGAGTGGTCGGCACTCGTCGAGGAACAGGAACAGGCCGGTTCCCTGGCGCACCGGCGGGTCTCCGCCCGTGTCAAGAAGGTCCTGTTGGCGCTTCTCGTGCTCGACGTCGTCATCCTGACCTTCTTGATGGCCAAGTTCCTCAACGTGGACCTGCGCCGGTTCTGGCTGACCTCCGACGGCGTCCTCAAGGCCGTCACCGCGTTGCTGTTCGGGCTGCTGGGCACGCTCGGTGTAGCGCTGGCCATGAAGCTGTTCGGCAGACGTCATCGCGAGCACCGTGCCGCGCACGGCGGGTGGGACTTCTCCAGGGGCGGGGCGAAGACCCTCATGGCCGAACTCCTCCTGTGCGCTCTCATCGCCGTGTCCCTCGGCGCGGCCATGGCCTGGCGGATCGTTCTCGACGGTCCCTCCGACCAGAGCTTCCTGACCGCCGTCATGGCCGCACTGTTCGCCCTCGTGATCAGCGGTGTGGCCTACCTGTCCTACCAGTCGGAGTTCGCGGACGGTTCGACGGTGACCGAGGCGCTCGACGTGCTCGCCCCCCAACTGCACGGCACCCGGTCGACCGAGACCGCGCTGCGTGCCAGGCACGAGATCGTGGTCCGGCAGGCCGCCCGGCTCGTCGGCCAACTGACCCGTGAATGCTCGCGCATCCGCACCGAAGCGACCCGCAGGGTGGTGGAGAGCACCCAGGACAAAGCCATCCGCTACGCCCGCTCGATCCATCAGCACAGTGGCTACGGCGGTTCCCTTCCCGCACCGCGCCTCGCCCTGGCCGGTCTCGACCTGGCACTCGCCCAGGCGACCCGGTGGGCCGACAGCAGTCCTGAGCCCGGCACGACATACGGCGACGACGACACGGGTCTGGCGGTGGTCGCATGAGCCTGTGGAGCAAGGCCAAGCGGGCGCGCAGCATCGGCGGCGTCATCGCGGCCATCGCCGGAGCCGGCCACGCCCCGCCGCCGGCGGACCTGCCCGCCTACCTGCAACAGCAGTACGCCGAGTACAGCAAGACGCGTGACCGAGAGCTCGGCCGCGACGTCAAGCGGCTCACAACGCAGACCCGTCAGCCCACGACCGGACTCGACCGGAGCGCCGCACGAAACCTGCGCGGCACGAAATAGGCAGGACCGGCTCGGGCGCGGACCGCGCCCGAGCCGCGTCCCTGCTCCTCGGGCGAATGGTCGGCACTCGGTCGGGTCTCGCGGATGTGGTCGGGTGCGCCGCGCTGACCCGTGTACGGGTGGCCGGCCGGTGGACAGCAGGGCGAGTGGGTCAGTTGACCGGGACGGCGTCGAAGACCGCGTGGTGCACGTGGACCGGGGCCGATCCTTCGAGGCGGTCGATCATCGCCTGGTAGCGGTCGAGGACGTGGGCCTGGCGCACCTCGTCGCGTGCCGAGGCGAAGGACTGGTGCGGGAAGTCGCCGCGGTGGGCGGTGAAGTAGGACCTGAGGGCGCTGTCCGAGGTGGTGATCGCCCGCGTCTCGGTCAGCCTCTCCCTGAGGGCGGCCGCGAGGTTGTTCAGGACGTAGGTGAAGTAGTTCGACTCGGTGCAGCGCACCGGGCCGTAGATGACCTGGTGGTCGGAGACAGCGACGTCGCCGTCCCGCACGGCGTGGCCCTGGCAGGCTTCGACGACATCGAGGCGGCCCGCTTCGCCTCACCGCCGCTGACCACCGTCGACCCGCAGCGCGAGTCGATCGCCCGCAGGGCCGTGTCGCTTCTGCGCTCCCGCATGGACGCGGAGGACTTCCGGAAGCTTCCCGGCCGCTGCGAGAGCGCCGACGTCGTCCTGCGGGTGCGCAGATCCTTTTCGGCGACCTCCGACACGCCTGTCGACTCGCCGACGTGACACCGCGTCACCACCGAGCGCTGGGTTCACGGCCGTCCGCCGGACCCGCGGCCCGGGCGCCGCGTCGTGTTCGTAACGGAAGCTCCCGGCGCGGGTGAGGCGTGTGCCGGTGGGTTCTTGGCCGGGGCGGGTGGCGGGAGTGTCCGCGGTCAGTGGGCGACGCCTACACCGCGGTTCACGGTCTCTTGGGCGTCGGTCATCGCCAGCATCGCGTGGGCCACGTCCGCGCGGGCTATGAAGCGGCCTTTGGGCGGGAAGCCGTCGATGACGGTCCGGTACCTGGTGGTGAGCGGGGTGTTCCGCAGGCGCGGCGGGCGTACGACCGTCCAGTCGGTGGCGCTGCGGGTCAGTTCGGACTCCATCTCGCGAAGGTCGGCGTAGACGTCCTTGAGGATGGTGGAGACGATGCGGCGCACGGCGCGGTCCAGGGGGCCGTCGGCCGCCGGCTCGGGGCCGACCGGAGCGGCGCTCGTGACCAGGAGACGCCGGGTGCCCTCTGCCTCCATCGCGCGCAGCACCGTACGCGTGAGCCGGGTCGCGACGCCGGCGTCCTTGCGGCTGCGGGGGCCGAGGCCGGACAGGACCGCGTCCCGGCCGGCCACCGCGGGGCGCACCGCCCGCGGGTCGCTCAGGTCGGCGTGGAACACCTCCAGGGCCTCGCTGGTGACGGTGAGTCCGCCGGGGTCGCGCACCACCGCTGTGACATGGTGTCCGGCGTCGAGTGCCTGTCGGACGATCTCCTGGCCGATGCCGCCTGTGGCACCGAAGACGGTGAGTTTCATGGCTTCTCCGGATTTCCTGAGCGGCAGGCGGCGCGGTTCCGAGGGGCCCCGAGTCAGCCGCGTATGCCGCTCGCGTTGAGGCAGGCGAGCAGGGTGCGGGCCTGGACGTTGACGTAGTGGTTGTGGCGGACCAGAGAGGTGAGCTGTTCGGGAGTGACCCACCGGTACCCGGAAGGCGGGACAAGGGGAGCCGATGCCTCGTCGGCCTCGATGATGAAGTAGCGGCTCTCGGCTTTGAGGAACCGGCCGCCCTCTTCCGAGTGCACGGCTTCGTAGCGGATTCGGGAAGGAGTCGACCTCGGCGCGTCCAGCACGTAGTCCAGGAACGGCGGTCGGTCCATGCTGGGCAGATGTGCGTGGACGGCAGGTGTGCACTGGACCGTGGGACCGAGTTCCACGGTGTCGAGGAAGCCTCCTTCGACGCGTGCGTGCACCAGGACATGGGGGACGCCGCCGAACCGCCGGACGAGGAAGGCCGTGATGCCGGTTCCCCGTGGTGCGAACAGCGGCTGCGTCCAGCCGGCGACCTCTCTGCTCTCCGCCTGTACGCGGACCGCCACGACGCTGAAGTAGAGGCCCTCCGCATGGTCGATGCTCGACTCGCTGCGGTTCCAGCCAGGCAGCCCGGCCAGGGGCAGGAGCTCGCTGTGGATGTCGTGCCGGGAACGTTCGACGGTGAACCAGGACAGCAGTTCGGTGTCCGAGTGCAGGGCGCCGGGCTGGTCGTCCGGGTACGGCGCGCAGGAGAGTACGGTGCGCGAGTCCATGTTGACGACGTTGTCCGCGTGCAGGAGTTCACCGATCTGGCCGAGGGTCAGCCAGCAGAAGTCGTCGTCGGGCGGGATCTCCTCCGAGGTCTCGACGATCATGTTCCGGTTGCTCTTGCGGAAGAACCAGGAGCCGTGCTCGGACTGGAGGACGTCGGCGACGATCCCGTCGGGATCCGGGTGGGTGAAATGCTCCAGGTACTTGACGGCCCCGCCCTTGTGGACCTTGGTGTAGTTGCTGCGGGTGGCCTGGACGGTCGGGGAGAGCTGCACCAGATTGGGGTTGCCCGGCTCCATCTTGGCCTGCATCAGGAAATGCAGTACTCCGTCGAACTCCTTGGCGAGGATGCCGAGAATACCGACTTCGGGCTGTTTGATGATGGGTTGGTGCCATTCCTGGTGCGGGCCCTCGGAGGTGACGACGCGCAGGCCCTCGACGGTGAAGAACCGGCCGCTGTCGTGTCCGAGATTGCCTGTGCCCTCGTCGAACGACCAGTTGTCGAGCCGGGCGAACGGGATGCGCTCGACCTTGAAGCGGTGGGACCGGCGACGCTCGTCGAGCCAGGCGCGGACATCCTCGGTGTGTGGCCCCACGCCCTGACGGGTGGCCGCCGAAAGGGCGATGCGGTGGGGCAGGTCGATGTCATGCCGAGGCCTCAGCCCGCGGTCGGGGGCGGTGCCGTCGTCCAGGAAGACGGCCGCGGTCCGCGCGGTCATGAGTGGTTCCCCACGAACTCGTTCACCGAGGAGGCGACGTAGTCGAGCATCTCCTCGGTCAGTGCCGGATACACCCCGACCCAGAAGGTCTGCTCGGTGATGATGTCACTGTTCGTCAGATCACCGATGATGCGATGTGGTTGGTTGAGGTAGGCCGGATGGCGTGTCAGGTTGCCGGCGAACAGCCGCCGGGTGCCGATCTTCCGGGTCTCCAGGAAGTCCACCAACTCCCCACGGCTGAAGGGTGCTTCGGGATCCACGGTCAGCGCGAACCCGAACCAGCTCGGGTCGCTGCGGTCGGTCGCCCTCGGCAGTATCAGGTGCGGTGTGCCCTCCAGGCCGTCACGCAGTCGGCGCCAGTTGCGACGCCGGGCCGCACAGAACGCGTCGAGCTTGTCCAGCTGGGTCAGGCCGAGGGCGGCCTGGATGTCGGTCGCCTTCAGGTTGTAACCGACGTGCGAGAAGATGTACTTGTGGTCGTAGCCCTCAGGCAGGGTGCCCATCTGGTACTTGAACCGCTTGAGGCACTTGTCGGTCTCGCCGGGCTCGCACCAGCAGTCCCGGCCCCAGTCGCGGAGTGACTCCATGATCCGCGCGAGCGCGATGTTCGAGGTCAGTACGCATCCGCCCTCGCCCATGGTCAGGTGGTGCGCCGGGTAGAAGCTGACGGTCGCGATGTCACCGAAGGTGCCGGTCAGCCGGCCGTCGTAGGTCGAACCGACCGCGTCGCAGTTGTCCTCGATCAGGAACAGGTCGTTGTCCGCGGCGAGTTGGGCGATCTCGGCAACCTCGAACGGGTTGCCCAGGGCGTGGGCGATCATGATGGCCCGGGTACGCGGACCGATCGCCTCGGCCACTCGGGCCGCTGTCGTGTTGTAGGTGCCGAGCTCGACATCGACGAAGACCGGAATCAGACCGTTCTGCAGGATCGGATTGACCGTCGTGGGGAAGCCTGCCGCGACCGTGATCACCTCGTCTCCCGCCCGCAGTCGGCGTTCCTCCAGCAGATGCGAGGTGAAGGCGGTCATGGCCAGGAGGTTCGCGGAGGAGCCGGAATTGGTGAGATGAGCCTTGCGGCGCCCCAGTTTGCGGGCGAACCGGGACTCGAACCTGCGTGAACTGGGACCTGCGGCTATCCGCATCTCCAGGGCGGCCTCGACCAGTGCGGTCCGGTCCTTTTCGTCGAGGACCGCGCCCGAGGGCCATATCTCGGTGCGGCCCGGGACGAAGGGCTCTCCCCCCTGGGCGTCCATGTGGTACTTCACGGTCTCGTCGAGAATCAGTTCCTTGTGGGTGTTCATGACGCGATCTCCCCTCGGCACTGCTGCCCGGTGTCCTTGCCCGAGTACTTCACGGCCTTCCACCAGGCCAGGTTGGAGCGGTACCAGTCGACGGTGTCGGCCAGGCCCCGTTCGAAGGAGACGCGGGGGCGGTGGCCGAGCTCTTCGCGGATCTTGGTCGAGTCGAGTGCGTAGCGCAGGTCGTGTCCCTTGCGGTCGGCCACCCGGCGGACGCGGGAGGTTTCCGCCCCGCACAGGTCGAGCAGCCGTTCGGTGACGTGGAGGTTCGTCTGCTCCTCGCCGCCGCCGATGTTGTAGACCTCGCCGGCTCCGCCCTTGTCGAGGACGAGGGCGATCGCGCCGCAGTGGTCGTCGACGTGCAGCCATTCGCGGACGTTGCGTCCGTCGCCGTACAGCGGCACGGGCAGGCCCTCGAGAAGGTTGGTGACGAAGAGCGGTATGAGCTTTTCGGGATGCTGGTAGGGGCCGTAGTTGTTCGAGCAGCGGGTGATCGACACGTTCAGCCCGTGTGTACGCCAGTAGGCGCGGGCGATCAGATCGGACGCTGCCTTGGACGCGGCGTACGGGGAGTTGGGAAGCAGTGGCCGCTCCTCGGTCCAGGCGCCCTCTGCGATGGATCCGTACACCTCGTCCGTGGAGATGTGGACGACCTTCCCCACCCCTGTGGAGAGACAGGCCTCCAGCAGGGTCTGAGTGCCGCCCACGTTCGTCCGTACGAACTCGGCACCCGAATCCACGGACCTGTCGACGTGCGACTCCGCCGCGAAGTGGACCACGGCGTCGTGCCCGGGGAGCAGTTCCCGCAGCAGAGGCCCGTCGCAGACGTCACCCCGCACGAACTCGAGGCGGGGATGGTGGGCCGGGAGGTTGTCCAGGTTGCCCGCGTAGGTCAGTTTGTCGAGCACGGTCACCCGGGTCGACTCGTGGCCCTCGTACACGCCGCTCAGGAGGTTGCGGACGAAGTGGGAACCGATGAACCCGGCGCCACCGGTGACCAGCAGCTTCTTCCCCGCGCTGCTCGGCGCCGCCATCAGGCTGCCACCCTGATCCGGGTGTGGTCGCCCACCACCAGGCTGTGGCAGTCGGCGCCGGCCATGCCGGTACCGATGACGGCGTTGCGGCCGATCAAGGAGTACCGAAGGCCGGGGCCGTGTGAGATCTCGGCGCCGTCCATCACGATGGAGTCCCGGACCCTGGTCGCCCGCAGAGTGCAGCCGGAGCCGATGGAGGTGTTCGGTCCGATGTGGCAGTCCTCCACGAGCGTGTCCGCTCCGATGACGACCGGGCCGTCGATGCGTGAGCGCACGATGCGGGCGCCCGCTCCGATGCGCACCCGGTCGCCGAGTTGGCTTGAGGGGTCCACCTCGCCCAGGTTCTCCGGGCGCAGATCGGCCAGCAGTCTCTCGTTGCAGTCCAGGATGTCCGTGGCCTGGCCGGCGTCCTTCCAGTAGCCGTGATACTCGTCGGCTGTGACCTTGGCGCCGTTGTCGACCAGCCACTGGATCGCGTCGGTGATCTCCAGTTCGCCGCGTGCGCTGGGCTTGATCGACGCGACGGCCTCGTGGATGGCCGGGGTGAAGAAGTAGACCCCGATCAGGGCGAGGTTGCTGCGGGGGGTGATGGGCTTCTCCACCAGCCGCGCGACGGTGCCGTCCGGCTCCAACTCCACGACACCGAAGGCCCGGGGGTCCGCCACCTCGTGGACGACGACCGCCGCGGCCGGGCGCCGCGACCGGAACCCGTCCGCGGCTTGGGCGATGCCCTCGGGGAGCATGTTGTCCCCGAGGTACATCACGAAGTCGTCGTCGCCCAGGAACGTGCGGGCGAGTGATACGCAGTGGGCCAGGCCCAGTGGCTGTTCCTGGGGGATGTACGTGACTCGTACACCCAGACGCGAACCGTCCTCCACGAACTCGGCGATCTCCGCCGCCCAGCTGCCCACGATGATTCCGACCTCGGTGACGCCCAGTTCCCTGATGTTTCCCAGAACGTGCTCGAGCACCGGTTTGTTGACGATGGGGATGAGCTGCTTGGGCATGGAGTGGCTGAAGGGACGTAGACGGGTTCCTGATCCACCTGATAACACCAGGGCTTTCACGGCATCCTCCTTGCGATGATCGGCGGAGAACGGGAGGCGATCAGCTCGCGGTCGGTGGCACGCCGACGCTGCCGTGCAGCAGATACCGCTTGCCGCCGATGCCCCGTACTCCCGGGGTGTCTTCCGTGAGCTTCGTGGTCGCCTGGGCGATGGGACTGGCGAGGAAGTCCAGGTGAGGCTGGTCCTCGGTGAATTCCGCGTAGTTGAGCACTCGACTGCCGTCCAGGCTGTAGTGGAAGTGCGCCGACAGCAGCCCCGGCGTCGCCTCGGTGAGCGGACCGTCGAGGAGTCGGTCGATGATGGTGCGCTGCGCGCCACGACCGTCGACGTCGAACATCGGCGCGACGATGCGCGTAGGCGTGCCGACGGTGTCGAACACGTTGCTCCGGTAGCGCTTGAACGCGATGGGGGCGCAGCGTTCGATGTCCGTGCCGTTCCTGCCGAGGCCGGACAGTGCCGCGGGCTGCCGGTACATGCGGCCGGAGTCGCGGTAGGCCTCCAGGCCGGTCCACTGTTCGTAGGTCCACACGTTCTCGCCCTCGGTACTCACATAGCAGGTCTGCGTGAGCAGACCCTCCGGCCGGCTGGTGGCCGCCCATTCGGCGACGACGGCATCGGCCACCGTGTGTTGGACGTCGGCGGTACCCACGTACAGCGGGGTCACCAGCACCAGCTCGGAGTCCGGGCGGTCGACGACAGGGAAGTTGGCCGGGGCCACAGCGTTCTCCTCTTGCTTCTGTTCTCGGGGTGTTTCCGTGTGCGGTGGGGTCGGGCTGTTCGGTGCGGGAGTCGCTCAGTGACTCCGGTGCCGACGGGTGCGGCTCTCCAGCTCCGGGATGATGTCCACGGGGCTCGGGATCCGGGTGAACTCCTGGTACAGGGCCTTGGTGGACTCCTTGAACGAGGGTTCGTCGAGCAGCCGCAGCAGTCCCTCACGCAGGGCCGACACGGTGGGCTTCTCGTCCTCGATGACCAGACCTGCTCCCTTGGCCGCCGTGTAGCGGGCGAAGTCCACGTACTCGGAACCGGTCTTGGGCACGAGGAGCTGCGGTACGCCGTGCACGATGGCGGCCGCCCAGGTCCCCGTCCCGCCGAGGTGGATGACCGCGTCACAGGTCGGGAACAGCTGGTTCAGCGGGGTGTAGTCCGTGAGGCGGACGTTCTCCGGGACGGCGTCGACGCCGGCCAGCTGGGCCGCGTTGAGCGTGGCGACCAGTTCGATGTCCAGCTCGGCGGCCATGGCGAAGACATCGCTGACGGAGATGCCGTTGTCCCCGAACAGGTCCCGTCCGCTGGTGCCCAGTGTCAGACAGACCCGGCGCGCCCCGGGAGCCCCGCGCAGCCAGTCGGGGACGGCGGTGGCGCCGTTGAAGGGCACGGGGCGCATCGCGAGGTAGTCCAGGTCCAGCGGCAGCCGCATGGTCTCGGGCCAGGGGTCGACGGTCCACTGGCCCACGATCAGGTCCTCCTCGAACTCGACGCCGTAACGGCTGAGTTGGGGACCCATCAACGCGGCCATGAGATCAGGTTCGGAGGCGCCACGGCTGCGCCGGCCCTGGGTGTACTGGTCACGCAGCCAGCCGAAGCGGTCCAGGCCCCAGAGCAGTCGCGCGTGGGCGGCACCACAGGCTCGTGCGGCGACGGGGGAGGGGAAGAACAGCGGGTCCCAGACGACGAGGTCCGGCTGCCAGTCCTGGGCGAACCGGACCATCTCGTCCGTGACGCCCGCGGACTCGGTGGTCGCGGGGTAGTAGAACGCGTACGACGCCACGACGTAGTTTCGGATCATGGACCAGGTGTTGGTGTCGTCGGGAGACACGCCCGTTGTCCGGGCGATGCCTTCCAGCGTCTCGTTGGCGAAGGTGTCCTGGACCGCGGCGGCCAGGTCGATCTGCCCGTCGAGCGGAACCGCGGTCAGACCCGCTCCGGTGATGGCGGCGACGGTGCCCGGGTGATCGTGCGTCACCACCCGCACCTGGTGTCCCGCGCTCTGCAGGGCCGTGGCCAGGGGGACCAGCGCCATCACATGGGAGGTGACGGGTAAGACGGTGAACATGACGCGCATGCTGCGACTCCTTCACGATGCCTGAGTGTGGAGGTGTGACGAGGGCTGTCAGCCGGCCTCGACGCCGTCCGGTGCGGCCTGAGAGAGCGGCATGTCCTGCTCCTCGCCCGGCCGGCCGGTGTTGCGCAGCAGGACCGCGATCACCGCGGCCAGCACCAGTACCGTGACGCCGCAGACGAGGGAGACGACATGGAGGCTGTCGAGGAACGCGTCTCGCGCGGTGCTCAGCAGGCCGGCGCTGTCCTGTCCCGACAGCCCGTCCGCAGCCTGTACCGCGCCGCCGAGGGACTCCTGGGCGTCCTGTGACGTACGGGCCGGAATCCCGGTCAGATCGCTGTCCGTCATTCCGGCCCGGTAGACGCTGGTGCCCACGCTGCCGAGCAGGGCCAGCCCCAGAGCACCGCCGAGTTCGTTCGCGGTCGAGGTGACCGCGGAGGCCGCTCCGGCCCGCTCCGGGGGAGCGGCGCTGACCGCCATGTCCGTGCCGAACACGCCCATGGCGGACAGCCCGACGAACATCACCACGGTGCCGGCCACCAGCAGGGCCAGATGGGACACCTGGACCTGCGTGATGAGGGCGAAGCCGACCGCCGCCACCACGAGACCGAACGCCATGACGTAGGCCGGGCGGATTCTCCGGGACACGGAGGGGACCAGGAGAACCACGGGGATGCCCGCGATGGTCATCGGCAGTGTCCACAGGCCCGCTTCCAGGGGTGAACTGCCGTGCACGAGCTGGAGATACTGGGCGGCGAAGAAGTTGAGGCCCATCATGACGCCGGTGTTCACGAGCAGAGCGACGATGGCGACGTTGAACCGGATACTGCTGAACAGACCCAGGTCGAGCAGCGGGTTGGCGGAGCCGCGCTGCCGGTGGACGAAGGCCCACCCGAGGAGTACGCCGCCGACCGCGATGGCCACGGAGAGCGGGGTCACTCCGTGTCCGGCGATCTGCTTCACCCCGTAGACCACGGACAGCACGCTTCCCAGCGACAGCAGCACGCTGACGGGATCCAGGGGGCCCGCCGCATCGGTGCGGTACTCGGGAAGCAACTTCGGTCCGAGCAGCAACAGCAGCAGCATGACCGGCACGCCCATGAGGAGGACCGAGCCCCACCAGAAGAAGTTCAGCAGCGCTCCTCCGACCAGGGGACCCAGGGCCGCTCCGGCCATGAAACTGGTCATCCAGACGCCGATGGCACGCGATCGCTCGACGTCGTCGAGGAACATGTTGCGGATGAGCGCCATGGTGGAGGGCATCAGTGTCGCACCGGCGATGCCCAACAGCCCGCGGGTCGCGATCAGCATGGCCGCGCTGTCGGACATCGCGGCCAGCACGGAGGCCACACCGAAGACGGCGGCGCCGTACAGCATCAGGCGACGCCGGCCGATGCGGTCTCCGAGAGAACCTGCCGCGACGAGACAGCCGGCGATCATGAAGCCGTAGATGTCCACGATCCACAACAGCTGGGTACTGCTCGGGTGCAGGTCCTCGGTCAGGCCCGGGACAGTCAGGTGCAGGACTGTCAGGTCCATGGAGACGAGCAGGGTCGGCAAGGCGAGAATGGCGAGCCCTGCCCATTCCCTCCGGCCCGCCTTGGGTGGAGCGACCACGACTGAGTACCTCTTTCTCTTCCAGCGTTTTCGGTTGGTGCGATGCCGTCCATGGGGACGGCGGTGTTCACGGCAGCAGCAAGCGCGAGCCGACGTTCTGCGGGCTCGTCAGAGCCTGGGCGCGGACCTTGTCGACCAGGGCGGCCTGGGCGATGACGGACTCGCCCTCCAGGCCGGACGGCACGCCCTGTCGTACGCGGGCCACGAAGGCGGAGACGACGTTGGCGAACTGGTCCTCGGGCGGCAGGGTGATCTCCTCGACGCGGTCCTGCTGCTCGATCCGGATGAGGGGGGCGTGTGTCGGCGGCGGGGTGTAGGCCCAGCGGACGGAGATCCGTCCGTGGCTGCCCCACAGCGCGTACTGCGAGCGGTAGGAGTGCTCCATGCCGAACGTCAGGTGCGCGGCGACTCCGTCGGGGGAGCCGATCAGCGCCGACCCTCCGAGGTCCACCCCGCGCTCCTGGTCGAAGTGGAGCCACGCGCCGAGCACGTCGAGCTCGCCCGGGAGATACATGAGGGCCGTACGAATCGGATAGACGCCGATGTCGGTCAGCGCACCGCCGCCCACGTCCGGCAGGTAACGGATGTCGTCGGTGGACTTGGCCGGGAACGCGAACTCGGCGGTGAGGTGACGCAGGCTGCCGATGGCACCCTCGGCCACCTTCGCCCGGACGAAAGCATGCTGACTGTGCGTCAGGAACATGAAGCTCTCCAGCAACACCAGGTCGCGTGCTGCCGCCAGTGCGACGAGCCCCTCGGCGTCCTTCCGGGTCGCGGCCAGAGGCTTCTCCGACAGGACGTGCTTGCCGGCCCGCAGGGCCCGCTCGATCCACTCCGCGTGCAGGAGTGCGGGGAGTGGCACGTACACCGCGTCGATGTCGGAGCGTTCGAGCAGTCGGTCGTACCCCTCGACCGGTTCGCCACCGAAGCGGTCGGTGAACGAGCGGGCCTTGGCCTCCCGCCTGCTGGCGATGGCGGTCACTTCCGTGTCGGGATCGGCCACGAGCGCGGGCAGCATGCGGCGCGCGGCGATCGCGGCACAGCCGATGACGCCCATGCGTAACGGTTTCGCGGTCATGTGACGTCCTTCGCGTTCGGTGGCCGTGTTCGAGCTCCGGCCCGGTCTCGTGCAGCTGATATTGACCCAACCAATATTGGTCGCTCCAATATTGGTTGGGTCAACGATAGGTCTTCATGTTGGTCGATGCAATATAGAGGCGTAGAATCGTCCCCATGAAGATGTCGGGACGGTTGGCGCAGCTGGATGTCTGGCTCCTGTCCGGCGCCGCTCAACAGGCAAAACGTCTGCTGTGCGATGAGTTGGACCGGACGGGACTGCGCATGCAGCACTACCGGGTCATGGCCGGCCTGGCAGAACTGGGCGAGTGCACTCAGGCGGAGTTGGGCCGCGCGCTTGAGCTGGATGCCGGGAACCTGGTCGCTCTGCTCGGCGACCTGGAGCGGGAGAACGCTGTCACGCGTGAGCCCGATCCGGCCAACCGGCGCAGGAACCTCGTCCGTTGCACCCCGCAGGGGCGCCGGCTGTTCCGTCGGATGGACGAGGCGGTCGGCCGGGCCGACGAAACCATGTTCGCGTCCTTCAGTGCTGAGGAGCGCGACCAGTTCCACATGCTGCTCGCCCGTCTCGTCACGGAACCCGGCTGAGTGATGGCTTCGTCGTCTCGGCCCGGTCGGTCGTCTCATGGTGCGTGCACCAGCCGTGCCGCGGTGCATTCCTCCAGGAACCCCAGTGCGCGCAGGTGATATGACCGGGCGGCCCAGCCCAGGCTGATGTTGTGTCCGGCCGAGGGCTGCTGTTCGACGGCGACCTTCGTGCCGGTGAAAAGCTCGGTCATGGCGGCCAGGTCGGCGGCGTCGTGCCGCCACCATCTCTCGTGCTCGGCGAAGGTGAGGCGCACCGGGACACGGATTCGCGCGGCGAGCCCGGCGAACTGTTCGGGCCAGTCGGCCATCTCCCGCGCCTCGGACTCGGGCATCGGTGCGACCAGCGACTCGGCCAGCCGGAAGGTGCCCGGCGGATACATTCCGAGCGGTCCCCAGTGCAGCGGTCCGTTCCAGCGACCGCCGGAGGTGGGCAGGCGGTTGAGGTCCACCGCGGGGCGATGGCCGATGCCCGATACGTCCACGCCGATGAGGGCGGGGCCGCAGACCCCCTCGGCCGCCGCGCGCAACGCGAGCTTGCCGCCGTAGGAGTGCGCGACGAGGAAGAAGCCCGCCCCCGTCCGGTGCTCGTCGGCGAAGGCCGCGAGTGCGGCACCGAGTGTCGCGGACTGCGCGGCCAGGCTCTGGCCGCGCGGCAGTCGGTCGGCGGAGGCCCCGTATCCGGGGCGGTCGAGGGCCAGCACGGTGTAGCCGAGCCGGGCGCCGAGGTCGAGCAGGGACAGACTGGGATGTGCCCGGCCGTGGAAGTAGCCCGCCCGCATCCCGCCGCCGTGCACAGCGACGACCACCGCGTGCGGCGGGGCGTGCTGCGGTTCGACGAGCAGCGCGGACAACGGGATGCCCGCACCGTCCAGGGTGATCCGGCGGACGTCGGGGCGTGCGGGGAGCGTCTTCGCGTCGTCGGGCACGGATTGGTCGAGTGTCGGGGGACCGGTCATCGGGACCTCGGCTTCTACGGGCGGCTCAGTCCAGTCCGCGATGGATGTGGGGTTCGTCGTGGATCAGGTCCTCGTCCTCGCCGGCCAGCAGGGGAGCGGGAACGGTGTCTGCCGGCTCGTGGGGGGTGTGGGGTCCGAGCGGCTCGGCCGGGCGGTCGGTGATCACGTCGAGTGCCTCCGGTTCCGGGGCGTGCGGTCGGTCCGGCCGACGGTGTCGGACGGCGGGCTACGATGGGTGACATGTCTGACTCGCCAGTACTGGCCAGGGAGTTGACGGTCGGCGAGGTGTCGGGGCGCAGCGGTGTGCCCGCCTCCACCCTGCGTTACTACGACCGCGAAGGACTGATCCACAGCCGCCGTACCAGCGGTAATCAGCGGCGCTACCCCCGCGACACACTCCGTCGTGTCGCCTTCATTCGCGCCTCGCAGCGAGTCGGGATCCCACTCGCCGACATCCGGGACGCCTTGGGGCTCCTCCCCGAGGGACGCACCCCCACGGAAGAGGACTGGGGCCAGGTGTCCGAGCAGTGGCGCGCCGAACTCACCCGCCGCATCAGCCTGTTGCTGCGCCTGCAGAACAAACTCACGGACTGTATCGGCTGCGGCTGTCTCTCCCTGGACCGATGCGCCCTGGTCAACCCCTGTGACGTCCTCGGGGGAGCGGGGCCGGGCGCCGGCGGACTCCAGATCTAGGCCGCGCGGGCTCGGGGCCGCACGGAGCCGGTCAGCCGCCGTACGGGCGCTTTTCGCGTGCCTCGCGCAGGGCGAGTCCCCACCAGACGAGCTGATCGAACAGAGTTGCGGCCGCGGTGGCCGCGGGTGTCGGGTCCGTCAACGCGCCGGTCTCGTCGAACTGTCCCCAGCAGTTGTGGAAGCTGACCACGTCGCGGACGGTCACGGCGTGCAACTCCGCGAATACCGGGCGAAGTTGCTCAACCGACCGCAGGCCGCCGGACAGGCCGCCGTACGAGACGAAGCCGACCGGCTTGGCCTCCCACTCCGATCGGTGCCAGTCGATCAGGTTCTTGAGCGAGGCCGGGAAACTGTGGTTGTACTCCGGAGTCACCACGATGAAGGCGTCCGCGTCCGCCAGTCGTGGAGACACCTTCGACAACGCGTGGCGTACCTCGTCGTCGGGGTTGTGGGACAGCTCGTACGGCAGCGCGTGGTCGGCGATGTCGATCGGATCGACCTGTAGGTCGGATCGCTCCTTGGCGAGCGAGGTGATCCAGTTGGCGACGGTCGGACCGAACCGGCCCTCCCGCACGCTGCTGTTGATCAGGGCGAGACGAAGAGGCGTGGCGGGCATGGGTCTCCTTGTGGGTGGGCGGGGGGTGTGTCCCACCGGCTACTCAAACGATCGAACTTGAAGTGGGGTTCAAGTCAAGCCCGTTCCTCAGGTGGCCTCTCGAACCCCGGGTCGGGTCTCCCCGCGCCAACTGCGCGGTCCCCGATGTCCCGGGGCACGTTCCGGGCGTCTCCAGGTGGCGGCACGGTGGTGGCGGCCCGTCCCGGGAGGGGTCGCGGCATCGGGCCGGGCGAACAGCACCGTGACGAGTGCTGCCATCTCCTCGGGGGTGACACGGCCCCTGGTCACGCGGACGAGGGAGGGATCGGCGGTGGAGGTCGTCATTTCCGCGTCCGTCACTGTGGGGGATTGCCGTGCTTGCGGGAGGGCAGTTCAGCATGCTTGTCCCGCAGCATGGCGAGGGAACCGATCAGGATCCGGCGGGTCTGTACGGGGTCGATGACGTCGTCGACCAGGCCGCGCTCCGCCGCGTAGTAGGGGTGCATCAGCTGGGTCCGGTACTCCTTGATCTTCTGTTGGCGCACGGTCTCCGGGTCGTCCGCCTCGCTGATGTCCCGACGGAAGATGACGTTCGCGGCGCCCTCGGCACCCATCACGGCGATCTCGTTGCCCGGCCAGGCGAAGGCCAGGTCTGCCCCGATGGAGCGGGAGTCCATCACGATGTAGGCCCCTCCGTAGGCCTTGCGCAGGACCACCGAGACGCGGGGCACGGTGGCGTTGCAGTAGGCGTACAGCAGCTTGGCGCCGCGTCGGATGATGCCGTCGTGCTCCTGGTCGATGCCGGGCAGGAAGCCGGGCACATCCACCAGGGTGACCAGCGGGATGTTGAACGCGTCGCAGAACTGCACGAACCTGGCGGCCTTTTCGCTGGCTCGGATGTCCAGCACTCCCGCGTAGGCGGCCGGCTGGTTGGCGACGACGCCGACGACCTCGCCGCCGAGCCGGGCCAGCGCGCACACGACGTTGGCCGCCCACGCGGCGTGGATCTCGAAGTACTCGCCGTCGTCGACGATCTCCTCGATGACCCCGCGCATGTCGTAGCTCCGGCAGGGATCCTCGGGGACGAGGTCGAGCAGTGGCCCGTTGCTGCGGTCGGGAGGGTCCTGAGACGGTACGGACGGCGGCAGTTCGCGATTGTGGGACGGCAGCAGGGAGAGCAGGAAGCGCACGTCCCCCAGGCAGCTCTCCTCGTCGTCATAGGCGAAGTGGCACACGCCGGAGTCCATCGCGTGGACGTCCGCGCCGCCGAGGCCGTTCTGGCTGATCTTCTCGCCGGTGACCGCCTGGACGACGTCCGGGCCGGTGATGAACATCTGGGAGGTCCCGCGGACCATGAACACGAAGTCGGTGAGGGCCGGACTGTAGGCCGCGCCGCCGGCGCACGGGCCGAGCATCACGCTGATCTGCGGGATGACCCCGGACGCCTTGGTGTTGCGCTGGAAGATGCCGCCGTACCCGGCGAGCGCGCTGACGCCCTCCTGGATACGGGCGCCGGCGCCGTCGTTGAGCGACACCAGCGGGGCTCCGGCCGCGATGGCCATGTCCATGATCTTGTGGATCTTCGTGGCGTGGGCCTCGCCCAGCGCGCCGCCGAAGACGCGGAAGTCATGAGCGTAGACGAAGACCGTACGGCCGTGGACAGTGCCCCAGCCGGTGATCACACCGTCGGCATAGGGCCTTTTGGTCTCCAGGCCGAAGCCGGTGGCACGGTGCCGACGAAGCGCTTCGACCTCGTGGAACGAGTTGTCGTCAAGGAGCAAGGAGATCCGCTCGTGGGCGGTCAGTTTGCCCTTGCCGTGCTGGCGTTCGGTGGCGGACGGGTCGGTTCCGTGCCGGGCCTCGTGCTTGATCAGGCTCAGCTCGTCCACCCGCTCGCGCAGGTTCCGGTCCACGGGTCGGGCCGACGTCGTATCAGCAGCGGGCATGTCTGTCCTCACTTCCTGAGGGGGGAGTCGGGGTGGTGGCCGCGAGGGAGACCGCACAGCCCCACGGCCAGTCCCGCGGCACCGACAGCGCTGATGAGCCACAGGGCAGGACGGTCGTCGGAGGCGCCGGTGGCGAGCGCGGCGGTCAGGGCGACGACCAGAGCGGCCGACAACTGTACGGCGGTCTGGTAGAGGGCGACCGCCTGGGCCCGGTCGCTCACGGAGATTCCCTGGGTGGCCTGCATGTTCAGCGCGGCGAAGCCCAGGACGAAGCCCGCGCCGACCAGCAGCATCGTCGGCAGGACTCCGGTGGCGTACGGTGACCGCGCCGGCGCCTCCAGGTACAGCAGACAGCCGACGAGCGGCCCGAGCGCGCCTGCGGCGATCAGCCTGGCGGTGCCGAAGCGGCTGACGAGGCGCCCGGAGAACAGCGCGGTCACCGCCAGCGGGGCACTCGCCGGCAGGAAGGCGAGTGCCGTCCGCAGCGGCGACCAGCCCTGGTCGGTCTGCAGTCGTACGGTGGCCACGAGCAGGAGCCCGAGGTACGAGCCGTTGAGAGCGGCGGCGCCGAGCATCGAGCGGACGAGCGTGCCGCTACGCAGGACACCGGTACGGAACAGCGGCAGGCGCGAAGTCCGTTCGACCGTGCCGAACGCCGCTGCCAGGAGCGCGGCGAGGACGAAGGCACCGAGCGTGCGGGGACCGACCCAGCCGTGTGCCGGGACTTCGGTGATTCCGTACACCAGGGCCAGCACGGCGCCCGCGAAGGTGCTCGCGCCGGCGATGTCGAAGTGCCGGGTGGTGCTCGTGGGCAGAGCCCGGGGGATGAGACGCAGACCGAACGCGGCCAGCACCAGGACCACCGGGGCGGGAAACAACAGTGTCCAGCGCCAACTGAACCCGGTCAGGAAGCCGGACAGCAGGAGCCCTGCGGTGAATCCGCCGGCGCCGAAGAGGGCGTACACCGACACAGCCCGGTCGCGGTCACGGCCCGCGGGGAAGGTGGAGGCGATGATCGCGAGCCCGGTCGGCGCGGTGAGGGCGGCGCAGAATCCCTTGACGAAACGGGTGGCGATCAGCACCGAGGGTTCGCTCGTCAGGCCGCCGATGACGGAGGCCACGGCGAAGCCGGTCATCGCGGCCAGGTACACCCGGCGCCGGCCGAGCAGTTCCACGACGCGGCCACCGAACAGCATCAATCCGCCGAAGCCGAGAGCGAAACCACTGACCAGCCACTGCGACATGGTCAACGGCATGTCGAGTTCCCGGCCGATCGACGGCAGTGCCACGATCACCACGGACACCTCAAGAGCGTCGACGAGCATGTTGCCGGCCAGCACCAGCAGCAGCCCCCACAGCCGAGGACTCCACCGCCTGGACGGTACGGCGGCAGGGTGGCCGCGTGCGTTCGTTGAGGGCGAGGGCTCCATCATCCTGCTTCCGGTTCGGTGGGGAGGACGGGAAGGGGAGGGGGACACGGCCTCGGTGCCGCATCAGCCCAGCAGCGTGCCACCGGTCGCGTCGATGAAGGCGCCGGTGATCCAGCGGGCGTCGTCGGAGGCGAGGAAGGCCACGACGTCGGCAACGTCCTGCGGCTCGCCGACCCGGCCGAACGCCGACAACCGCGCCATCTGCTCGACGGCCTCGGGGATGTCGAAGACGGGGCTGCCGTTGCGGGTGATGCCGGGCGCGACGCTGTTGACGGTGATGCCTCGCGGGGCCAGGTACTTGGCGAAGTGCAGCGACAACTGCTCGACGGCGCCCTTGGTCATCGCGTAGGCGATCTCTTCGGGGTTGGCGAAACGTGTCAGCCCGGAAGAGATGTTGACCACGCGACCACCGCGGGTGAGGTTCGCGAGTGCCCGCTGGATGATGAAGAACGGCGCCCGGGCATTGACGGCGAACAGCCGGTCGAACTGATCGGGTGCCATGTCTTCGGCCGACACCCCGCCCATCACACCGGCGTTGTTGACCAGGATGTCCAGTTCGGTCGAACCGGTACGTTCCTTCAGCCCCTCCTCCAGCCCCAGGAAGAGCTGGTGGACATCGCCGGGTACGCCCAGTTCGGCCTGGACCGCGAAGGCCCGTCCGCCGTCCTTCTCGATCGCGGCGACGACCTCGTCGGCCGCCTCGCGACCGGTGGCGCAGTGCACGGCGACCAGGGCTCCCTCGCGTGCCAGCCGTACCGCGATGGCCCGTCCGATGCCTCGGCTGGATCCGGTGACGAGCGCGGTCCTGCCTGTGAGCCTGCTCATGTGGTCTCTCCGATCGGTTGTTGCCGGCAGGGCGTCGTGAACCCCGCGCGGGACAGCGGTGTGCGTGGTGTTGGGCGGAGTGGGTTCGCCGAACCAGCGGCGTAGGGCTGTGACCAGCGGTGCCGGGCCGGCGGGGCCGGCCGAGGCGACCCAGATGACATGGCCGTCGGGGCGCACCAGCACGGCGTCGGCCGCGGGCAGGTCGCCGCCGGGTGCCGGCGTTCCCGCCACGACGTCCACACGGTCCGCCCAGGGGAGGGCGGTTCGGCGCAGCTGAGCGTGATGCTTCTCATCGCCGTACAGATCGATCAGGACGCCGCGCCCGGGGTTCGGCTTGTACGTGTGGATCAGGCGGGCTCCCAGGAGAGGATGCCCGCTCGCGTCGACGTCGTAGCGGATGTCCAGACCGGAGATCATTCCGGCCAGGTGGCGTCGGACGGGTTCGTGGCGGACGAGCTCGCCGATGACCACCCGCAGTGGGTCCACCTCGGGGCCGCCGAGCAGCAGTGTCGCCTGAGCCCCGATGTTGCCCAGGGTCCGTGCGCCGACCGCGTGCCGCTCGGTGTGATAGCTGTCGAGCAGCCCGTCGGGCGCCCGGCCGGTGACCTGCAGGGCCAGCTTCCAGCCCAGGTTGACGGCGTCCTGGAGGCCGAGGTTGAGGGCCTGGCCGCCGATGGGCAACTGCTGGTGCGCGGCGTCGCCGGCGAACAGCACCCGGCCGTGTCGATAGTCGGCCAGCTGACGGGACGCGTCGCCGAAGGAGTTCACCCACAAGGGGGTGCCGTGGGAGATGTCCTCGCCGGTGACGCGTCGCCAGGCGTCGCGGATGTCGGCGAACTCCGGGTCGCCGGTGCGTTGTCCGGCGGGTCTGCCGAACTCGTGCACCATCACCCGGGTGATGCCCTGGGGATTGCGGGCCGCGATGGCCAGGCCCCGCTCCAGACGCTGGAAGCGCCGGGCCGGGATCTCGATGCCGTCGACGTCCGCCCGGATCAGTTCCCGCTCCGCGTCCCGCCCGGGGAACGCGGCGCCGGACAGCCGGCGTACGGTGCTGTGCTCGCCGTCGCAGCCGACGACGTACTGTGCTCCGATCCGGACCGGACCGTCGGGGCCGGACGCCTCCGCCTCCATGTGATCCCG
Organism: Streptomyces sp. B21-083; assembly: GCF_036898825.1. Classification (GTDB taxonomy): domain Bacteria; phylum Actinomycetota; class Actinomycetes; order Streptomycetales; family Streptomycetaceae; genus Streptomyces. The sequence goes on along the minus strand of NZ_JARUND010000002.1, from coordinate 4,576,310 downwards.
GCGTTCCCGCAGACCGGTCAGTTCATGACCGCGGCGCAGTCGGGCGCCCAGGGACAGGGCCCATTCCCGCAGGACCGCCTCGGTGCGCGCCTGGGGCGCCTTCCACTGGCCGGGGTACGGGCCGGGCAGCGTCAGGTCCAGTGGAATGCCGCCGAAATGCCCCATGACGTCGCCCGGGAGTTCCCCGAATCGATGCAGCAGTGTCCGGCTTTCGAAGATCTCCATGGTGCGGGCGTGCAGGGTCGACGCCCGTGACTCGGTGGTCGGTTCGGTCCGGCGCTCCAACAACACCACGTTCGCGCCGCCGAGCCGCAGTTCTCCGGCGAGCATCAGCCCGACGGGGCCCGCTCCGACGATGACGACGTCGCTGTCCAGGGCGTTCACGGTCAGCGCTTGTTCTCGGCGTGGTCCCTGGCGTGGCCCAGGGTGGCGCGGCTGTTGCTGCTCAGCGCGTCGCGTACGTACTCGCGAGCGTCTGCGACGGTCGCTCGGGGGCCCAGGATGTCGGTGATGGTGGCGGCGTTGAGCACCACGGTGTGCTGTGAGGAGGCGGTGACGCCGTCCTCGTCCTCCGTGAAGGTCCAGTAGCCGGTGTGCAGGGTCATCAGCGCGGGCAGGGTGACCTGCTTGTACACGATCTTCTGATGCGGGAAGGCCACCCGGTAGGACTTGGTGGTGTGCACCGACCCGTCCTTCGCGCGGGTGTCCATCTCCAGGATCTGCAGTCCGGGGGTGTCCTCGGTGAGGCGGACGGAGGCCACATGCGGCAGCCGCACCTCCCACAGTCCGGCCTCGTTGACGAAGTCGAAGGCGTCTTTGGCGGCACCCTCGATCCGTACGCTGTCCTCGAAGGAGAAGGCCAGTTCCTCGGAGGCGTGGGCCAGTTCGACGTTGGTCTTCAGCGCGTCCAGTTCCGAGCGAGAATTGCGGTCGACGGCCTCGTCGATCCACTTCAGGCCGTCGGGGTCGTCGTCGATCGCCCGGTAGTCGTGCAGCAGGCGGACCCGGGACGCGGTCTCGGACAGCGGCTCGATGATCCAGGCGCCGCCCATCGCGGCGACCGGCGGAGCGGAGACCTCCTGGCGGAAGGTGATCCGCAGCCTCTCCGCGTCCAGGGTCCGGCGTGACGTCCAGTTCTTCGCCTCACCGTTGGCGGTGGCCCAGATCCGGATGCGCTCCTCGCCCTCTCCGAGCTCCACACGGTCGACGTAGATGGTGGGTGGGAAGATCCGCGGCCAGTTCTCCACCTCGGCGATCAGCCGGTAGACGGCGGCGGCCGGGGCCTCGACGCGGATCTCGTGCTCGACCTCGCGAAGTTCCTGCTGAGCCATGCTGTTCTCCTCATTTCCGGAGGGGGAAGGGCACTCAGAAGTTGCCGAGGCCGCCGCAGACGTTGAGCGCCTGCGCGGTGATGGAAGCCGCGACGTCGGATGCCAGATAGCCGACCAGTCCGGCTACCTCGTCCGGGGTGGAGTAGCGGCCGAGCGGGATCTTCGCGGAGAACTTCTCCATGATCGCGGCCTCGGTGGTGTCGTAGGCGGCCGCGTAACCCTGGCGCACCCGTTGGGCCATGGGCGTCTCGACATAGCCGGGGCACACCGCGTTGACAGTGATGCCGGTCGGCGCCAGTTCGTTGCCCAGCGCCTTGGTGAAGCCGACGACGCCGTGCTTGGAAGCCGAGTAGGGGGCGCCGAGCACCACACCCTGCTTTCCGGCCGTCGAGGCGATGTTGATGATGCGTCCGCGGTCCTTGTGGCGCATGCCGCCCGAGTTGAGTACCTCGTGGGTCAGCCTGAAGACGCTGTTGAGATTGGTGTCGATGACGTCCTGCCACAGGTCGTACTCGATGTCGGCGGTGACCCCGCCACCGCTGCGGCCCGCGTTGTTGACCAGTACGTCGACCGTGCCGAACCGGTCGACGGCGGCTTGCACGAAGCTCCGTACGTCGTGCGCCGAACGGACGTCGAGGACGGTGCCGTCGACGTCCAGGCCCTCCGCGCGCAACTCCTTGACGGTGGCGGCGACGTTGTCGGCGTTACGGGCACCGATGAACACCCGATGGCCCTGGCCGGCCAGCAGACGGGCCACGGACAAGCCGATACCGCTGGTCGCACCGGAGACGAGGGCGACCCTGGCGTGCTGCTTGGACATGCTCTCTCCTTCTGTTCCCGCTCGCGGCTGCGTGTACATGTCGTGTTCGTGCGGTCAGGCCGCAGCCGAGGGAGCCAGGCGCGTGTTGACGGCGTCGATGAGGTCCCGAGGCGTCAGGGTGTTGGTCAGCTCGACCTCGTCGAGGGTGATGTCGTACTCGCGCTCGATACGGCTGCCGGTCTCCAGCAGCGCCAGCGACTCGTAGCCCAGGTCCTCCAGCCTGAGGTCGAGGATGTCGGCGTCCAGATCCACGCTCTCGTCGGCGCCGGCGCCCTCCAGGAGGATGCGCTTGAGATCTTCGAGGGTGAACTGCTTGCTCATGCTGTTTCCTCTGCTTCGGTGGGGTTCGCCGCAGTGGGTCTCACTGCGGTGGTTCGCCTCTGGGGTGGCTCAAGCCCGTACCAGGACCGCGGAGTTGAAGCCGCCGTAACCGCGGGCCAGCACCAGTGCGGTACGTACGGGGACGGGGCGGGGGGTACCGGTGACCAGGTCGAGCTCGTAGTCCGGACGCGGAACGACATGTGTGGTCGGAGGGATCAGCCCGTCCTTGATGGAGAACAGCGCCGTCGCGAGATCCAGCGGGGCGGCGCCCGAGTAGAGGCGGCCGGTCATGGTCTTGGGCGCGGTGACCGGGACGCCCCGGGCGCCGAAGACCGCGGTGATCGCCTCCGCCTCGCTGCGGTCCAGCTCCGGTACGGCCGCCGCGTCCGCGAAGACGACGTCGACATCGGCGGGTTCGACCCCGGCATCGGCCAGTGCCAGCTCGGCGGCCCTGCGTAACCCCGGTTCGCGGTCGCTGCCCGGCGCGGGATCGAAGGTGGACGCGTAGCCCGCTATCTCGCCGTAGACCCGGGCGCCGCGTCGGAGGGCCGCCTCGGCGTCCTCCAGGATCAGGATCGCGCCGCCCTCGCCCGGCACATGGCCCTGGGCCTCCGCGTCGAAGGGCAGGTAGGCGCGCTCCGGGTCGTCGCTGGTGCTCAGCCGCCCGCCGGCCAGCTGGGCCACCCAGCCCCAAGGGCAGATCGAGGCGTCGACACCGCCGGAGACGATGAGCGGGGTGCCCTTGCGGATCTGCCGACGGGCATGCGCGACCGCGTCGAGACCACCGGCCTGGTCGCTCACGACGACCCCGCTGGGGCCCTTCATGCCGTTGCGGATGGAGATCTGGCCGCTGTTGACGGCGTAGAACCAGGCGAAGGACTGGTACGCGCTGACGTACTGGCTGCCCTGGCTCCACAGCTTCCGGAGTTCGTCCTGGCCGAACTCGAAACCCCCGGAGGAACTGGCCGTGACGACGCCCATCTCGAACGCGGGGAGTTCGTCGGGTTTGACCCCGGCGTCGGCCAGCGCCCAGTCGGTGACGGTGAGGGCCAGTTGGGTCATCCGGTCGGTCTGCGGGATCAGTCGGCTCGGCACGTGCTCCCGGGCGGTGAAGCCGGGGACCTCACCGGCCAGCCCGACCGGGTACGACGACGCGTCGAAACGGGTGACGCTGCCGATGCCGCTTCGGCCCGCCAGGGTGGCCGCCCAGAAGTCCTTCGCGCCGAGTCCGTTGGGGGAGGCGACACCCAGGCCGGTGACCACGACGGACCGGGTCATGCCGGGCTCCTCTCCGGCCGGGCCAGCACCATGGCGCTCTGGAAGCCACCGAAGCCGCTGCCCACGGTCAGTACCGCGTCCGTCGCCCATTCGCGGGCGGTGATCGGTACGTAGTCCAGGTCGCACTGGGGGTCCGGGCTGTGCAGATTCGCCGTGGGCGGTACGACGTTGTGCTGCATGGCGAGGACGGACGCCGCGATCTCGATCGAGCCGATGGCGCCCAGGGAGTGGCCGACCATCGACTTGATGGAGCTGACCGGGGTCCGGTACGCGTGGGCGCCGAGACTCTTCTTGAACGCGGCCGTCTCGTGCCGGTCGTTCTGTTTGGTGCCGGAGCCGTGGGCGTTGACGTAGTCGATCTCGTCGCCGTTCATCCGTGCCTCGGCGAGCGCGACACTGATCGCCTCGGCCATCTCCGCGCCGTCGGGGCGCAGCCCCGTCATGTGGAAGGCGTTGCAGCGGGAGGCGTAGCCGGCGATCTCCGCGTAGATCCGCGCACCGCGCCGACGGGCGCCCGCCAGGTCCTCCAGTACGAACACCGCGGCACCCTCACCGAGTACGAAGCCGTTACGGGTGCCGTCGAACGGCCGTGAGGCGTGCTCGGGGTCGTCGTTGCGCGGCGTGGTCGCCTTGATCGCGTCGAAGCACGCCATCGTGATCGGCGAGATCGGTGCGTCCGACGCGCCGGCGATCATGACGTCGGCGGAACCCTCGCGGATGATCTCCACGGCGTGGCCGACGGAATCCAGACCCGAGGTGCAGCCCGTGGACACCACCGTGCTCGGGCCTTCGGCGCCGACCGCCCAGGCCACCTCGGCGGCGAAGGAGCTCGGGACGAGGTAGTTGTACAGGTGCGGGACCGCGTATGTGTGGTCGACGAGCTCCAGCCGGCCGCCGTCGCTGACCACCCGGTACTCCTGGTCGAGGCCGGTGGTCGCGCCGACCGCGCTGCCGATGGTCGTCCCGGTGCGGTGTGGGTCGAGGCTGCCGAAATCGAGGCCGCTGTCCTCCACCGCCTCGCGGGCGGCGACGACGGCGAGCTGCGCGGCGCGGTCCATCCGCCGGATCTCGTGCGGGCTCAGCCCGTTCGCCTCCGCGTCGAAGTCGATCTCGGCCGCGATCCGGGAGCGGAACTGTGCAGGGTCGAAGAAGGTGATCCCCCGCGTCGCTGTCCGGCCGCCGCTCAGCAGGTCCCAGAAACTCTTGACTCCGATGCCTCCCGGTGCCACCACTCCGATGCCCGTGATCACCACCCGGCGTTCCGTCATTCGGACGCCTCCCAGTGGTAGAAGCGCTGCGCCATCGCGTCGGCCGGCGAACGCCAGGTCGCGGGGTCGTACGCCTCGATGAAGGGCTTCAGCTGCTCGCTGATCCCGATGAACCGCGGGTCCGTCTTCGCCTCCTCGATGAGCCGGCCGCCGTTGTCCGCGTCGAAGTCCTGGAGGTGGAAGTACAGACCCCGGTACGAGAACAGCTGACGGCGCCGCGTGCCCATGCGATGGGGCATCTCCGTCTCGTCGAATGCGCCGAACAGACGTGCCACATCGGTGCTCGCACCGGGCTCCATCCGAGCGACGATCAAAGTGCTGTGCATGGTTTTCTCTCCTTCGTTCTCTTCCGGGTCTCTCCTGGTTGAAGACAACCTGGGGAAGGCGCTAGCGGGAGACGCCGAACCAGCGATCCAGGGCCATGGGCAGGTCGCTGTGGCTGCCGGGAGCGGCCCATGCCACGTAGCCGTCGGGGCGGACCAGGACAGCCGCGGTTTCCGCCGGCAGGTCCGGCACGCCGCCCCCCGGTTTCGCCGTCACGATGTCCACGCGGTCCGTCCAGCCCGCTGCCCTGCGGCGCAGCTCCGCGTTGTCGGCCAGGTCGAGCAGCACGCCACGGCCCGCGTGCAGGGCCTCGGTACTGCTGCCCGCGCCTGAGCCACCGGTCAGCGTCAGATGGGGCATCCGCCGGCCGAGCAGCGGGTGGCTGCCTCCGGCGACGGGGTAGTGGATCTCGAGACCGCTGACCATGCCCGCGAGGTGCCGGCTCACCGGCAGATAGGTGATCAGCTCGGTGAACACGTCGCGCAGTGGCTGTACTTCGGGACCGCTGAGGAACAGCAGACCCTGGGCCCGGGTGTTCATCAGCAGCCGCTCGCCCACCGGGTGCCGCTCGTCGTGGTAGGTGTCCAGCAGCTCCTCGGGGGCCCGGCCCCGCACCACGGCGGCGAGTTTCCAGCCCAGGTTCACCGCGTCCTGGATGCTGGTGTTCATACCCTGGCCGCCGGCCGGGAGATGGATGTGCGCGGAGTCGCCCGCCAGGAAGACCCGGCCCTGCCGGTACCGGGTGACCTGACGGGTGGCGTCGCCGAAGGAACTCACCCACACCGGCTCCCCGTGCGAGATGTCGTCGCCGGTGAGCCGTTTCCAGGCCGCCGCCACCTCGTCGTAGGAGGGCGGCGCCTCTCGGCGCTGCGGAGGCGTGCCCCGTTCGCAGACGATCAGCCGGGTGATCCCGCCAGGCAGCGGGCCGACCATGACCATGCCGCCGGGCAGGGTCTCACCGATCATGCGCGGCTGGAGGTCGAGCCCCTTCACGTCGGCGAGGAACATCTCCATCGTGGACGGTGTGCCCGGGAAGTCGAAGCCCATGGTTTTGCGTACGACACTGCGTCCGCCGTCGCAGCCCACCACATAGCCGGCGGTCAGCTGGTGCACCCCGTCGGGGCCGCTGACCTCCACCTCCACGAGATCGCCGGTGTCCTTGAGGGAGAGCAGCTCGTGCCGGCGCCGGACGTCCCCGCCCAGCTCCTCGACCCAGTTCTCCAGAACCGTCTCCGTCTGGGACTGCGGCACGGTCTTCGCGGCCTGGTGGGCACCGTCGAGGACGGCGAAATCGACGGGCAGACCACCGAAGTGACCCTGGTTGCTGATCTCGATCTCCCCGAACCGGGACAGCAGCCCCCGCTGGTCGAAGACCTCCATCGTGCGCGCCGTGAACCCCAGGCCCCGGGACTCCCCGGTACGTTTCTCCAGCCGCTCCAGGACGATCACATCGACTCCGGCCAGCCGCAACTCTCCCGCGAGCATCATCCCGGCGGGGCCGGCGCCCACGACAATCACATCGGCGTCCATGCAACTCTCCTCGGTCGTCGTCGGAACTGCGCATCCGTGCACAGAAAAGGGACGGCTCGCACAGGCGGTGGCCGTCCCCGGAACCCTCAATACGTAGAACTGCTCAGTCCTTGATCTCGCAGATGGGGGCGCCGGAGGTGAGGGAGGCGCCGACCTCGGCGGCGAGGCCCTTGACGGTGCCTGCCTTGTGGGCGTTGAGGGGTTGTTCCATCTTCATGGCTTCGAGGACGACGATCAGGTCGCCTTCCTTGACTTCCTGGCCTTCCTCGACGGCGACCTTGACGATGGTGCCCTGCATGGGGGAGGCGAGGGTGTCGCCGGAGGCGGCCGGGCCCGACTTCTTCGCGGCGCGGCGTTTGGGTTTGGCGCCGGCGGCGAGGCCGGTGCGGGCCAGGGACATGCCCAGCGAGATGGGGAGGGAGACCTCGAGGCGTTTGCCGCCGACCTCGACGACGACGGTCTCGCGGCCGGCTTCCTCGTCGGCCTCGGTATCGGCGGGTGTGGCGAAGGCGGGGATGTCGTTGACGAACTCGGTCTCGATCCAGCGGGTGTGGACGGTGAACGGGTCGGTGGAGCCGGTGAGTTCGGGGGCGAAGGCGGGGTCGGTGACGACCTTGCGGTGGAAGGTGATGGCGGTGGCCATGCCTTCGACCTGGAACTCGGCAAGGGCTCGGGCGGCGCGTTGGAGGGCCTGTTCGCGGGTGGCGCCGGTGACGATCAGCTTGGCGAGCAGGGAGTCCCAGGCGGGGCCGATCACGCTGCCGGATTCGACGCCGGCGTCGAGGCGGACGCCGGGGCCGGAGGGTGGGGTGAAGGTGGTGACGGTGCCGGGGGCGGGGAGGAAGCCGCGGCCGGGGTCCTCGCCGTTGATGCGGAACTCGATGGAGTGGCCGCGCAGTTCGGGGTCGCCGTAGCCGAGGGGTTCGCCGTCGGCGATGCGGAACATCTCGCGTACGAGGTCGATGCCGGCGACTTCCTCGGTGACGGGGTGTTCGACCTGGAGGCGGGTGTTGACCTCCAGGAAGGAGATCGTGCCGTCGGTGCCGACGAGGAACTCGACGGTTCCGGCGCCGACGTAGCCGGCTTCCTTGAGGATGGCTTTGGAGGACGCGTACAGCTCGGCGACCTGTGTGTCGGAGAGGAAGGGTGCGGGGGCCTCTTCGACGAGTTTTTGGTGGCGGCGCTGGAGGGAGCAGTCGCGGGTGGAGACGACGACCACGTTGCCGTGGGTGTCGGCCAGGCACTGGGTCTCGACGTGGCGGGGTTTGTCGAGGTAGCGCTCGACGAAGCATTCGCCGCGTCCGAACGCGGCGACGGCCTCGCGGACCGCGGAGTCGTACAGCTCGGGGACTTCTTCGAGGGTGCGGGCGACCTTGAGGCCGCGTCCGCCGCCGCCGAAGGCGGCTTTGATCGCGATGGGCAGGCCGTGTTCCTGGGCGAAGGCGACGACCTCGTCCGAGCCGGAGACGGGGTCGGGGGTGCCGGCGACCAGGGGGGCGCCGGCGCGTTGGGCGATGTGGCGGGCGGCGACCTTGTCGCCGAGGTCGCGGATGGCGTGTGGGGGCGGGCCGATCCAGGTCAGGTCGGCGTCGAGGACGGCCTGGGCGAAGTCGGCGTTCTCGGAGAGGAAGCCGTATCCGGGGTGGATGGCGTCCGCTCCGGAGTCCTTGGCGGCCTGCAGCACCTTGGCGATGTCGAGATAGCTGGTCGCCGGGGTGTCACCGCCCAAAGCGAACGCTTCGTCGGCGGCACGCACATGGAGCGCGTCCCGGTCCGGGTCGGCGTACACGGCCACGCTCGCGATCCCGGCATCCTGGCAGGCCCGGGCAACGCGGACAGCGATTTCGCCACGGTTGGCGATGAGCACCTTGCGCAGCATGAACCTGATACCTCCATGGTCGGTCAGGAGCCGACGCTCCGGTGCAGGTGGTAGCGCCGGTAGCCGATGGGACGGACTCCGGCCATGTCATTGGTGATCCGCAGCGAACTGTGCCGGGTGGCTCCCTCGAGGAACACGACATGGGCCTCGTCGCTCGTCCACTCCGCGAAGTTGACGACGCGGGTCCCGTCGGCACTGAGGTGGAAGTGCGAGGCGATCAGCCCCACGTACTCGTCCGCCGGTGCCCGCTCCAGGTTCTCGGCGACCGACGCCACGATGCGTTGTTGCCGCTCCCCGCCGTCCACGTCGAAGAGAGCGGTGACCAAGGCGTTCGGCGGGCCTGCCCCAGGATCGAGCACCACACTGCGGTGCCGGCGGAATTCGAGCGGTTCGACGCGGGCCGCTGCCACGGGCAGTCCACTGACGAAAGGCCGGTAGGCCGCGCTGTCCGTGCACTGTACATAGGTCATCACGGTGTCGTCGTCGGTGCTCAGATAGCACGAGAAGCTCAGGATCTCCTTGGGCCGGTCGGCCTGTTGCCAGGCATCCGCGATCTCGTCGAGCACGGCACGCCCCTGTTCGGCGTCCGCCACATACCAGTAGGTCATGAAGACCGCGTGTGCGTCGGGGCGTGCGATCTCCGGAATGGCTGACGGATGCCGGGCGATGGATTCGGTCACGTTGTCTCCCTGGGGGCTTGTCGCGGGGGACGGGGCACGCGGTCAGACCGCGGAAACGCCGAAATGCCGGTGCAGGGCCTCGAAGAGGCCGTCGTCCGTGTTGTCGTCGCCGCTCACCCACGCCACGTATCCGTCCGGTCGAACCAGAACGGCCCTTCCTTCGGCAAGGTGGGCCGACCGGGCAGGGTGAGGGACCGGCGGCTTGCGCACATGACGAACCCGCGCGGAGACCACGTCCACGTGGTCCGCTCGGTCCAGGGTGGCGCTGCCGCGCTGAGGATCCGTACCGAGCGTCAGCAACAGCCCTCTTGCCGGGTGCAGAAGCTCGGTACTCGTGGTCCTGCGGCCGTCACCCAGGACCAGTTCGGTCTTCGGCATCCGCCGCCCGAGCAGGGGGTGGGCGCCGGGGCCGGCGTCGTAGCGGATGTCCAGCCCACTGACCAGCCCGGCCAGGTAACGGGCGGCACCCTCGGTACGGAACACCGCGGTGAGTACGTCACGCAGGGGCTGCATCTCACTGCCGCCGAGGAACAGCACAGCCTGGGCCCGGGTGTTCCGCAGCAACTCGGCGCCGACCGGATGCCGTTCCGAGTGGTAGGTGTCGAGGAGCTCGGGGCGCGAGCGGCCCGTCACCACGGCGCCGAGCTTCCAGCCGAGGTTCACGGCGTCCTGGATACTGACGTTCATGCCCTGGCCGCTGGCCGGTAGGTGGATGTGCGCGGCGTCCCCGGCGAGGAACACCCGGCCCCTGCGGTACTCGCTCGCCTGCCGTGCGGCATTCCCGAAGGAGCTGACCCAGACCGGAGAAGCGCCGGAGATGTCGTCCCCGCTGACCCGCTTCCAGGCGTCGGCCACTTCGGAGAACAACGGCGGCTCGGCGCGGGCCCGGGGCGGCCTGCCGTGTTCCGAGACGACGACGCGCATCATGCCTTCGCCCAGCGGCGCGGCCAGGAGCATGCCGCCCGGGCGCCGTTCACCCGACCACAGTGCGGGGAGTTCGAGACCCTTCACATCGGCCAGCAGCAGCTCGGCCGTCGCGTCGATGCCCGGGAAGGCGAAGCCTCCCGACGTCCGCACCACGCTGCGACTGCCGTCGCAGCCCACCAGATACGCCGCCGTCAGCCGCAGCTCCCCGGCGGGCCCCCGCACATGGGCCTCGACGGCCTCACCGGTGTCGGTGAATCCCGTCAGCCGGTGCCCGCGTCGCACTTCGGCGCCGAGTTCCTCGGCCCACTCGCCGAGCATCGCCACGGTCCGAGCCTGCGACACGCCCGTGACGCTGGCGTGGGCGCCGTCGCCCACGCTGAAGTCGATCGGCACACTGCCGAAGTGACCACCAGGTGACCGGTTGAGTTCGCCGAGCCTCGGCAGCAGACCGCGCTGGTCGAACACCTCCAGCGTGCGGGCGGTGAATCCCATGCCACGGGATTCCTTGGTCGGGGCGCTCTCCATCTCCAGGACGACGACCCGCGCGCCGGCCAGTCTCAGCTCGGCGGCGAGCATGAGCCCAGCGGGCCCGGCGCCGACGACGACGACATCTGTGTCCGTCCCTGTGCCCGCGTCAGTCTGTGAGTCGGTGTGCATCTGGTCGTGTTCCTCCTCGCTCTTCCTCGATGGCGATGATCGTGATGGCTCCAGTGGGGCAGCAGTCCGCGATGTCCCGAAGCCGTTCGAGAAGGGGTTCCTGATCGTCTTCCGGTTCGGTCGGCCGAGCGACGGCGGTACCGTTGCCGCCCAACGAGAACAGGCCGGAATCCATCACCTCGCACAGCCCGGTGCCGAGGCAGAGCGTTCGATCGACCCGCGCGGTGGCTCGCATCCTGTCAGCCCCCGGACTTCTCCGACCGGCTGACTGGAAGGGCGACCAGCCGGCGGATCGCCCAGTTGTCGATGTAACGCAGCTCGTCTCGGGGGACCGCCAGGGAAAGTCGCGGGAAACGCTGGAACAGGGCGGGAATCGCTATCGCACCCTCCATTCGAGCCAGCGCCGCGCCGATGCAGTTGTGCAGTCCGTGCCCGAAACCCACATGACGCGGTCCCGTGCGGGTGATGTCGAGGCGCTCGGGGTCGTCGAACCGGCGCGGATCTCGGTTGGCCGCCAGCAGCCCGGCGATCACCGGTGCTCCGGCGGGCAGCCGCGTGCCCGCGAGTTCGGTCTCCTCCGTCGTGACCCGGAACAACGCCGTGCTCAACGCTCCTTCGTAGCGCAGCAGTTCCTCGACGGCGCCGTCGGCCAGGTCCGGGTTCGACAGCAGCAGCCTGCTTTGGTCCGGGTGGTCGAGGAGAGCGAGAGCGGCGTTGCCGATGAACCCTCGGACGGTGTCGCTGCCACCCATGATCATGGCGGCCACCAGCCCGGTCAGTTCGTCCGCGGACAGTCGCTCGCCCTCGTCGCTGGTCTGGATCAGCGCGGAGGTCAGATCGTCGGCGGGATCGTGGCGCTTGTCGGCGACGAGTTCGGCGGCGTATTCGCAGATGCGGCCGAACGCCGCGGGAGCCCGGTCGATCAGCGCCGGGTCGGACGGGAAGGCCTCGTTGAGCGCGGTGACCAGTTCCCGGTGCCGTTCGATTCGGAAGCCGAGGATCACGCCGAGCACTCCGGCGGACACCTCCCCGGCGTAGTCGTCCATGACATCGAAGGTCTCCCGTTGCTGGCAGTCCTCAAGCGTTTTGTGGACGACGGTGTGCACGGTCTGGCGCCATTGCTCCACCCGACGGGTGGTGAAGGCGCTCATCGCCAGCCGTCGCAGCCGGGTGTGCGCCGGCGGGTCCACCACGCTGATTCCCCGCTCCAGAATCGTGCCCTCGGCGATTACCAGGCCCGCGTCACGGAACTCGTCATTCCCCCAGGTGATGCTCTCCGTGCTGTACCGGGGGTCGGAAAGTACGGTCCGGACATCCTCGAAGCGCGTCACCATCCATGTGCGCACATCACCGACCGGAAACTTGAATTCATGTACCGGTGAATTCTCCTGGAGCCAGGTAAGAGCGGGATGCGGGTTTTGGTAGTACTCGGGAGAGAACAGAGCGATCGGTGGCACCGTCGGTGTGGACAGGGTCATGGGTGGTCCCTTCTTCGGTCGGTTCTCATACATTCGGTATGGGCGGCGGTGTGTGGCCGGACAGCGCGCGGCGCTGCTCAGAGACGGCTCCATTGACTCGTGTCAGGAGCGAAGAACGATCGCAAAGGCGGAGGGAAAGCCTGGGATGCGGCGGCCATGAGGACCAGTCCGTGTGTGAATTCGGCCAGTTTGCCGACTTCCGCACCACCCAGGAGTTCATACGGCCGTCGGTCGAGCCTTCCGGTCTCGTGCTCGATTTCGTCCCGCAGTGCGGTGCCGCGTGTGGTCAGTACTCCTTCTCGACTCACCAGGCCACGTTCCCGCAGTCTTTCCTGTGCGGCCGCCCAATCCGCCTCGGTCCACCCCCGCATGGGCCTGACGATCTCCTTCGGCATGCCGAGCTCACTCGCGCAGTCGATGACGAGTGCTTCGACGCCGGTGAGTTCGGCGTGACCGAGGATCGCGACATGACCGTCACCGCGGTGTTCGCGCAGCATGGTCGAGGCGTGCCACAGTGCGATATGAGGCTCGTCCGGTCGGTCGAGTGCGGCATTGGCCGCATAGAGCGGGCGTCCGGGGAGCGAGCATTCCGCAGCGGCCCTGCCGGCCAGTTCCGCAGCTTCCGCCATGGCGGCCGATCGGATGACGCCGGTGCTGAGAAGCCGCTCAAGCGCTGTTCCGGCCGCTGCCTCACGTGCGGCGACGGCTTCTTCGGGTGAGACCTGCCGCCAGATCGCGGGGACCCGCTCCGCGACGAAGTCGGGAGCGAACGTGTTGAAGACCGCGGTCACGACCGGCGCGTCGACCGCGCCCAGTGGTGCTGCGCGACCGGCCATGTAGACGCTCGACCGGTCGGTGACACCGAACGGGGACAGCCGGTCCGCGAGATCGGCTGTGAAGTAGGGAATCGAGTGCAGTGCGTTGACCGCCTGCGCGCAGCGTCGCGCGTATGAACGATCACTGGTCAGTGTTGCGCTCATGAAACCCTCAAACATGTCAGGGGCCAAGGTCAGGGCAGGGCGGAACGTGGTGCCGGACCTTTGCGGTCGGGCAGGGATGCAAGTGGAAAAGGTGCTCGCGGGCTCGCTCGAGAAAAGTGGCGGCGAACTTCGGCGAGGGCCACTGCGTTCCGGTCCTGCGTCACGGGAGCTAATCTCCTGTGACGGGCCACGGGGGAGCGCATTGCCTGGAAAATGACGCACGAATGCCGCCGGATAAGTGTGACAGTGTGCTCGCCCAGTGTCAACGCTTGCCCTCTTGCCCAGGTCAACAGCCCTTTATGGGGGACGGGTCGCAGGCGTGGGCGAACGTCGAGTGTCGGCTTGCGCTCGACCGCCCCTCGGCTTTCCTGGGAAAGGATTGGCCGCGACGTATCCGGGTAGTTCCCTGGAATGAAATCCGGCAAACATTGCAGAAGCGTGATTCAGGTCACCCTGCCTGTGGTTGACGGGTTGCACTACGGCTTCACAAGATAGGATTGCAAATCCATCCTGGTGAAACGGATGTATCCTGCGGTTTGTGGCAATTTAATTATTTCCATGTAACGCGGAAGTGAAGTACGGGGGCGTTTTCGTGGTCGGCGGTGTGGCTGGATACCAATCCCCGCTGGGCCCTTTTGACGCTTCTTTCGTGGTTCCTGCAGGTGGTCCGATAAAGGTGGATGGACACCTTCGCGCGCCAAGTAGCCCCTACGTGAAACGGAATGGAAGGGCCAGTTGTGCCTCAGCTCAAGCAACGACCCCCGGCGCTCGACAGTCATGGCGTAGATCTGGGCCGCGTGAGCCTCGCGCGGAAGTGCACGTCCGCCCAATGCATCAAGTCGCGGAGAGCCGGCGGCTCACGAGGCAGGGGAGGCGGGCGGTTGCGGCTTTGCTGCCCCTGCTACGACCGCCTCCGCACCGACCTGAGCGATGTCGCGGAGGTCTACTTAGAGAGTGACCACGAACTGACGCGGGCCGGCGGCTGGTTGCGGGAGCGCGTGAGTGGGAGCAAGGCGGTCGGTATCGCCCTCGACGACACCACGCTGACGCTGCGGTCGCAGATCGTGGAGTTGCTGGCTTCGTGGGCGCGGCTGGTCGTCGAGGAGCGGCAGCTCCCCGCCCCCGAGGACTGCACCGTGTTGGGCCTGGCCAGCTTCCTCGACCATCATGTGCCCTGGCTGGCGGAACACCCGGCGGCCCCCGACTTCGACCATGAAATCGCCGCACTGCTGTATGTCTGCAGCTCGCTGCGCGGACTGGCACCCGCGGCGCGCAGGGTGTCGCTGGGCGCCTGTTCGCGTCTCCACTGCACCGGAGAGCTGTACGTGGTGATACCGGCGGCGGGTCCTGGTGCGGCGCGTTCGGAGGTGGTCTGCGACAACGGTCATGCCTTGCCTCCCCAGGACTGGCTGCTGCTGGCTCGCCGACAGCAGCCGCAGTCGGCAGAGGGGAGTCACGGGTGATTGCCGGGAGGCGACGCACTGTACCGACCGAACTGGCCGCTCTCGCCATGGGTGTCTCCCAGGCGACCATCCGCAAGTGGGCGAGCCGGGGGAAGATCACCCGTTACGGCAGCACGCAGCGCGCCGAGTACGACCTGGACGAGCTCTACGCTCTGGCGGACGCGACGACGGGACGGGGTCAGCGCTCGACCGGGCCCTGAACCGTATGCCTTCGCGGCCCGCATCGGCGGCACAGTTCGACCAGCCGCATGTGCCCTGATGAGGAAACCCCAGGCCAGCCAGTTGACCTGGGGTTTCTTCTTCCGGTGGACCGTGCGGTACGGGCTGGACGGACACGTGCGGTCTACGCATTTGTGGTGAAGGCGACTGTGGCTGACGTGTGATCAGGAGCCAGGGCTGCTGACCGATTCGTCGTACGGATCCGGGACGAGGATCTTGGTTTGTCCGCTGAACCACTCAGTTGGACGCCACGTATCAGTCTTGGTAGGGAAACGGGTCGGCGGGCGTGCGTCTGTCGTGGGTTGCATCGCGCAGCGATCGTCGAGATGTCGGCGGTGTGCTGTGAACGCGGTGCCCGGGAAAAGGGCTGAGCGATTCAAGTGGATTCGAGCCGTTCGGCCAGTGGCGCTCTCGACGTGGTCGTCCCACCGGAGCGGGCGGAGGGGGCGAGCAGGGGAGACGTCCGTCGGCAGGTGCTGGGTCTGGATGGTCTCCGCGGCCTGGCGGCGCTGTATGTGGTGCTGTTCCACTGCTGGTTGTACACGTTCCCGGGGTATCCCGACAGTTCGGCTCCGCCATGGCTGGACGGGCTGATGTTCGGGCGCCTGGCCGTCGTCTTCTTTCTGGGGCTGTCCGGGTTCTCCCTGGCGATCTCTCCGGCGCGTCACGGTTGGGGGTCAGGTGGCGTCGGGCAGTTCCTGCGCCGTCGTGCCTGGCGGATTCTTCCTCCGTACTGGGCGGCGTTGGTCATGAGCCTGATCATTTCCTGGTTCGTGGTGCCCGCTTCGCATTTCGGACCGCCTACGGGCTCGTCCGTTCTGGTGTACGGCCTTCTCGCTCAGGACATGGTCACCGCACCGACACCGAACGGCGCGTTCTGGTCGATCGGGGTGGAGGCCGAGCTCTATCTCCTCTTTCCCCTTCTGCTGTTCGTCCGGCGGCAGTGGGGCGCGGCGGCCATGGTCGCGGTCGTGACTCTTCCGGTGATCGGGCGTGGACTGATGGCGGCCGGCGCGTCTCCTGCGGAGGGCGCCAACTGGCTCGCTCCGCATCTCGCCCCCGTGTTCGCGGCCGGCGTGGCGGGTGCGGGGATCGTCGTGGCGTCGGACAGGGTCCGGCGCCTGCCCTGGGGATGGTTCGCGGTCCTGGCCGCCGTGCCTGTGCTGGCCCTCGGTGTCGTGCGGGGGTCGGTGTGGACGGTGAACCACTACTTCTGGGTGGATCTCGCCGTCGCTCCCGCCATGACGATGCTGATCGCCGCGGTCGCCACCGGCAGGCCCGCCGTCCTCGTACGGCTTCTGACCGCACGGCCCGTTCGGAGTCTCGGCAGTTTCTCCTACAGTCTCTATCTGATCCATCTGCCGATCGTCTTGGCGGTGATTCGCCGGGTGGCCCCGCATTTCGTGTCGCGCGGACTGCCCACCTTCTGGTTCACGCTCGCCGTGGCACTGCCGGTCTCGGTGCTCGGGGCATGGCTTTTCGCCCGGATCTTCGAGCTTCCCTTCAAGGGGAACAGGTCCTGGAAATCCATGATCGCCTTGTGCCGTTCCCGTTGGACGGGTGAAAGCACGCGAGACCTTCAACGGCTTTGATCCTCCGCTCACGCAAATCAATGAGGCACGAAGCCACGCGGCACATGTCGGCCGCTTGCTCATCCGTTCGGTGGCCTTCTGCTCGCGCCGCTCAGGAGCCCCGCATCAGATGGGATCAACGCGTTCCGCGCTCCGGGTGACAAGCAGCCGACGGCGGGTACGCGCGACACCGATCGGAAAGCAGGTGCGGCCGGGTCGGCCGTACCGGTCTGGAAGGAGAGCGTCATGCCCCAGGGCTCCAGCGCGAAGCGTGAGCGCCAGTACGAGCACATCAAGGAAGGCGCCGAGAAGCGTGGCACCTCCGAGGGCCGTGCGAAGGAGATCGCGGCCCGCACGGTGAACAAGGAACGGGCCCGCTCCGGCGAGTCCAAGACGGCGAGCCGGACGTCGACACGGGACAGGAAGTCCGCCTCGCAGCGCGGCGGCGAGCGTTCCCACAGCGGCTCCCAGGGGCCGACCAGGGACCAGCTGTACGCGGAAGCGAAGAAGCGCGGCATCGACGGCCGCTCCTCGATGAACAAACAGCAACTGGCCAGGGCCCTCGACCGCTGACATGGCCGGAGAGCGAGCCTTTGGGCAGGCAGCCGGCGCTGCCGCGCCCGTCGGCGGGACGTCGTCCGAGTGAGCAGAGGCATGAGTCACCACGACCGCAAGCACCAACCCAAGCCCCAGCCCCGGTCCCAGCATCACGAAGAGCATCCCGAGACAGCCGCGGTTGAGGTTCTCCGCGAGGTGGAGGACGCCGGGACGCGTGTTGTGGATCGGGGCGAGCGGCGCGGCAAGGACAGGGAGGCCGCCGACGCTCTGACCCCGAACGAGCATTGACCGGCCGGTCGTCCGTCTGCCCGGGTCGGCCCGGTCCCGTCTGCAACCCAGGGTAGAGACGGGAATCCCTCTTCAGCCGGAGCCGGGCCGCCCACCCTTGGTGAGACACCCGTGTTTCGGGACAACGACCGGCTGCTCCCAGTTCTGCTGATCTGCGCGCAGGCCGTGGTGTGGCCCGGCGCGGCGCTGGTACGCGGGGTCCCACCTACCGCGTCCGTGCTTTTCGTGGCGGTCCTGGTCGGTGATCGCGTCCTCCTTGCCTGCCGAGGCCGCGCGCGTTTCGTGCGTCACGTATGCCGGCGGCCGAGTTGCGGTCAGCACGCGCACGTTGTGCCGCGACTCCGGAAGGTCAGGCGGTCACGCGGACGGGATGACGATCGGGGTGCCGAACAGGTAGAAGTTGCTGATGTCGATCACCAGGGGAGCCGCATAGGTGGGGAAGCGTTCGATGATGGCCTGCTTGTAGGCCTGGCCGTCGTCGCCCAGGAGCTCGCGCGCGGCCTCAAGGTACTCGGCCATCTCCGTGAGAACGGCCTGTCCTGCGGGCAGTCCGTGTCCGGGCAGGATCGTGTCGTAGGCCGGATCGGCGAGTTCCTGGAGGATGAGCTGCCAGCGGTCGATGTCATGGTTTCCGATGAACACATGGGTCTTGTGGTAGATGACGTCCTGCGCCACCAGCACTCCGTGTTCGGGCAGCCGGATCAGCAGCTGGTCGGCGGTCTCACCGCCGGAGAGGGCCTCGAAGACGAAGGGAACGCCGTCGATGACCTCGGTGCCCGGGGTGATCAGGACGGTGGGGGCCACCTCCGCTGCGGGAACCGGGATTCCGGTCGGGTCCATGAGGTCGCCCCGCGCCGCCATCCGGTCACGCGTGACGGCCAGGGCGTGAATGGGCACGTTGAAACGGGCCGCACCCTGGAAGTGGTCCGGGTGTTCATGCGTGATGATGAGCCGGTCCAGTGGTTTGCCGAGCTCCTTGGCGTATTCGACGACCTCGTCGGCGCCCGAGATCGCGATCTGCCCGTCCACCGCGACAAGCCGGCCCGGGGTCTCGATCAGCTGGGTGGTGACGTTGATGCTGTCGTCGGGAGCCATGTAACTGTGCACCCGCACGTCGCCCTTGTCGATGATGGTGACGGTGCCCCTCATTGTCCAACTCCTTCTGGTGTTCTGCGGGCCTGCGCACTGATGCCCGACTCATCGTCGAGGTCACCGGGCATCTCCGCATTTCGTCGGACACGGTCCGTACATGGGTACGGCCGTGCTCAGCGGCTGGACGGTCCGGTCGAACAGTGCAGGCCGCTGTGATCATGACGCTGGAGGTGATCGCGCTGACGCGGGCGGCGGTCGGGACGGCGGTGCGGAGCGGCCTCGGATTCGGCTCGGTGGTCGACGCGGCGACCGCGGCGCCAGACGCGACGAGCTGAGTGACTCGCCTGCCCACGCTCCCGACTCCGGATTGCCATCGCCATGTCCTTCTCCTGCGGTGAAGCGCGAGCGCGCTGATTTCGCCCGACGCTACCGAGGACGCGAAGGAAGCAAATCCGCCACCGTATCCGTCACGGAGCGCCCTATTGACGGTTCTGACGCCTTGCCCAAAACCGGCTCAAGACCACCGGGGTGCCGGACCGGGGCCCAGCTCGCGGTAGGCGAAGGTCACACCGTCGGCGGTGAGGGTGCGGGTCGGTGCGTTCTGGTAGGACGTCACCACGTCGTTGCGTGCTGCCGGGTTGCCATTCATGACTGTGTCCCCTTTTGCCTGGGTTTATGTGGAAGTCGAAGGTAAGTCTCTCCCTTCGGGAGACGGCGTGCGCTGGAACTCGGCCGTGCGCTCATGCCCCCTCGGGTGGGGCCAGCCGCCGTATGAGGTCGGCCCAGGTGGCCTGCAGGCGTGTGGTGGGGACCCCGCGTTCCCTGCGCAGATAGTCCGCCGCCTCGAAGCCGGCGAAGGTGAGCAGGACGTGGGCGAGTATGTCGTGGTCACCGTCAAGTCCCATGTCACGTAGGAGAGTTGAGACGTGGCGGTGGGAGGCCCGGCCGCTGTCCGAGCCGGTGCGGCGGGCGTAGGGGACCTGGCGTCCCAATGCCGCGCCCAGGTCCGCGTCGTTGGCGATACGCCCGAGCAGGGCGCAGCCGAACGCCGTCAGTCGGTCCGCCGGGAGCGCTCCTGGGCCCAGTGGGGGAGGGCCCGCGGTGTACGCCTTCTGGAACTCCGCCTCGGCGTCGTCGAGGAGGGCGAGCAGGAGGCCGTCGCGGTCGCCGAACCGGCGAAAGAGAGTGCCCTTGCCCAGACCGGCCGCTTCGGCGACCTCCCGCATCGTCACCTGCTCGGCTCCTCGTTCGGCGACCAGTAGGGCTGCCGCCTCCAGCAGGCGGGCGCGGTTGCGGGCGGCATCGGATCTCTCGGCGGTGACCTCGGCCGATCGGTGGTCCTGTGTCTCCGTCACCGTTCACTCCGTGGTGTCGCATGGTCTTACGTGGTGTTGCGTGGCGTTGCGTGTGCGTGCGCGTTTTCTCGGTACTTGCTCACCGGTCGTGAGGGCGGTGTCCGTCGGAGACCTCCGGCCGCGGGGTCAGAGCTTGATGATCATCTTGCCCACGTTCTCGCCGCGCATGAGGGCGAGGAAGGCGTCGACGGTGTTGTCGAGGCCCTCCCGCACGGTCTCCTGGTAGCGGAGCTTGCCGGTGGCGAGCCAGGTGCCGGCGTCGCGGATGAAGTCGGGCTGGAGGTCGAGCTCCTCGGTGACCATGAAGGTCAGGAGGTCGGAGCGGGTGACGGAGAGGTTCCACAGGTTGCGGGGTCCGACGATTTCTTCGCCGTTGTACTGGGAGACCATTCCGCACAGGACGATGCGGGCGTGCAGGTTGACGGCGCCGATGGCCGCTTCCAGGTGTTCGCCTCCGACGTTGTCGAAGTAGACGTCGATGCCGTCGGGGGCCGCCTGCGCGAGTTGCTCGGCGACGGGCCCGTTCTTGTAGTTGAAGGCCGCGTCGAAGCCGTACTCCTCGATGAGCAGTTTGACCTTGTCGTCCGAGCCGGCGCTGCCGATCACCCGGCCGGCACCCAGCAGCTTGGCGATCTGGCCGGCCACGCTGCCGACAGCGCCGGCCGCGCCGGAGACGAAGACGGTGTCGCCTTCCTTGATCTTCGCGAACCGGGTCAGTCCGATGTAGGCGGTGATGCCGGTGACGCCGAGCACGCCGAGGTAGGTGGAGAGCGGGGCCAGGCCGGGGTCCACCGTCTGGGCGGTCGCGGCGTCGATGACGGCGTGGTCGCGCATGCCGAGGAAGTGCACGACGTGGTCGCCGGGTGCGAAGCCGTCGGCGTTGGAGGCCAGGACGCGGCCGACCGCGGAGCCGTCCATCGGCGCGCCCACGGCGAACGGTTCGATGTAGGACTTCTTGTCGCTCATCCGGCCGCGCATGTAGGGGTCGACCGAGAGGTACTCGTTGGTGACCAGGAGCTGGCCGGGGCCGAGTGCGGGGAGGTCCACCTCGCGGAGGGCGAAGTCGGACGGTACCGGCCGGCCCTCCGGGCGGGTCTCGAGGTGCCAGGCGCGGGCGGTGGTGGGCAGGATCTGCTCGGACATGGGGATCAAGTCCTTTCGGTGAGAGAGGTGGTGCGTAGGCAGGGGTGCACAGAAAGGTCTGTCTAGCAGACAGAAGGGTCTGTACGGAAAGGGGCGGTATGGAAAGGGGCTATATGGGGGCTGTGTGGGGGCCGTATGGAAAGGGCCGTAAGAAAGCGGCCTTCGTGGACGGCAGGGTCAGTGGTGCGCCGGGCAGGCCGCGTCGATCATGGCGCGGGCCGCCTGCTTGGCGGCGCCGGCGGCCGCGGTGGCGTCTCCGACGCGCGTCGCCGCCAGTGTTCCGTCGATGAGAAGCGTCAGCTGGAACGCGAGTGTGTCGGGGTCCGCGGCTCCGGCCGTGGCGGCCAGGTCGCGCACCCAGTTACGTACGGTCTGCTTGTGCTCCGCGGTGATGGTGTGCGGGGTGCTGCCTGGGTGGTACTCCGCCGCCGCGTTGATGAACGCACAGCCCAGCGTGCCCGTTTGTGCCGACTGTTCCAGTGCGACAAAGAGGCCGAAGAGCTGCTCGCGCGGGTCCTCCCCGCCTGCGAGGGCCGCCGAGCGCATCTGGCTCCGCCAACTGTCGTCCATTCGTCGCAGGTAGGCGGCGACCACGTCGTCCTTGCTGGGGAAGTGCTTGTACAGCGTGGCCTTGGCGACCCCCGACTCGGCGATGAGCCGGTCCACCCCCACGGCGTGGATGCCGTGGGCGTAGAAGAGCTCGCTGGCGGTGTCGAGAATGCGGTCCCGGGCGGGGAGCCGCTTGGTCGCGGGGTCCATGTGGTAAAAACTAACAGACAGGTCTGTCTACTTCAAGTGGGGCGCCATCGCTCCGCCGAACCGGGTTCGCGTCCGCGATGCCGTACCGGTGCATTCTCGGCGAGGCGCTGCTGCCGCACGGGGGCAGCGTCAAAGGGTGAACAAGCTGATCGACGGGAGTGGGTCCGGCCCTCGCAGAAGGGCGGCCGCCCCCTTGAGAAAGGAATCTTCCATGGAGGAGCAGGACGAGCAGGGCGAGCGCTTCGACGTCGTCGTACTCGGGGCGGGACCCGGCGGCTATGTCGCCGCCATCCGCGCCGCCCAACTGGGCAAGCGCGTCGCGGTCGTCGAGGAGAAGTACTGGGGCGGCGTCTGTCTGAACGTCGGCTGCATCCCCACCAAGGCCCTGCTGCGCAACGCCGAACTGGCGCACATCTTCACGCGCGAGGCGAAGACCTTCGGTATCAAGGTCGACGGGCAGGTCTCCTTCGACTACGGCGAGGCGTTCCGGCGCAGCCGCAAGGTGGCGGACGGCCGCGTCAAGGGCGTCCACTTCCTGATGAAGAAGAACAAGATCACGGAGATCAGCGGGCACGGCACGTTCCGCGACGCGCACACCCTCGACGTGGCCCTGTTCGACGGCTCGACGCGGACGATCGGCTTCGACCACTGTGTCATCGCCACCGGCGCGACGCCGAAGCTGCTGCCCGGCACCCGTCGTACGTCCCGTGTGGTGACGTTCGAGGAGCAGATCCTCGCCGAGGAGCTTCCGCGGTCGATCGTGATCGCGGGTGCCGGCGCGATCGGCATCGAGTTCGCGTATGTCCTGAACAACTACGGCGTGAAGGTCACGATCGTCGAGTTCCTGGACCGGGTCGCGCCGCTGGAGGATGCCGAGGTCTCCGCCGAACTGGCCAAGCAGTACCGGAAGTTGGGCATCGACGTGCTCACCTCCACCCGGGTCGAGTCGATCGACGAGTCCGGTGCGCAGGTCCGGGTCACCGTCACGGGCAAGGACGGCGCACAGCAGGTCCTGGAGGCCGACAAGGTCCTCCAGGCCATCGGCTTCGCGCCGAACGTCACCGGCTACGGCCTGGAGAAGACCGGTGTGAACATCACCGAGCGGGGCGCGATCGACGTCGACGGCCACTGCCGCACCTCCGTGCCGCACATCTACGCCATCGGCGACGTCACCGCGAAGCTGATGCTCGCGCACGCCGCCGAGGCGATGGGCGTGATCGCGGCGGAGACGCTCGCGGACGCGGAGACCATGGAGCTGGACTACGCGATGATCCCGCGCGCCACCTTCTGTCAGCCGCAGATCGCCAGCTTCGGCTACACCGAGGCGCAGGCCAGGGAGAAGGGCCTAGACGTCAAGGTCGCCAAGTTCCCGTTCACCGCGAACGCCAAGGCCCACGGCCTGGGCGACGCGAGTGGCTTCGTGAAGCTCATCAGCGACGCCAAGTACGGCGAACTGATCGGCGGCCACCTCATCGGCCCCGACGTCACCGAACTGCTGCCGGAACTGACCCTGGCCCAGCAGTGGGACCTCACCGTGCACGAGGTGGCCCGCAACGTGCACGCCCATCCGACCCTGGGAGAGGCCGTCAAGGAGGCCCTGCACGGCCTCGCCGGGCACATGATCAACATGTGAGGGGCCGGGGTTGTGGGGTTCGGGGCTCGGGGCAGGCCGGCGGCCCCGGCCTCGCGACGGCGCGGCTCGGGGCCCCGTCCCGGGAAGGAAGGGCCAGGCCCTTCCGGTGCTGGTTCTCGGGGCGCTCGTCGCGCTGCCCCCTTGTTCAGACGGCGCCCGCGGCGGCGGTCGCCGGGTTGGCGCGCGGGTCGTCCGCCTTCGGGCTGCGTGGCATCGAGAACGCGAGTACCGCGGCCACGGCGACCGCGCCGGCGCCGACCCAGAGCGCGGGGGTGAGTCCGTCCACGAACAGTGCGGGCGACCCGTAACCGCCCTGCGAGGAGAAGACGGCAGCCAGCGAGGCGACGCCGATGGCGCCGCCGAGCTCGCGGATCGCGTTGTTGGCGCCGGAGGCGATGCCCTGCTCCTCCGGCCGGACCGTGCTCATGACGAGGTTCGCGGACGGGGCGAAGAACATGCCCATGCCGATGCCGCAGACGATCAGCGCGGGCAGCAGGCTGGTGTAGGACGCGTCCGGTTCGACGGCCAGCGCCCAGAGCCCGAGGCCCACGGCGTTCAGGGCCATCCCCACCGCGACGACCGGACCACCCCCGACGCGGTCGGAGAGCACCCCGGCCAGCGGCCCGGCGATCATGGGCATGGCGGTCCAGGGCAGCATCCGTACGCCCGCTTCCATCGGCGAGTAGCCGCCGACGAGCTGCAGGTACTGGCTGAGCAGGAAGATCGCCCCGAACATGCCCAGGAACATCAGCAGACTGGCGATGTTGATGGCGCTGAAGGAGCGGTGCCGGAAGAGCCGCATCGGCAGCATCGGGTGCTCGGCGCGCAGTTCGTAGCGGACGAAGGCCACGAGCAGTACCGCACCCGCGCCCAGACCTCCCAGGATCGGGGCGCTGGTCCAGCCGTCGGCGTTGCCGCGGACCAGGGCGTAGATGATGCCGAACAGACCGCCGCTGACAAGGGCGGTGCCGATCAGGTCGAGGCTCTGGTTCGGGCCGTGGCTCTCCTGGAGCTTGAGCCGGCCGATCGGGATCAGCGCCAGGCCGATCGGGACGTTCACCCAGAAGATCCACTGCCAGGAGAGGTGTTGGGTGAGGGTGCCGCCGATGAGCGGCCCCATGGCGACGGCGATCCCGCTGGCCGCGCCCCACACACCCAGGGCAGCGCCGCGCCGTTCGGCGGGGACGGCGGCCGACAGCAGGGTGAGCGTCAGCGGCGTCACGATCGCGGACCCCACGCCCTGCACGGCACGGGCGGCGATGAGTTCGTTCATGCCGGGAGCGAGGGCGGCGGCGGCGGAGGCGGCCGTGAAGAGTCCGAGTCCGAGGACGAACATGCGTCTGCGGCCGAAGCGGTCGCCGAGCGAGGCGCCGAACATCACCAGGACCGCGAAGGCGAGTGTGTAGGCGCTGACCGTCCATTCCAGGTCTTCGAGGCCGCCGCCGAGATCCTCGCGGATGGAGGGGAGGGCGGTGGTGACGATCAGGTTGTCGAGGGCGGTGATGAATCCGGCCACGCTGGTGATGACCACGACCCATACGGTGGAGCCGTGCCCGGACGGTTGCCGGCCTTGTCGCTGTGCCATGACGTTCCTTAGCGGGCAGATCGCTGATTGATCAACGAATATGTGGGTGGAGGACCTCGGCCTGCGCGGGCGCTCCAGGGAGATGCTGAGGGCGTCAGCCCACTTGTCGGCCACCACTCGCCGACACTTCCCACTCCGGTGGTCGCCGTCGCGATGCCGTCCTCTCGCGGTGTGCGCGCGTGCGCTGACACGCCCGACGCTACGGCCGGAGGGAGGGAAGCGGATCGGTCACCGTATCGGTCATGGGGACGCCAAATATGGTTGAACTGGAGACGTTCTGAGTGGCTCCGGCAGCAACAGCCTCCTAAGATCTCAGTCAAATGGACCTGTACGGACGGCGCCAGGAACAGGCGGCCCTTGACCGGATCCTTGACGCCGCGCGTCAGGGCGACGGGTCGGCCCTGATGCTGTGGGGCGAGCCCGGGATCGGGAAGACCGCTCTGCTCGAATACGTGGCCGAATCAGCCGCCGTGGACTTCACCGTCGTGAGATGCCGGGGCACTCGCCTGGAGTCGGGGCTCGCGTTCGCCGCACTGCACGAACTGCTCTGGCCGGTGACGGACCGGATCAGCACCCTCCCAGAACCGCAGGCCAAGGCCCTGAACGCGGCGCTCGGCAACAGCGGTGACGCGGCGGACCGGTTCCTCATCAGCGTGGCCGTACTGACACTCGTCGGCGAGCTGGCCGGGGAACGGCCGGTGCTGCTCATCGCCGACGACGCCCAGTGGCTGGACGAACCCTCCGCGCGGTGTCTGGCCTTCGTGGCCCGGCGGCTGCGCAGCGAGCCCGTGGTCATGCTCCTCACCGGACATGACGATCCCGTGGACGGCCCCTGGGAGAAGCTGGCGGCCAGGGAGGTCCGCGGCCTGGACGACGAGGACGCCCGGCTCCTGGCCAGGGCCGTCGCTCCACACCTGGACGAGGCGGCGATCCGCCGTACGGTCCGCGCGGCCGCGGGCAACCCGCTCGCCCTCCAGGAACTTCCCACGTCCCTGGCGGCGGGCGACATCTCGGCGCATCCGCTCGCCGGTGCGCAGATCGCCGTCGGTCCCCGTCTGCGCGGTGCCTTCCGCGCCCGGATCGAGAGACTGTCCGCACCCGCCCGCACCGCGCTGCTCCTCATCGCCGCCGACGACCGCAGCGACGGGAACACCATGTGCCGGGCCGGTCTCGTACTCGGCCTCGACGCGGTCGTGTGGGACGAGGCGATGCGCTCGGGTCTGCTCACCACCCGCTCGGACGGTCGGATCCATCTCCGCCACCAGCTGATGGGGGCGGTGGTCTACGAGGACGCGCCGGCCGCGGACCGGCAGACGGTTCATCGCGCGCTCGCCTCCGTGCTGACCGGTGAGAACGCCGACGAGCTGCGTCCCTGGCACCTCGCCGCGGCCCTGGAGACCGCGGACGGATCCGACGAGGAGGTGGCCCGGCTGCTGGAGGAGTCGGCCCGGCGCTCCTGGGCGCGCGGCGGCTGTGCCTCGGCCGCCCGTGCCCTGCGGCGTGCGGCTGAGCTGTCCCCCGCCACGGACGACGCGGCCAGACGGCTGGCCCACGGGGCGACGGCGGCCTGGGAGTCCGGCCATGGCGACGCGGCGCGGGGAATGCTGGAGCGGGCCGAACGCATGTCCTCCGCGGCCACGGTCGCGGATCTCAGCCAGGGGTTGCGCGGGCTGATCCAGTTCGCGCACGGCGACATGGAGATCGCCTGCCGTCAGCTGACCCGGGACATGGAGCAGGTGGCCGATCCGGGGCAGGCGTTCAGGCTCGGCAGCGTGGCGCTGTGGGCGGCGTGGGCGGCCGGTCAGGGCGCACTGAAACGCGAGGTGCTCCAGCGGCTCGAACGGCGGCTCCCGCAGGGGGACTTCCCGGACGCCGATCTGCTGCCGTTGCTGCGTGAATGGTGGACGGAGGACCAGGAAGACAGCGTCGACGGCCGCGACCAGGTCGTGGCGACCGGCGTCGTGGCGCCCGGTGCCGAGGGTCCTCGCCGGCTCGGCGACGTTTCCTGGTTCCTGATGCCGCCGGCACCGCTGGGGGTGGCCTGGGGCATCGAGAGTCTCCAGCAGGAGACTCTCCGCCGCGAGATGGACAAGCTGCGGCCCACGGACCAGGTGACCGCCCTGACCCAGGCACTGGCCCAGACCGTGACGCTCGACATCGCGCAAGGCTCCTGGGCCTCGGCCATGGCGAACGCCGTCCAGGGTCTCCAGGTTGCGGAGGAGATCGGCGACGACCACCTGGCGGCGCAGTGCCGTACCTCCCTCGGCTGGCTGGCAGCGGCGCGGGGCGAGGAGCGGACGGTCGCGGACCTCGCCGTCCCGACCATCGAACGGTGGGGGCCACGGGGCGTGCGCGTCTTCAGCGCCGCCGCGCAGTGGAGCCTCGGCATGTCCGCACTTTTCGCCGGACGGCCCGAGGAGGCCCTGGACCATCTGGTCCGCCTGACCGAGGACGGACACCACACGGCGCACCCCACCATCGCGCTGCTCGCCGCGCCGGACACCGTCGAGGCCGCGATCCAGGCCGGGCAACAGGCGAGGGCCGAGGAACAGTCACGGTTGCTGCGGAGGTGGGCCCAACGGACCGGCGCGCCGTGGGCGGTCTCCGCGAGGCACCAGGTCCATGCCCTGCTGGCGTCGGGCGCGGACGCGGAGAAGGAGTTCCGGCTCGCGCTGGACGTCCCCGGAGCTTCGTCGCGGGCCTTCCCCTACGCCCGTACGCGCCTCCTGTACGGCGAGTGGCTGCGGCGCACGCGTCGTCGAACCGACGCCCGGACACAGCTGGCCGAGGCCGCCGAGACCTTCCGGCGCCTCGGCGCGGCTCCCTTGCTCGCCCGCACCGAGGCCGAACAGGAGCTGACGGGTCAGCAGCCGCGCCGCGACTCCGCGCCGGCCAGGGATGCCGGCACGGTCCTCACCCAGCAGGAGCTGAGAGTCGTACGGCTGGCCGCGGAGGGGCTCACCAACCGGGAGATCGGGACGCAGCTGCTGATCAGTCCCCGCACGGTGGCCCATCACCTGGCCAACGTGTTCCCCAAGCTCGGCATCGTCTCGCGCGCCGACCTGGCCCGCGTCGACTTCGACGACGGGTTGCGCCTGATGGGCTGACCGCCGACTACGACACCCGCCGGCCCAGGAGATCCATCAGCGACCTCCTCCTGGCCGGCGTTCCCGCCATGGCGCCGACGCCGTCTGCCTTCAGCGGGGATCTCCGCCGACGCACCCGGTGCGGTGCTGGGTGACACGGGCGGCGGCTCTCTGGGGCAGCACCGGCCCGCTGGGCACGGACCGCGTCCGGGAGCGCCTCCCCGCCGGAATCCGACGCCCCCGCTCACCGTGCCCACGAACCATGGGCACGGTGAGCCGGTTTGAGCCGGCGGCCGGCGTGGCGTCAGAGGTCGCCGGGCGGCCGGACCGGTCTCGGTCTGCGGCTCTGCCCATCAGCTGCTGATCGGCTACCGATCGGCTACCGATCGGCGCTGGGAACGGCCAGGGGGTCGCCCGGTGCCCTCTTCTTCGCCTTTTCCATCTGTTCGCCGAGCTCGGTGAGGCGGTTGCGGCCCATGGCCTTGCGCACGTCGGGAAACCACTCCTTCTCCTCTTCCTCGACGTGGTGGCGGACGTTCTCCATGAGGACGGTCATCTTGGCGTCGAACCGCTCGTCCTTCGGGTCGAGGTCCTTGAGTTCGGAGAGCATCCACACCACGACGTGGTGCTCCTCGACGCTTTCGAGGACGTGGTCCTTGGTGTCGGGAGCGGACTGGCGGGCGGCCGGGTAGAAGATGTTCTCCTCGATCCACGTGTGCGTGGTGAGCTCTTCGATCACCTGGTCGACGATTTCGCGCTTCTCGGCGTGGGCGTCGTCGCCGGCCTTCTCGAACCGCTTGAACAGCTTCTCCACGGTCTTGTGGTCTTCCTTGAGCAGCACGATCCCGTCCACCGGTGTCTCCTCGCCTCGCCGTACCGGGCGGCGCGGTCGGCCGCCCCAACGCCGTGTACCCCGCCGAGCACCGCATAGCGCCGGGACCCGGCCGGGTCGACTCGGAAGAGCGACGGGGACGTATGCCATATCCCTCATGTTCCTCAGGCGCGGGCGTCGCGCGTCGGTGAGCGCGGGACCCGGGTCCGGTGTCGAGCCGGACTCTAGGCCGGCGCCCCACAATGCCAGCGCTGGCGAAAGGAACGGGCGGCGTGAAGCCGCAGGCTGCGACATACGGGGGTTCTCTTGCAGTTCCGGATCTTGGGCACGTTAGCGGTCGGTGTCGGCGGCACGGTTCACGCCGTTCCAGGGCTTCGGCAGCGCTGTCTGCTGGCGAGCCTGCTCATCCAGGCCCCCGCGGTGGTGCCGGTCTCGACGTTGTACAGCGAGTTGTGGGACGAGAATCCACCGGCCACGGTCGAGAACGCGCTCCAGGCACATGTGTCGCGACTGCGACGCACGCTGGTCCAGTTGGCGGGCGACCCGGCGGCGGCCGACGTGCTGCGCACCCGGAGTTCCGGCTACAGCCTGGACGTGGCGCCGGAGAACATCGATGTCAACCGGTTCCGCGGATACATACGCCAGTCCCAACGGATGACGGCGGCCGAGGATCTGCCGGCCGCGCTGGACCTGCTGGAGCAGGCGCTCGGGCTGTGGCGGGGGGCCCCGCTGGGTGACGCCGCCGCCGGGCCGCTGTGCCGGAGCGCGGCCACGGAGTGGGAGGAGGAGTACCTGTCCGCACGGGAGGACGCCTACTGGCTGCGCATCCGCGTGGGCGAGCCGATGAGAGTGGTCGGGGAACTGAAGCGGATGAGCATCGCCCACCCATGGCGGGAGCGGATCACCGAACTGCTCATGGTGGCGCTCTACCGGAGCGGGCGTCAGGCCGAAGCGGTCGGGGTCTACAACACGGCCCGGCTGCGGCTGGTCGACGAGCTGGGCATGGAGCCCTCGCCGAAGCTGCGCCTGCTCTTCCGGCAGATGCTCAACCAGGACCCGGACCTGCACGGCTCCACCGCCCTGCTGGGCCAGAGCGCCTGATCAGCCGCGCAACCACCGGTGCGGGCCTCCCGGAAACCCGGGAGGCCCGCACCGGTGGCGCGTCGGGCGAGTGCCGCCACGGGGCTACTCGGTGCCGCCCCCGGGCAGCAGCCGACGGAAGCCGGTGTACGCGGCCAGCGCCTCCGGCAGCACCACCGAACCGTCCGTCCGCTGGCCCTGCTCCAGCAGCGCGGCGACGGTACGCCCGATGGGCAGGCCGGAACCATTGAGCGACGCCGCGGTCCTGCGGGCATCACCTGTCCGGTAGCGGATGGCGGCCCGGCGCCCCTGGAAGGTGCCGCAGTCCGACACCGAGGAGATCTCGCGGTAGCTGTCGCTGCCGGGCAGCCACACCTCGACGTCGTACGTCTTCCGAGCGGAGAACCCGATGTCGCCGGCCGGCAGCAGCACCACCCGGTACGACAACTCCAGCCGTTTCAGGCACTCCTCGACATGACCGAGCATCAGCTCCAGCTGCTGCGCGGCGTCCTCGTCCCGGCAGATCCGTACCAGCTCCACCTTGTCGAACTGGTGCAGTCGCAGGATGCCGCGGGTGTCGCGGCCGTAGGACCCGGCCTCGGCCCGATAGCACGGGGTGCGAGCGGTCATGGCCAGCGGCAGCCGGCGCTCGTCGAGGACCTCCCGCGCCACCAGGTTGGTCAACGGCACCTCCGCGGTGGGGATCAGGAACATCTCCCGGCCGCCCACCGACGTGACGAACAGGTCCTCCTCGAACTTCGGTAGCTGCCCTGTGCCGGTCATGGTCTCCCGGCTGACCAGGTGCGGTACCGCGTACTCGGTGTACCCGTGCTCCCGGGTGTGCAGGTCCAGCAGCAGGGAACCCAGCGCCCGTTCCAGCAGGGCGCCGGGGCCGCTGCTGACGCTGAACCGGGCCCCCGACAGCTTCCCCGCCGCCGTGGGGTCCAGCACGCCGAGCCGCACGCCGAGGTCGTCGTGGTGCCGCCCGAGGCCGGGCCCCGTGCCGCGCTGAGGGCCGATCCGCCGCACCTCGACGGCCTCCTTCTCGCTGGAGCCGTCGGGCAGGTCGTCCGAGGGCAGGTTCGGCACTGTCAGCAGCAGCCGCTCCAGCTCCTGGCCGGCCTCCCGGGCCTCGGCCTCCGCGGCCTGCACCCGTTCGCGCAGGCGGCGGTTGCGTGCGTGCGGGTCCTCGCCCGTCGGGTCCGCCCCCTCCGCGGCCCGCGGCCCGCCGGCCCGGTGCGGGCCACGGGACGCCTTCTTCAGCTCGGCCCGCAGTTCGTTCACCGCCGCCAGCGCGGACAGGCGCCGCCGCTGTAGGGCCCGCAGCGCGTCGAGGTCGAGCGGATAACCGCGGCGGGCCAGCCGACGCTCCGCCTCCGGACCGTTCTCGATCAGCTCGCGTACGTCGTGCACGTCGTTCCTCCGTATCTCGTGAACAGGGGGCGGTGTCAGGTCCGTTCGGAGATCGCGGCGGGGGTACGGGCCGGCGCGACGGTGTCCGGCCGGTCCGTTTCGGCGGCGACATGCGAGGAAGCCAGCGCCCGGTAGCGCTCCGGGGAGACGGCCCGCAGCCGCAGCGCCCACAGGACGCCGAGCCCGGCGACGATCACGATCACCCACGGCAGCCGCGCGACGACGCCACCGGTCGCGCCGGTCAGCACGTCGAAGTTGCCGACCACCAGCCGGACGGTGACGGCCAGCCCGGCGAAGCTCAGCAGCGGCACCAGCGTGCCGCGCCACCAGCCGAGCCGGACGCCCTTGCGGCGCAGGGCGACCGCGGACAGCGCCGACAGCGCCTGCAGGACGACGATCCCGAGGGTGCCCAGGCCGAGCATGCTGGTCGTCATGTTCGCGTACGGGTCCAGTCCGCCGGCCGCGAAGGCGACCACGGCGGCGGCGCACACCGCCACCTGCACGAGGCCGGCCAGGTGCGGTGAGCCGAACCTCGGGTGCAGCCTGCCCAGGAACGCGGGCAGCAGGCCGTCGTCGGCCATCACCTGGGCATACCGGTTGGCCGCGCTGTGCAGGGCCAGGGTCGCGGCGAACAGGCTGGAGCAGAGCATGATCTCCAGGGCGGTGCTTCCGGCGGCCCCGAGGTAGTCGTCGCCCAGGTTGAAGAAGAGGTCGCCCAGCTGCTTCCCGGCGGTCTCCCGCACCTGGCCCGGGCCGATCGCGCCGACCGCCAACCAGCTGGTCAGCGCGTAGAAGCCGGAGATCAGCACCGCGGCGACGTAGGTCGCCCGCGGCACGCTGCGGTGCGGGTTCCGCGTCTCCTTGCCGTACAGGGCGGCCGACTCGAAGCCGATGAACGACACGAAGGCGAACATCAGCGAGACGCCGACGCCGGGGCCGGTCGCCACGTGCCAGGAGAACGAGGTGGCCGGCAGCGCGTGCAGGCCGTGCCGGGCCAGCACGGCCACGTCCAGGGCGGCCAGGACGCCGATCTCGGCGATCATCAGCACCGCCAGCACCCGGGCGCTGAGGGCGATGTCCCGGTATCCCAGGACGCCGATGAGCGCCAAACCGATCGCGCTGCACCACTCCCACGACAGGTGCACCCCGTGGCCGGACAGCACCAGGCTGGTGAAGTAGCCCGACGCGCCGACCAGGCCGATGGTCGCGCAGTTGTAGGAGACGACCGCCGTCCAGCCGCTGCCCACCGCCGCCGGGCGGCCGAGGCCGTCGGCTATGGAGGCGTAGAAGCCGCCGGAGCCGC
Organism: Streptomyces sp. B21-083; assembly: GCF_036898825.1. Taxonomy (GTDB): domain Bacteria; phylum Actinomycetota; class Actinomycetes; order Streptomycetales; family Streptomycetaceae; genus Streptomyces. Next base: position 4,543,457 of record NZ_JARUND010000002.1, on the reverse strand, counting down.
CGGTGCGGCGAGCACTGATCGCGTACCCGACGGAGAAGCACACAAGGGTCACGCCGGCGAACAGGAACGCGGCGGGGACGCCTTCGGCGGTGCCGATCGCGAACGCCAGCGGGACGGTGCCGACCATCGCGGACAGCGGTGCGGCCGCGGCGACGATCATGAAGACGATATGGCTGGTCGTCAGGGTTCTGGTGGGGGCGGACGAGGATGGACTTCCGGCAGTCATGGCGTGCTCCTGGGATCTTGGATCTTGGATCGCGGACCTCGGGTCGACGTCGGTGAGGCACGAACGGGGCTGTTCGGCCTTGGACGCGTTCTGTCGACCGATCAGGCGGTCGTGAAGGCCAGCACGGCGTTCTGTCCGCCGAATCCCATCGAGCTGCTCAGCGCGAGGTCGAACCGGGCCCCGGTGGCCGTGGTGGCCACCTTGACCTCGCAGGCGGGATCGGGGACGTCGAGGTTGGCGGTGGGCGGTACCACCTGCTCCTCCAGACCGAGCACGGTGAACGCGGCCTCGACAGCCCCGGCCGCGCCGAGCAGATGACCGGTGACGCCCTTGGTGGAAGTCACCAGCGGGTCGCCGAGCAGACGGTGCACCACCCGGGCCTCGGCGAGGTCGTTGAGCCGGGTGGCCGTGCCGTGCGCGTTGACATGCCCGACATCGGACGGCAGACAGCCGGCGTCGGTGAGCGCGGCACGCATCGCCGCCTCCAGCCCCCTTCCGTCCGGGTGCGGAGAGGTGACGTGATGGGCGTCGGCGGAGGCTCCGTATCCGGCCACCCGGGCGCGGACCCGTGCACCGCGTGCGACGGCGTCGACGGACCGCTCCAGGACGAGCACCCCGGCACCCTCCCCGGCCACGAAGCCGTCGCGGTCCACGTCGAACGGCCGGGAGGCCGCGGCCGGGTCGTCGGTGCGCCGCGACAGCGTGCCCATACGGGCGAAGCCGGCCATCACCAACGGGGTGATCATGGCCTCGCTGCCGCCGGTGAGCACCACGTCGCACCGGTCGAGGAGCAGCAGGTCGCGGGCGAGACCGATGGCCGAGGTCCCGGAAGCACAGGCCGTGGCCACCACCATGTTGGGGCCGGTCGCGCCGAACTCCATGGCCGTCTGCCCGGCCAGCATGTTCGGCAGCTGCATCGGCAGCAGCAGCGGGGAGACCCGGTGCGGTGACTGCTCCACCAGCACCCGGTGCTGTTCCTCCACGGTGCCCGGTCCGCCGTCCGCGCAGCCGAGGACCACACCTACCCGGGCGCCGTCCCAGGTGGCCGGGTCCAGGCCGGCGTCGGTGACCGCCTCGCGCGCCGCGACCAGCGCGAACTGGCTGAAGCGGTCGAGCCGGTGAGCCCGGCGGGCGCCGAGCAGGGCGTCCGGATCCCAGTCCGGCACCCGGCACGAGATGCGCACCGGGTTGCCGTCGAGGGTGGGGTCGAGGGCGGCGGCGGGGCGTCCGGCGCGTACGCCCGCCCAGCTGGCGGCGGTGCCGATCCCGGCCGGGGTGACCAGGCCGAGACCGGTGACGGCGATGTCGGCCATCACACCCGCGCGCTGCCCTGCTCGATCAGCGCCACCATGTCCCCGACGGTCTCGGCCTCAAGCAGCTCGTCGTCGGAGACGGACACTCCCAGCTCGTTCTCCAGGACGAGGGACAGCTCGACGACGGCGAGCGAGTCCAGCTCGATGTCCTCCCGGGTGGCCTCCAGGGTGATCTGCTCGGGGGTGACCTTGAGCTTGTTGACCAGGATTTCCTTCAGTTTCTCGAACATGACGAGCCTGCCTCCATGGTGACGGTGCGTGGGATGTGCGGGTCGGAGAAAAGGGGCGCGGCGCCGGCTCGGCCTACAGCTCGGGCCAGGTGAGGGTCGCCGCACCCCAGGCCAGACCGCCGCCGAAGGCGGTCAGCAGCAGCCGGTCGCCGGCCGTCAGGCTGCCGTCGGCGGCGCTCTGGTCCAGGAGCAGCGGGATCGAGGCGCCGCCGGTGTTGCCGACGTGCTCGATGTTGGAGAGCTGTCGCTCCGGCCCGATGTCGAGCCGTTGCGCGACAGCGCCGAGGATGCGCGCGTTCGCCTGGTGCGCGGCGAACCGGTCGACGTCCTCCGGCCGCCAGCCGGTGTCGGCGAGTGAGCGCAGGGAGGCGGCGGTCATCCGCTCCACCGCGTGCCGGTAGGTGGCCCGGCCGGCCATCTGGAAGTACTCGTCGCCCGGCCGGGGCGGGACGCCGGAGGAGCGTTGACGTGAGCCGCCGGCCGGCACGCTGATGAGATCGCTCAGTTCACCGTCGCTGCCGAGCACCACCGAGCCGAGGGCACCCGGTTCGTCCGCCGTGCCGGCCCGGAGCACCACGGCGCCGGCGCCGTCGGCGAAGATGACCGCCGTACTGCGGTCGGCCGGGTCGATGATCGTGGTGAACGCGTCCGCGGCGACGACCAGCACCCGGTTGGCCAGACCGCAGGCGATGAATCCGGCGGCGGCGGCCAGGGAGTACAGGAAGCCGGTGCACACCGCCGCCACGTCGAAGGCCGGCACCCCGTTCAGCCCCAGCCGGGCGGCCACGGCGGGGGCGGTCGCCGGGCAGGGGTGGTCGGGTGTGGTGGTGGCCAGCACCACCGCGTCGACCTGTGAGTCCTGCGCCGATTTCAGAGCCCGCCGACCGGCCTCGACGGCGAGGTCGGAGGTGGCGGTGCCCGGGGTGACGACATGCCGGGAGGCGATGCCGGTCCGGGAGCGGATCCATGCGTCGGAGGTGTCCAGCCGGGCCGTCAGATCGTCGTTGGTGACCACCGTCGGCGGTACGTAGCCACCGACCCCGGCGATCACGGCCGCCCGCCCGGCAGGTGTTCCGAAGACGGGGGCCGCGGAGGACTCGGGCGCGCTCACGGAAGCTCACTCCGTCCCAGCGCGTCCGCGGGCAGGCCCATGTAGGCCATGCGGCTCGCGGCCATCTCGTCGGTCCACCGCTCGGCCATGTCGTAGCGCTGCTCGGGGGTCGTGTCGAGGAGCCGTACGCCCGGCCAGACCTCGTAGTCGCCGATCAGTTCGGCCTGTTCGAGCATGCCCTGCTGGAACAGCTCCTCGCGGTGGATGACGTAGGGCCGGTCCGGGACCCGGTCCCACAGCTCGGTGCCGGCCGCGAGGATCTCCGTCAGCCGCGGCAGGTACTCGGGGTGGTCCCGGATGTGGTCGCGCAGGATCGTGGCGGCCACGGTCAGATGCCGGATCTCGTCGATCGCCGTGCCCCGGGAGATCTCCTGGGTGGCCTCCGACAGCGGGGTCCACTTGCGCTCGCTGAGCTCGGCGGCCGGGGCGAGCACACCCTCGATGACGATGGCGAAGACGGCCACCCCGCCGTGGAAGTCGCCCTGGTCACGGATGATCTCCAGGGTGAAGTCCTCCACCGGCTGGAGGACTTCGCGCCGGTAGTCGGCGGCCATCTCCTCGATGTCGGCCGACAGGGTCCGGCTCGGCAGGCCCAGTTCCACCAGATGGTTGCGGAACACCCGGGCGTGCCGGGCCTCGTCCATCAGCTGGGTGGCGTAGAACTCCATCTCCGGGATGCCGGGGGCGCGCGAGACGTAGTGGCCCAGCAGGCGGGTGGCGATCTCCTCCGACAGGCCGCGGAAGCCGAACTCCAGGACCAGCGCCTCACGCAGGGGACCCGGCCGGCGCAGGAACTCCGGCACGTCGGCCTTCTCGTGGTGCCCGGTGGCGCCTCGGCCACGCAGGGTGCCCTGCGCGACCTCGGTGAACCAGTACGCCAGGTCGCAGTGGTCCGGGCCCAGGGTCAGCTCCTTGGCCCCGTCGAGCAGGCCGGGGGCGGTGTCCCAGTCGGCCTCTTGGGCGGTGGGCGCGTTCATGAGGGCACGTTCTCCTTCGCCGACTCGGTGGGCCGGAGTCCGGGCGGGGGTCCCTCGTCGTTCTCGGCGACCGGTATCAGCTTTCCGGCGAAGATCTCCCCGGAGCTGCTGATCAGCGGGTCGCCCTCGGCGAGGTCGGCGTGGACGACGGCACCGAGCAGCACCTCGTGGTCGCCGACCTGGAAACGGCCGACCACCCGGCAGTCGTAGTGCGCCAGCGCGCCGTGGAAGAGCGGCGCCCCGGAGTAGGTGGCCGGACGCCAGTCGATGCCCAGGAACTGGGCGGCGCCGTCGGGCCGGGAGCTCTCGGCGAAGTGGCGGGCCAGCGAGGCCTGCTCACCGCTGAGCACGTTGACCGCGAAACGGCCCTCGGCGGTGGCGAGTTTGGCCAGTACCGAGTCGGGTTTCAGGCACACGCCCAGGACTTGTGGGCGGCGGGAGATCCGGGTCACGGTACTGACGGTGGTGCCGTGGCGGCGGCCCTCGTGGTCGGCGGTGATCACCGACACGGGAGTGGCCAGCCGGCGCATGGCCCGGTCCTGTGCGCTCCAGCGGCTGCGCAGTGCCACCTTGCTCATCGGGTCGCCCCCTGTCCGGTCGGAACGGTCACATCGAGCGTGCGGGTGTCGGAGCCGGGGACATGGCCCATGGGGACCGGGTCGCTCACGTGTCCGATCGGCTTGGGGTGCTTGAGGCCCAGGTCGTCCAGCAGCCGCAGATAGCCGGGCTGGCGGACCGGCTCGAACGGCAGGGCGTAGGGCTTCATGAAGTTGCCGAACAGACCGCGGTCGCCGAACAGATGGAAGGGCAGCACCAGCAGGGCCCATTCCGGTCCGGCGAGCCAGCACCACAGGGCGGCGACGGCGCCCTGGGTGATCAGGCTGTGCATGACGTTGTAGGCGACGTAGTAGCCCTTGTGGATGGGGGCCCGGCCGCCGGAGCGCCGGAAGGCGATGGCGCCGGGGATGTAGCCGATCAGGTCGATGTAGAGGAACAGTCCGACGGCGGGCAGCCAGCGGATGTCGTCGAGGTGCCGGACGATCAGGCCGGTCGTCACCGCCAGACCGACCAGGTACTCGGCGCGGTGGAGCGAGAAGGTCCTCGGTGTCTCGAAGGGATTTGCCTGGTCCACGGTTGAACTCCTGACAGAAGGGAGGTTTTACGGGGCGGCCGCCGGGTCGAGATCCAGGTCCGCGTCGAGGATCGTGGTGCCGGGGTAGAAGCCGCTGACGGCCCAGGCGACGGTCTCCCGGATGACGCGCTCGGCGATCGGGTCGAGGATGCTGGCGAGGCTCGGGATGCCGAAGTCGAAGTCGGCGGTGAAGACGACGGAGACGTCCGGGCCCTCCTGGCGCAGCGTCCACACGCCCTCGAAGCTGTCGAAGTCGCCGTCGGTCTGCGCGAACCGGATCTCCAGCCGGTCGCGGAGGAACGTGTCCTTCTCGGTCCAGCGCAGCAGCCCGCTGCGGAAGTGCAGTTCCCAGCTGGAGCTGCCGACCGGCTCCGGCAGCGTCGCGTGCACCGTCGTGGACCGGACGTGCGGGGCCAGTTCCGGATAGCGCTCCCAGCGCGGAACGGTGGCGAAGACGTCCTCGGCGGAGGCGAGGCGCACCAGGGCGTGGAGTTCGACGTGTCGCATGGTCAGTTGCCGCCTTCGGGCATCGTGGCCGAGTGTCGTACGAGGTCGACGGTGGCCTTGTCGAAGGAGTCGAGCAGGAATTCGACATCCCGGTCGGTGAGGATCGCGGGCGGGGTGAACCGCACCACGGAGGAACCGTTCATCGAGTGGTTGGCGACCACTCCGTGGTTGAACAGCTCGATCAGCAGCTCGCCGGCCAGTCCCGGCTCGACCAGCTCGACGCCGATCAGCAGCCCCTGGCCGCGCACGTCCACGACCAGGTCGGGGATGTTGCGCCGGGCGATCTCGGTGATCCGCGGCAGCAGCCGGGCGCCGAGTTCCCGGGCCCGCGGCACCAGTTCCTCCTCGCGGATCGCGCGGACGGTGCCCTGTACCGCCGCCATCAGCAGCGGCTGCCCGGAGAAGGTCGAGGTGTGGACGTACGGGTCCTTGTCGAAGGGCCGGAACGCCTCGCGGGTGGCGATGGCCGCCGAGACCGGAACCACGCCGCCGCCGAGCGCCTTGCCGGCCAGCAGGACGTCCGGGCGGATGCCCTCGGCCTGCAGTCCCCACCACTCACCGAGCCGGCCGAAGCCGGTCTGCACCTCGTCCAGCACCAGGAAGCCGTCGAACTCCCGGACCGCCTCCTCGACCTGCTTGAGATAGCCCTTGGGCGGGATGACGACGCCGCCCTCGCCCTGCACCGGCTCGATGATCACGCAGACCTCGCCCGGGTGCCGGGACAGCTCCGCGCGCAGGGCGTCGATGTCACCGAACGGCAGGTGCGCCACGTCGGGGAGCAGCGGGCGGAAGGGCGCCTGGTAGACCTCCTTGGCGGTGGCCGACAGGGCGCCGAGCGTCTTGCCGTGGTAGCCGCCCTTCATCGAGACCGTCCGCCTGCGGCCGTTGGCCCGGGCGAGCTTCAGGCCGGTTTCGACCGCCTCCGCTCCGGAGAGCGCGAAGTGCACGCGGTCCAGGCCCTCCGGGGCGACCGACACCAGCGCTTCGGCGGCACGGGCGACGGTCGGCTCCAGCAGGATGCGGGTGGCCACCGGGTGGGTCTCCAGCTGCCGGCGCACCTCCTCCATGACGACGGGGTGACGGGCGCCCAGGATGAAGACGCCGTAGCCGCCCGCGTTCAGGAAACGTGAACCGTCGGAGGTGGTCAGCCAGGCTCCCCGTGACTCGACCTCCATATGGGTTCCGAAGAGCTCGGCCAGGGTCGCCCGGCCCTTGCTCAGATGGGCCCGGTAGAGCCGGAGGACCTCCTCCTCCTGGCCGACCGGTGCGTCGACGCTCGTGGTCATTGATGACTCTCCTTCGGTCTGTGGGCGACCCGTGGTCAGGACAGGTCGAGCGGGGCGCCGGCGGCGTAGGCCAGCAACGGCTCGACCGTGGAGCCCTGGGACGGCGGGTGGAAGGCGAGCGGGCGCACCGAGGCGGCCGTCCGCTGGTGCTCGGAGGACCGGATGAAGTCGATGCCGCCCAGCAGCTCCAGCGCCTGCTGGGTGGCGAGGGACAGCGCCTCCTGCGCGGCGAAGCGGGCGATCAGCACCTGGGAGACGGCTTCCTCCCCGTCGATCCCGTCGCGCACCGCGCGGGCCACACCCAGCAACAGGTGGAACGCGGACTCGGTACGGATCAGCAGGGCGCCGCGTTCGCTCGCGCTGCCGCGCCCCCGGGCCAGCACTTCCTCCGTCAGGCCGGCGGCGGCGCCCGCGTACCCGCCCGCCACCAGCATCTCGAACCAGACGAAGCCGGCGTTCTGCAGGTCGTCGATGCGGCCGGGGTCGTCCGCGGTGGTACGGACCACCATGTCCTCGGGCACGAAGACGTCCGTCAGACGCACCTCGTCGCTCTGGGCGGCGGCCAGTACCTCACTGCTCCAGAAGGGGTGCAGGGTCAGGCCCGGCGACGCGGAGTCCACCAGGGCCAGTGCCAGCTCCGGTGTGCCGTCCGCGCCGGGCACCGCGATGCTCGCGGTGAGCAGGCTCATCGAACGGGACAGGCTGCAGGGCTTCTTGGCGCCGTCGAGCAGATATCCGCCCTCGACCGGGGTCGCGGTGACCGCCGGGGTGAGGATGTTCTGCTGGGTGCGGCCCTCGGCCCAGCCGGAGGCCATCAGCCGCTGCTCCGGCACCACCGTGTGCAGGACCTCGGTCTGAGCGGGTGTCAGCCGGCCGGGGCCGTCGGCGAGGGCGTAGAGCATCGCAGCGGTGAAGTGGTGCATCGTCGAGGCGACGGCCAGCGACGGGGACAGCGAGCCGACGGCCCGCTGGACGAGCACGGCGTCCACCGGGTCGGCGCCCAGCCCGCCGTACTCGGTGGGAACGAGCAGCCCCACGCCCGCGGCCGACCGGAACAGGTCGACGACCGGGCTGCCGGCCGCCTCGCGCTCCTCGAACGGCAGGTCCGACAGGGCCTTGACCAGCCCGGGGTGGAAGCGCTCGCAGGTGTCGCGGGCCATGTCGAGAGATCTCACAGCTGTCCCCTCGTTCAGGTTGTTCTCGGGTCGTGGTCGGTCGGTCGGCGGCCGGCGGCGCCGACGGGCGGGTCAGTCGCCGAAGACGGTCCGGTGCGGGCTGACGTCCCGCGCGATGCTGACGCCCTGGACGTGGGAGGTCTTGAGCATCGGGTAGTTGGCCTCGCCGAAGACCCCGCCGGTCAGGCCGGTCCCGCCGTGGCTGGGCAGGTAGGGCAGGAAGCCGATGTGCGAGTCGTTGACCTTCAGCAGACCGCCGTTGACCACCCGCTGTACGAAGGTGTCGACGACGTTCTCGTCCCTGGCCCACAGGGAGTTGCGCAGCCCGTACTCGTTGGTGTTGACGAAGTCGATGAAACGGTCGAGGAGTACCTCGTCGGTGTCCGGCTCGGCCACCACGATCGGCAGCAGCGGGAAGAACGTCTCGTGCCGCACCACGTCGTGCTCACGGGCCGCGGCCAGCCCGTCCACCCGCAGCACGGTGGGCTGCAGGAAGACGCCCGTCTCGGAGGGGGTGCCGTCCACCTCGGTGCGTCTGCCGCCGGTGACGAGCCGCGCGCCCTGCTCCAGTGCCCGGTCCAGCAGACCGAAGAACCGCTCGGTGCGGCGCACCGGTGACAGGAGGACGTCCTCCTCGTCGGGATGGCCCGGCCGCACACCGGCGGCCTGCCGCTCGACCTCGGCGATGAGGTCGTCGGCGACCTCGGGGTGCACCAGCACGTAGTTGGGCACCATGCAGATCTGCCCGGAGCCGTAGAAGGCCTCGGTGATCGCCTCGGCGGCATAGCCGAGGTCGGCGTCCTTCCAGACGATGATCCCGTCGTTGCCGGCCAGCTCCAGGATCGGCTTCTTGCCGTGGGCCACGCACTGCTCCTGGAAGCGCAGGCCCTCCTTGCTGCCGCCGATGTAGAAGATGTCGTCGATGAGCGGGCTGTCGAGCCAGCGGTCAAGGGTCTGTCTGGGGTTGGAGCAGACCACGTTGAGGGTGCCGGGGGGCGCCCCCACCTCCTCCAGGAGCGGTGCCGCCACGTCCCGCAGCACCCACAGGGTGCTCAGCGCGATGCTGCGCGGGGCGCGCACCACGACCGCGTTTCCGGCCATCACGGCCAGGACGGCCAGGGCCGCGCTGGGCGCCGGAGCGTTCTGCGGGGGGTTGAAGGCGACCACACCGTCCGGCTGGCGGCGGACGATCAGCCGACGTCCGCCGGCCTCGAACTCGGTGTGCATCTGCTGCGCGTACCAGCTGATGCTCTCCTCGCTGTAGACCTGGAGCAGACAGCTCAGCTCCCAGCGGGCCAGTTTCACCGGGTGGGACTCGGCGACCAGCATCTCCACGAACTCGTCCTCGCGGCGCAGCAGTTCCTCACGGAAGAGGGTGCCGAGCCGCAGGCGTCGCTCCAGGGGGACCGCCGCCCAGCCGGGCGCGGCCGCGGCGGCCGCCTCACTCGCGAGGTCGATGGCGGCGTCGTCGGCGATCGCGCACCGGCCGATGACGTAAGGGTGCTGCGCCGCGGGTGAATCCGCGTCCTTCTCGAGAGTGCGCTTGAGGCTGACGCTGGTGAAGACATCCTCGAGCAGCGACTTGGCACTCACGGTGTAGACCCAGCCGTCGCCCTCGATGTCTTTCCCCGCGATAAACAGCCCATAACTGTGGAACTTTTTCCCGGGATTCATCCTGCGGACCCTTCGGAAAGGCAATCGGCAATCTGATGAAAGGCGAAATCGGATGTGATGGTTGCAGTCCGCTCTGACCGGATACTGACGCGGTGCTGATTCGGACCCGATGACCGGCCGACCGCACCGACTCCCCCTGGGAACGGGCAGGTTGGCGCGGACCGTCCCGGTGATTACCTGGTAGGTAATTGACCCCGTTGATCGCCTGGCGACACCCTGGACATGCACTCGGACACGTATCTGCCCAGCCGCGGGCACCGGGTGAAATCCCCATGTGATCCCGATCGGGAGTATGAAGGATGACCACCGAGACCAATCGCAGTCCCGCCACGCCGTCACCTCCCACGCCGACGGGTGGGAGCCCGGCCGCGCCGCACCGGCTGATCCTGCCGACCGTGCTGGCCGGCGTCTTCATCACCACCCTCGACTTCTTCATCGTCAACGTCGCCATTCCCTCGTTGCAGACCGACCTGAAGGCCGGCTCCTCCGCCATCGAATGGGTGGTCGCCGGATTCGGACTGGCCTACGGCGTGGGGCTGATCACCGGCGGGCGGCTGGGCGACCTGTACGGCCGCCGCAAGATGTTCCTGCTGGGCCTGGGGCTCTTCACCGTCGCCTCGCTGCTGTGCGGCGTCGCCCAGTCCGGCGGTTTCCTGATCTTCTCCAGGGTGCTTCAGGGGCTGGCCGCGGCGATGCTCGCGCCCCAGGTGCTGGCCCTGCTGGGCACGCTCTACACCGGCGCCGCCCGCCTGAAGGTGTTCGCGGGCTACGGCCTGGCCATGGGGCTGGCGGCTGTCTTCGGCCAGCTCATCGGCGGTCTGCTGATCGAGGCCGACATCGCCGGCCTGGGCTGGCGCTCCTGCTTCCTGGTGAACCTGCCGCTCGGCCTGCTCATCATGGGCCTGACGCTGAAGGTGGTGCCCGAGTCACGGGCCGAGGGCAGGCCGAAGCTGGACTTCCTCGGGGTCGGCGTGATCACCCTCGCGCTGGTCGCCCTGGTGCTCCCGCTGATCGAGGGCCGCGAGGCCGGCTGGCCGCTCTGGACCTGGCTGTCCTTCGGGGCGTTCGCCGTGCTGATGGCCGCCTTCGTGGTCGTCGAGCGGTCCATCGCCGCGAAGGGGGGTTCCCCGCTGGTGAACATCGCCATGTTCGGTGACCGCGCCTTCGTCGTCGGACTCGGCTGCCAGCTGGTCTTCTGGGTGGGCCAGGCGTCGTTCTTCCTGGTGCTCGCGCTGTACATGCAGGCCGGCCGTGGGCTGACCGCGCTGCAGTCGGGTCTGCTCTTCGCCGCCATCGGCGCCGGCTACATGTACACCTCGATGAACGCCACCAAGTTCGCCGCGAAGCTCGGGCGGCAGGTGCTGGCCACCGGTGCGCTGCTGATGGGCGTGGGCCTGGTGGTCCTCGGCGTCACGGCCGCCCACCTGGGCTCGGGGAACACCGCGTGGCTCATCCCCGGCCTGGTGATCGACGGTGCCGGTATGGGCCTGGCCGTCGCCCCGCTGGCGTCCACGGTGCTCGCCCGGGTCAACCCGCAGTACGCGGGCTCGGCCTCCGGCGTGCTCACCACCGGCCTGCAGATCGGCAACTCGATCGGCGTCGCGGTGATCGGCGTGATCTTCTACAACGCGCTCGGTGAGCGGCCCGACTCCGCGGCCTACGCCCACGCCTTCGACATGGGCATCATCTTCCTTGTCGCGGTCGCGGCCGCACTGGCCCTCCTGGTCCAGGCGCTGCCCCGCACGAATGCCGGCAAGTGATCCACACCGATGACTCCCGGGGCGGCGAACCCCCGCGCGGCCCCGGGTCCCCAGTGAGAGAGAGTGTGTGTACGTGAGTGCGAAGGTACTGCTGGAGCGTTACGTCGCCGTCTGGAACGAGCCCGATGCCGCCGCCCGGCGGGCAGCGATCGCGGCCCTGTGGACGCCGGACGGGCTGCACTGCACCCAGACCCGCCGCTTCCAGGGCACCGAGGGCCTGGTGGCCCGGGTGACCGAGGCGTACGACCAGTTCGTGGGAGGTCAGAAGCTTCGGTTCCGGGCGCTCGGCGAACCGGTCGGGCATCACGACGCGCTGACCTTCAACTGGGCGATGTCACCGAGCGGCGACGACACCGTGCTGGCCATCGGATTCGACGTGGTCCTGCTGGACGGCGAGGGCCGGATCATCGCCGACTACCAGTTCAACGAACCCCCCGTGCCGGACACCGGCCTCGACGCGGAGGCCGAACGGCACCTGGCCCTCGGCGGGTCGGGAACCGAGCGGCTGAGCAAGGAGATCGCCGACCTCTACCTGCCCGGCGCCCGCCTCGTCGACGAGAGCGGCGTGCACGAGGGCGCGGAAAGCATCGCCGCCGCGCTCACGGCCGCCGGGGTGCGGCACCCGGCGGGCAGCGCCTCGGCGCAGCACGACGCCTTCCGGTACCCGTGGCGCACGGACGCGGGCGAGGCCGGCGTGGACTTCCTGCTCCGCGACGAGCAGGGCGCGGTCCGCACGCACTACCGCTTCACCGGGGCCAACCGGCATCCGGAGTGACCTCCCCGGCCCGGGCGACCGCGGGCCGCGAGCGGTGCGCCGGCCGCGCACCGCTCGTGGCCCGCTTCCGCGGTTGTGCCTGACGCCCAGGATGATGCAGGGTGATGAGATGACCGAGGTGCAGGAAAGTCGGCAAGTGTCCCGGCCGGTGGGCGAGTTGATGCGTCGGTGGCGGGAACAGCGGGGCTACAGCCAGCTCGCCCTGGCCGGCCGCGCCGAGATCTCCGCGCGTCACCTCAGCTTCCTGGAGACCGGGCGGTCCAAACCCAGCAGGGACATGGTGCTGCGGCTGGGCCGGCACCTCGACCTGGCGTTGCGCGAGCAGAACCAGCTGCTGCTGGCGGCCGGCTACGCGCCCGCCTACACAGACTCTCCCCTGGACGTTGCCGAGATGCTTCCCGTGCGTGGTGCGCTCCGTCAGATCCTGGCGGGCCACGAACCCTTTCCCGCCCTCGTCGTGGACCGCAACTGGAACATCGTGCTCAGCAACAGCGGCTTCCAGTTCTTCGCCGAGGGCGCCGCGCCAGAACTGCTGCAGCCACCCGTCAACGCGCTCAGGCTGGCCCTGCATCCCGGGGGTATGCAGCCGCGCATCGTCAACTTCCCCGACTGGCGGGCCCAGTTGCTGATGCGCCTGCAGCGGCGCGTCGAGCTGACCGCCGAGCCGGTCCTGGCCCAGCTGTACCAGGAACTGCTCACCTACCCGGGCGGCGGCGAGCCCAGCCGGCCGCCCCGTACCGACCAGGCCGACCTCACCCTTCCGCTGCGACTGCGGTACCTGGACATGGAACTCTCCCTGATCTGCACCATCGCCACCTTCGGCATGCCGCTCGACGTCACCGTCGCCGAACTGGCCGTCGAGGCGTTCCTGCCGACGGACGACCACACCGGCGAGCTCCTCAAGCGCCTGCACACCGCTGCCCCCACCGGGCCGGACCCGGCGGGGGCAGCGTAGGTCACCGCACGGCGCGGTCAGTCCGCCTCCCCCGGCGGCGGCACCACATAGCTCGGCGGGATGTCGAAGTACTGGTGGTCGGAGACGACACGGCCGTCGTCGTCCAGCGTGACGAAGTCGAAGCCGACGGCCTCCAGCGCGCCCGTGGACTCCGACACCATCACCCAGTTGAACCGCAGGGTGTTGTGCTGGCCGCGCGCGTTGTTGCAGGAACGGAAGGTGAGGCCGCCGGTGGCGTACGCGTCGTGGGCGTAACCCACCTGGGTGGCGATGGCCTCGGGGCCGCTCACGACGGCGATGGCGTTGGCGTAGACGCCGTCGGGCGCCCACAGTTCCTCGACGGCCTTGCGACGGGCCGCCGGATCGGTCTCGGTCCAGACCGCGACATAGCGGTCGGCGAACTCGTTGGGACTGGTCACGGTCATACAGGGCTCCTTCGGTACGGATGCTCTCTCGGTGGTGGTGCTGCCGGTGCGGTCAGAAGGCCGGCCGGGCTCCGGCGACCCGGCCGAGCAGCAGCCGGACGAAGTCGGCGGTGATCGACGTCGTCTGTTCGTGGAGGAAGAAGTGACCGCCCTGGAAGAGGCGGTTGCCCAGATACGAATCGGTGCGCGGCACCCAGGACGCCATGGCCTCCGGGTCCACCAGCGGGTCGTTGCCGGCGCTGTAGGTGACCACCGGGCACGGCACCGTCGCGTCGTCGTCCTCGTAGCTGGCGCAGACCTCCAGATCCGCCCGCATCGCGGGCATCATCAGGCTCAGGGCCTCGGCGTCGTCGAGGATGCTCTCCGGCAGCGAACCCAGCCCACGGGCCCAGTCCACGAGTTCGCTCTGCGGCACCTGGAGCTGCTCCAGCGGCGGGGTGCGAAAGCCCTTCGGCGCCCACGCGGAGGCACCCAGCAGCACCGGCGGCAGCTCGCCGCGCTCGTGCAGCTCGACGGTCACCCGGTAGCCGATCAGCGCGCCCATACAGTGGCCGAACACGGCGTACGGGCGGCCGTCCAGTTCTGCGGCGAAGCAGTCGGCCAGCGTCTGGACCAGCGGTTTCACATCGGTGAACATGTCCTCGCCGTACCGTTCCTGACGTCCGGGCAGCTGGACGCACTGGACGGAGACATCGGCGGGAATCCGCGGCGGCCAGTCGTGGAAGACCGACGCTCCGCTCCCCGCGTAGTGCAGCAGGAAGATCCGCGCTCCGGCATCGGGCGCGCTCTCCGGCTGGAACCAGCGGTCCGCGAGGGCGGCGACCGGCTCGGTCATCGTGCTCCTTCGGGTGGTCGGGAGGGACTCCGGCGGCCGACGGCGGCCGGCGCGTGCTACGAGGGCCCGGTCAGCTCGCCGCGGCGTGGCGTCGGCGCAGCTCACGGCGCAGCACCTTGCCGGTGGGGTTGCGCGGCAGGACGTCCAGGAACTCGTAGCTGGTGGGGATCTTGAAATCGGCCAGTCGGCCGCGCAGGAAGAGCATCAGCTCACGACCGCCGGCCGAGCTGCCGGGCACGGTCACCACGCAGGCGTGGACCGTCTCGCCCCAGCGGGCGTCGGGGACGCCCACCACGGCCACGTCGGCGACGGCGGGGTGTGCCCGCAGCGCGTTCTCCACCTCGACCGGGTAGATGTTCTGGCCGGCGACGATGATCGTGTCGTTGATCCGGTCGCACAGGAAGAGGTAGCCGTACTCGTCGAGATAGCCGGCGTCGCCGAGCTTGAGCCAGCCGTCGTCCAGGGTGCGGGCGGTGGCCTCCGGCTGCCGGAAGTACTCGACGAAGTGTGCCGGGGTCCGCACGGTGACCTGACCGATGGCCCCGGCCGGCTGCTCCTCGCCGTCCTCGCCGATGATCCGCACGATGTTGCCGGGGCAGACCCGGCCGGCCGAGGTCAGCCGGGGGTTGCCCAGCACATGGTCGGCCGGGGTCAGACAGGTGACCACGCTGCCGGTCTCGGCCGCGGCGTACATCTGGGCCAGCTCGCAGCCGAACACGGTGAGACAGCGCTCCAGCTGCGACGGCGAGATGGGCGCACCGCCGTAGACCACCTTGCGCAGCGAGGCGAACGCCTCTCCACCCGAGGTGTGCTCCGCCATCATCATGTCGAGCATCGCGGGGGCCGCCCACACGGTGGTGATCCGGTGCTCGGGGATCAGCCGTACGGCCTCGTCGGCGACGAACATCCCCATCACGACGGAGGTGGCACCGACGTTGAAGGCGTGCATGAACCAGGCCATGCCGGCCGAGTGCAGACCGGGGAAGCAGATCAGCGTCCGGTCCTCGGGCCGCCAGTCGATCCAGTCGCAGCCGGCCTGCCGCATGTTCTCGACGAAGGTGAAGAAGGTGCGGTGCGCGAGCACCACGCCCTTGGGCAGACCGCTGGTGCCGCTGGTGTACATCTGCACCATCGGACTCTCCGGCCCGATCTCCACGTCGACGTCGTGGTCCGGGGCGTCGCCCTTCCAGGCGAGGAAGCCCTCGGCCCGGTGGTGGTCGCCGTCGAAGTGGCAGATGTCGCGCGACTGCGGCGGACCGCCGTGGACCTGCTCGACGGCGGGCAGGAACTCGCGCTGCACGAACACCGTGCGGGCGCCGGAGTCGCGCAGGATGTGGTCCACCTCGGCGGCCGTCAGCCGCCAGTTGACGGGTACCAGTACGACGCCGGTCTTGGCGCAGCCCAGGGCCAGGTCGTAGTAGTGCTCGTTCTCCCGCCCCAGGTACGCGACCCGGTCGCCGCGGGTCAGGCCGGCCGCCGTGAGGGCGTGGGAGGTGCGGTTGCTCGCCCGGTGCAGATCGCCGTACGTGGTTTCGCGGCCCTCGCAGATGATCGCCGGGTGATCCGGTTGTCGGGCCGCGTGCAGCGAGGATCGGGCGGCGATGGTGTCCGTGCTCGGTCCGGCCACGGCAGTCTCCTTCTCTGTGTGCCAGGGGCATGGTGTGCGGGGCGGGCGGGACGGGCGGGGCCGCCGCGGTACGGCGACGGCCCCGCCCCTCACTCCTGCCGAAGGAGGCTCCGTCAGGCCGCGGCCGGGTCCGCGAGCTGCTGCTCCAGGAAGGCCACGAGCTGGGCCGGCGACGGGTGGTCGAAGGCCAGCTGGGGCGGCAGCGGCAGCCGCAGCGCCGCCTCCAGCGTGTTCTTCAGCTCCACGGCCACCAGGGAGTCCAGCCCCAGCTGCACGAACTCGGTGTACGGGTCGATGGAGTCCGGGTCGTCCAGGTGGAGCACATCGGCGGTCCTCGCCCGTACGAACTCGTCCAGCGCCGCCAGCCGTTCGGCCTGGGTCTGCTGCCGCAGGGTCTCCAGGTCGAGGGTGAGCGCCTGGCCGCCGCCGGACTGGACGAGCCTCTCGTACAGCGCGTTGCGCACCGGCTTGGCCGTGGTGAACCGGTCCCAGTCCGCCTCGCCGACCACGATCTGGCTCAGCGGGCGGCCCAGCACCGAGGCGAAGGCGCGGGCGCCCCGACCGGGTGAGATGAGCTTGATGCCCTCGTCCTCCCAGCGCCGGATCAGCGCCTCGCCCAGCCGGGCCGACATACCGACCTCGGCCCACGGACCCCAGTTGACCGACAGGGCCGGCAGGTTCCGCGCCCCTCGCCACGTCATCAGCGTGTCCAGGAACGCGTTGGCCGCCGCGTAGTTGGACTGGCCGGGCGCGCCCACCACCGGCGCGGCCGAGGAGAAGCCGACGAAGAACTCCAGCTCCGGGAAGGCCGCTGCGGCCTCGTGCAGCAGCCAGGAGCCGTAGACCTTCGCCTGGAAGACCGTGTCGAGGGTCTGCCAGGTCTGGTCGGCGACCGGCTGGTCGGCGGTGGTGCCCGCCGCGTGGACGATGCCGCCGACGGGTGTGCCGGCGCTGAGAAGACCGGCGGTGATCCGGTCGACGTCCGCCGCGTCGGAGATGTCGCCCCGCAGGACGGTCACCTCCGCCCGCTCCTTGAGCCGCTCCAGCAGCTGCGCCACGTCCGGCGCCGGCCGGGTGCTCCGGCCGACCAGGGCCAGCTTCCGGGCGCCGAGGTCCACCAGCTTCTCCGCCGCGACCAGACCGAGCCCGCCGAGCCCGCCGGTGATCAGGTAGACCCGGTCGGGCCGGATGTCGACCGGGCGCGGCTCGCACGCCGACGGGTCGTCGAACTCGATCACCAGCTTGCCGATGTTGGCGCCGCGGCTGAGCACCCCGAACGCCTCCTCGACCTCGTCCAGGGTGTACGCGGTCACCGGCAGCGGCGGCAGGTCGCCCGCCTCCACGAGATCGACGATCACCTTCATGATCTCCTGGTTGAGCGGGATCAGGCGGTCCTGCGGCAGTTCGCTGAGGTCGAAGTTGTCGTACGAGACGTCCGGCCGCTCCGCCGCGACCCGCTCCGGCGTCCACGCGCCCACCTTGCCCAGCTCGACGAACCGGCCGCCCTGTCCCAGGGACCGCATCCCGGCGGGGATGAAGTCCTTGTTGAGACTGTTGAGCACGATGTCCACACCCCGGCCGCCGGTGATCCGCTCGATGTCGTCGGCGAAGTCCAGCGTGCGGGAGTTCATCACATGCCCGACGCCCTGCTCGCGCAGCAGCGGCCACTTGTGCGGGCTGGCGGTGGCGAAGACCTCCGCCCCGGCCAGCCGGGCCAGCTGGACCGCCGCCTGCCCGACGCCGCCGGCCGCCGCGTGGACGAGCACCCGGTCCCCGGCCTTCATGCCGGCCAGCCGGTGCAGCGCGTAGTAGGCGGTGACGTACACGGAGATCAGCCCGGCCGCCTGGGCGCTGTCCAGCCCGGCGGGCTTGCGCACGGCCGTCGCGGACGGCACGGTCACCCGGCGGCGCATCAGACCGAGGTAGTTGACGATCACCTCGTCGCCGGGCGCGAAGGACGCCTCCGGGCCGGCCGCGACGACCGTACCGGAGCACTCGAAGCCGAGCGGCTGCTCGCCGAACTCCTTCATCATGCCGAGGGCGTTGAGCACGTCCTTGAAGTTGAGGCCGACCGCTGCGACCTGAACCTGGATCTCGTCGCCGGTGGGCGCCACCTCCCCGACCCGCTCCGGCCGGATGCCGGCGAACGTGCCGTACTCCTTGACCGCGAGCCCGAACCCGTTGTCGCGGCGGGCCCTGGCGTCATCGGCGACCAGCCGCCGCACATGCCGGTGGGCGCCCCGGTAGGCGACCTGGAAGTCGCCGTTCTCGCGCGCTGTCAGCTCCGTGAACAGGGCGTCCGGGCCGGAGCCGTCGGCCGGCAGGTCGATCAGTGTGGTCCGGTACGACGGGTACTCGTTGAGCATCACCGCGCCGAAGCCCCACAGCGAGCTGCCGGCGAGCCGCGTCTGGTCCGGGGCGTCCCCCCGTAGGAGCTGGGCCTGCTCGGTGACCAGCCACAGACGCTGGTCGCGACCGAAGCCGTGCCGGTCCAGCACCGCGAGCAGGGCCAGCAACCGGCCGTAGTTCCGTTCCGACTCCGACCGCAGGCCGGCCGCGCTCCCGGTGGCCGCGTCCGACTGCCAGAACCAGCACACGTCGGTGATCGGCTCCTGGGCCAGTACGGCGCCGACCTCGTCGGCGTCGTCCGCGAAGACCGTCCGGCCGCCCGCCTCGGTCAGCCGGGCCGAGGCCTTCCGGAAGGAGTCGGCGGAGCTGCCCACCAGCAGCACCCGGCGGTCCGCGACCCCCTCCGGTCCCGCCGCCGAGCGTTTGGTCCAGCGCAGCTGGTGCAGGAGGCCCCGACGCGGCGCGCCCGGCGCCTCGGCGAGCTGCTTCATGCCGAGGCCGCGCAGCTCCAGGACCGGATCGTCGCCCTCCAGCACCAGCACGTCGGCGCACACGTCCACGTCCGGCGAGTCGGCCGGGACCAGCCGCAGCAGGGTACGCAGCGACTCGGCGCGCGGCTTGCGGAAGAGGGTGAAGCGGCCGAAGCGGACCGGCAGATAGGAGTTGCCGTCGTCGGCGAGGGCCCCGATGTTGTGCATGGCCGCGTCGAGCAGCGCCGGCGGGACGTGCTCCAGCGGACCGGCGGTCACGCCCCGCAGATCGCCGACGGTCAGTCCGCTCGGGTAGCGGGTGACCGAACGCATCAACCGGAACGCGGGGCCGTAGTCGAGGCCGGCGCCCGAGTAGGCGGCGTACACGTCGTCGGCGCGCAGCAGGTCCTCGGGCCGCTCCTCGCCGGCCGTCAGCCCGACCAGCGCGCGGGCCGCCTCGCTGGGGCCTTCCCGGGCCTCGTCCGTGGCCGATAGCACCGCTGTCGCGTGCAGCCGCTCGACCGCGTCCTGGCCGCTGCCGGCCAGACTGGCCACCTCGACGACCGAGGTACCGTCCGCAGCCGTCCGCAGCCGGGTCCGCAGCCGGGTCGGGGCGTCCGCGTCGAGCATCAAAGCCTCGCGCAGCGCGACGTCGCGGACCGCTCGGCGGGTGTGGCCGAACACCGCGTCCTGAAGCGCGAGGGCGATCTCCAGATAGCCGGTGCCGGGGAAGACGACCTTGCCCATCGCCACATGGTCGGCGAGGTAGCCGGGCCGGGCGGCGCTGATCGCGGTGGAGAACTCCCGTACGCCGGCGGCGCGTTGCTCGGCGGTGGTCGTCTCGGCACCGAGGAGCGGGTGCCGCACACCGTCGGTGTCGGCGATCCGGGCGCCCAGGCCGTGCCGGTTGGAGCCGGTCGGCAGCCAGTACCGTTTACGGTCGAAGGCGTAGCCGGGCAGGGCGACGGTGCGGCGCTCGCGGCCGGTGTGGAAGCCGGTCCACGACAGCGCGAAGTTGGCCGTGTACAGCTGTGCCACCGCGTTGCGCACGGTCCGGCCGTCCGTGTCCTTCGGGTGCAGGCTCGCCACCCACAGGTGGTCCTGGGCGGTGACGCACTGCTTGGCCGGAGCGCTCAGGCCGAGCGACGGGCCGATCTCCACCATCGCGTGCCGGCCCCGGCGCTCCACCGTGCGCATGCCCTTGGCGAACTCGACGGGGGCGCCGATGTGCCGCACCCAGTAGTCCGGGGTGGCGATGTCGCGGAACCGGGCGACCTCCCCGGTGACGTTGGAGATCAGCGTCAGTTCCGGCTCGTGGAACTCGATGCCGGCGATCTCCGCGCGGAAGGCGTCGTACACCTCCTCCATCAGGGGGGAGTGGAAGGCGTGCGAGACCGTCAGCCGCTTGACCCGCAGACCGCGCTCGGTGAACGCCTCCACGGCCTCCCGCAGAGACTCCTCGCCGCCGGAGATCACCGTCTGCTCCGGCGAGTTGACGCCTGCCACCGCCAGGTCCTGGAACTTCTCCAGCAGCGGTGCGACGTCCTCCACCGGCGCGCCCACCGCGGCCATACCGCCCGGTGCGGACACCGACTGCATGAGCCGGGCGCGTGCGGCCACCAGCGTGGTCGCGTCCTCCAGGCTGAACAGCCCGGCCACGGCCGCCGCCGTGACCTCACCGATGCTGTGGCCGATCAGTACGTTGGGCCGCAGCCCCCACGACATCCACAGTTCGGCCAGCGCGTACTCCAGTGTGAACAGCGCCGGCTGCGCGTACAGCGTCTGGTTCAGCTCCGCCGCCGCCGGCTCCCCGGTGGCGAACATCAGCTCACGCACCGAGCGGCCCGTCTTCGCCGCGAACAGTTCGTCGCACGCGTCGACCCGGGCGGCGAACACCGGGAACTGCCGGTAGAGGGAGGCACCCATGCCCGGGTACTGCGACCCCTGGCCCGCGAAGAGGAACGCGGTCTTGCGTACGGAGTTGCGGCGGCTCGGCGCTTCGGTGGTCCCGGCGTGCCGGGCCAGCAGCGCGGTCAGCGACTCGTGGTCGGCGACCAGGCCGCCGATCCGGTGGGTGAAGTGGCTGCGGCCGACATGGGCGGTGTAGCACAGATCGCCGAGGTCCAGGTCGGGATGGTCCGCCAGGTGCCGCTGGTAGTGCTCGATCTGCAGGGCGAGCGAACGGCGTGACTTCGCCGACAGGGTGAAGACGTGACCGCCCTCGTCGGCCGGGTCCGCGGTGTCACCCGGCGCAGGCTCGGGCACGGGGAGGGCCGGCGGCGGTTCCTCAAGGACGGCCGCGGCGATACTGCCGGCGAAGCCGAAGCTGTTGACGACAGCGCGTCGGGCGCCCTCGGCCGTCCAGGGGCGGTTCTCGGTCGGTACCGTGACCGGGATGTTCGCCCACGGGATGCGCCCGGAGGGCTTGCTGAAGTTCACATGCGGGAAGATCGTCTCCTCCCGCATCTGCAGAACGGTTTTGATCACCCCCGCGATACCGGCCACCGGCTCCGTGTGACCGATGTTGGTCTTCACCGAGCCGACGGTCACCGGCCGCTCCGCGGTGTGCGAGTCGGCGAAGACATCGCTGATGGCGCCCATCTCGATCGGGTCGCCCAGCGGAGTGCCGGTACCGTGCGCCTCGACGTACTGGATGTCGGACGGGGTCAGACCGCCGTTGCGCAGGGCCGCGCGGATCACGGACTCCTGGGCGGTGCCGTTGGGCACGGTCAGACCGGCGCTCTCCCCGTCCTCACCGATGGCCGTACCGCGGATCAGGGCGAGGATCCGGTCGCCGTCGCGCTGGGCGTCCGACAACCTCTTGAGCACCAGCACGCCACAGCCCTCGGCGCGCACGTATCCGTCGGCGTCCTCGTCGAAGGTCTTGCACCGGCCGTCGGGCGCCAGCATGTTGGCGTGCGAGAACATCACGAAGATGCGCGGATGGTGCAGGCAGTTGACCGCGCCGGCCAGCGCGATGTCGCAGGCTCCGCTGCGCAGGCCCTCCACGGCCAGATGGGTCGCGGTCAGCGACGAGGCGCACGCGGTGTCCACGGTGAGGCTCGGACCGCGCAGCCCGAAGAAGTAGGACAGCCGCCCGGACAGCGGGAACAGGGTGATGCCGGCCGCGAGATGGCCGTCCAGTTCCTCGTAGGGCAGGCCCTCCATCTCCAGCGCGTAGTCGATGGAGCTGGCGCCGACATAGACGCCGCCGTTGCTGTGCCGCAGGGTGGCGGGGTTGATGTTGGCCTGCTCCAGCGCCTGCCAGGCCGTCTCCAGCAGCAGCCGCTGCTGGGGGTCGACGAACGCGGCCTCCTTGGGCGAGATGTTGAAGAACTGCGCGTCGAACTGGTCTATCCGGTCCAGGAAGCCGGCGCCCGTCGTCCTGACCTTGCCCCGCTCCGGCTCGGCGTCGGGGGAGCCCTCGGCCTCCTTCGGACGCGGAGACAGCGCGGCTACGTCCCAGCGGTCCTCGGGCACGGGGCGGATGCCGTTGCCGCCCGCCTTCAGGAACTCGGTGAAGTCCTCGGGCGACTCGTTACCGCCCGGCAGGCGAAAACCCATGCCGACCAGTGCGATGGGCTCGTTGTGCTGGTCGACGGTCGTCACCGCGCCGGGCCCGCCGTTCTCGGACGCCGTAGTGCTCGACGTTTTCGACATTACGGTCTTCCCTCTTCTCTGTAGCCCACAGCGGTCACGGTATGAGGTCGGTGAGAACCTCGTCCGCCAGGTATTCGACCAGCTTCTCGATGGTCGGGCTGTTGAACAGCACATTCGTGCTCAGAACGCATCCGAGCACTTTCTCCAGTCGAGATTTCACCTCCATGATGCGCAGTGAGGTGAAACCCAGGGAGAAATAGCTCTGATCGGTGGGGAACATTTCGTCGCCGCCCATGAGAAGGACGTCCTTGAACTCGGCGACGACGATGCTCTCAAGGAATTCCGACCGCTCGGACCGGGGAAGCGAGGACAGTTGCTCCACCGCCGGGGCCTGTTCGCTCATCGCATGCTCCGTAGTGCGTCCAGGAAAAGGAGTGGGGGAATACTGGGGCTGATGGAAGCAGTCCGCGCTGACGCCTCCCTGACCGGGTGCTGATGCCGCCCGGGCGCACACGCACGGCAGGGCCGGGTGGGTCGGAACCCCAGCCGCCCGGGAATTCCGGCCCACCCGGCCCTGCCGGTAGAGCGTGTCACTGCGCGGAGAGGGCAGGATTCGAACCTGCGTGGACCCCGAAGGATCCGACCGTTTGCATGGTCCCCGATAAGCCGCTCCGGGCACCTCTCCTGGTGTGTTGCCGTGCGCGGAGAGGGCAGGATTCGAACCTGCGTGGACCCCGAGGGATCCGACCGTTTGTGTGGTCCCCGATAAGCCGCTCCGGGCACCTCTCCTGGTGTGTTTGCCGTGCGCGGAGAGGGCAGGATTCGAACCTGCGTGGACCCCGAGGGATCCGACCGTTTGCGTGGTCCCCGATAAGCCGCTCCGGGCACCTCTCCCTGTGTTCGTTCCGGTTTCCCGTCCCGCTCACAAGAAATACTGTGCCAGCCTCCGCTGACGCTGCGCTGACATCGGCCTGACATGGTTTTTCGGCCCTCATTCCGCTCTACCGTCGCTCTATTCGGCGATGCTCTACTTTCCCGAGACCAATCGCGTCACCTAGGAAGGACCGCTGTGTCGACGACAAGCGCAACGACCCTGGACAGTCCCGTCCTGCGAGCCATAAAGACGCACACCCAGTCCGACAATCCCAGCTCGTTCCTGGCCCTCAACAGCGGAAACACCGTCTTCACCCTCCCCGGTGTCGACGGCGTGGCCGTCCACCGCCGGGCCGGCCACCACCTCGTGCAGTTCGGCGGTCCTTTCGCCGCCCCCGACGCCTACGTCAAGCTGCTCGTGGGACTGCGCGACCACGCCCGTGAGAACCAACTGGAATTCGTGGCCGTGCAGCTTCAGCGAGCCGACGCCGAGCAGTACCGGGAGGCCGGGTTCACGGTCAATCAGATCGGCGCCTCCTGGGCCGTACACCTGCCCGAGTTCAGCCTGCGCGGCACCCGTTTCATGCAGCTGCGCAACAAGATCTCCCGAGCCCTCCGCAGCGGTCTGGTCGTCGAGGAGGTGCCGGCCGAGGACTGCGAGGCGGCACTGAGCACGATCGACAAGGCCTGGCTGGGGTCCAAGGGTGAGCACGCCCGGCCCCTGGAGTTCCTCGTCGGTCAGGTCGGCGGCCCGGCGCAGAAACACCGTCGGCTCTTCGTCGGCAGCATCGACGGCGCGCCGGTGAGCTACATCTCGTACTCGCCGGTGTACGGCAGCAGGAGCGGCTGGATGCACGACCTGAGCCGGCGCATCCCCGGCGGCTCCCCAGGGCTGATGGAGGCCATCAACGCCGCCGCCATCGAGAAGTTCGTCGAGGAGGGTGCGCAGTGGCTGCACTTCGGCTTCACGCCGTTCACCGGTCTGTCGGAGGACAACGAACTGCCTGGCCGCAGCCCTTCCTTCCAGTGGCTCATGCACTTCCTGTGGGCCGAGGGCGCCGCGCTCTACCCGGCCCAGTCCCAGCTGGACTACAAGGAGAAATGGGCCCCGCACGCGGTGCTGCCCGAGTACGTGGCCTTCGACGGGCCCGCGTCCATCGCCGGCTTCGCCCACATCTTCCGCGCCTGCAACGCGTTCTGACGCCGTCCGAGCAGTACACGCCCCACCCGTTCGCCAAGCCGACCAAGGAGAAGCACATGACGATCGCCGCCCGGGACCCCCGCTCGACGGACGAACTGAGGAAAGCCCTCGTGGAGTCGCTGATGGCCGTGATCGGCGCCCCCGACGACGTGCCCACGGCCGAGACGGCCGCCACCACCCTGCGCGGTCTCGACGAGCGGCTGGTCTCCGAGGCCGGTTCCGGCTGACCGCGGGCGGGTCGGTCCGCAGCGAGAGGGGCGGCGGTCCCCGGGAGTGAACCCGGGGGCCGCCGCCCCTCTGTGTGACGGAATCCCGCTGATGCGCGTCCCGCTGTTCCGGGCGCGGAGGACCAGCGCGGCCCTGGGCTCAGGCGGGTGACCACAACACCGGCCCGGCCGGCGTCCCCACATCCAGCGACGTGTCCGCCGCGAGCATCGACTCGTACAGCCGCCGCACCCGCGCGCTCGGCTCGATGCCCAGTTCCGCGCCGAGGGTGGCGCGCAGCCGTCGGTAGGTCTGCAGCGCCTGCCAGACCCGGCCCGAGGCGTACTGGGCCGCCATGAACTGCGCGTGCAGCCCCTCGTGCAGGGGATGCTGCGCCGACAGGGCGGCCAGCTCGCTCAGCACGCGGCCGTACCGTCCCAGCCCCATGTCGGCGGCGATACGGCTCTCCAGCGCGGTCATCCGCGCCTCCTCCAGCCGCAGCACCTCGATCTCCAGCACCAGACCGGTCCTGACGTCCACCAGGGCCGGGCCTCGCCACAGGGTGAGCGCCTTCCCCAACAGGGTGGACGCGGCGGCGAAGTCGCCGGCTGCGAAGGCGGCCTGGCCGAGTTCCTGGAGCCGTTCGAACTCCTGGACGTCGATCGCGCCCGGTTCGACGTCCAGTTGGTATCCGCCGTTGCGGGTGAGGAGCACCTCTTTCGCGTGCGGGCGGTCGGCTCCGGCCGGCCGGCGGACCGCGGAGGTGTACGGCACGTCCTGCCCCAAATCCAGCGCCTGCTCCAACAGGCGCCGCAGCTTGAGGATGTAGGTCTGGACCGTGGTCGGCGCGCTACGCGGGCACTGGTCGCCCCAGAGTTCCTCCATCAGGGTCGCCGCGGTGACGATGCCGCCCGCGCGCAGGGCGAGCAGGGCGAGGATCTGCCGAGGTTTCGCCGCGCTGGGGACGATGGACCCCTGGTGTTCCCGTGCGATGAACGGACCAAGGAGCTTGATCTGCACCGCTGATCCGCCTCCTTCCCGGTGAGTGGTGACGCTTGGTGTGATGCGGCCCGCGTACTCCGCGGTTCGGGGGCGCCGCGGTATCGGATCCAGCCCGTCCAGCCTGCGAGGTGGGCCGGTTTCCCGCCAGTGAAGGTGTCGTGACTCGGGCGGGAGAATCACCTCCCGAGACCATGAAGAACTCACCCCGAAAACATGACGACCTCACCCGGTGGTCGTACTCGGAGAGCAGGAATAGCGGCAGCCCGCACTGCAAATGCAAATTCGGCACGGTGCTCGAATTGGGCCGGAAATGCTCTTGGATGGAAAAAGTTGATCCTTTCTGAGATATGAGAATGCGTATGCTGCACGCGTAGACTTTTGCGCCGAGTAACGGGGGTTGCGATGGAAAGTGGTGAGAAGTCCACTTTGTGGACACGGCGCCGAGAACAGGCCGACGGCGAAACCGAGACCCGGGAACCGCCGTCACGCTCAGCCGCGTACATCCTGTACGCGGTGCTGTTGGGATATCTCGGCCAGGTCGTGTTGGCCACCTATGCGTCCGGGGCCCGGGCGACACACATGATCACCTGCGTCCTGTGCTGCTCAGTACTGCTCGCCCTGCAGTTGCTGCACACGCAGCAGCATTGGGCCGCCCGTCGGCGCCGCTACCGAGCCGCCACCCTGTCCGCGCAGGCCGTCCTCACCTATCTGCCGCTGCCCTGGCTGGGCGATTCCTGGGGGGTGGCCGCCGATTTCCTCGCCGCGTCCGTACTGCTGCTTCTGCCCGCGCGGCTGAAATGGCTGGTGTTCCTCGCCGTCGGGGTGGGCAGTTCGCTGCTCGCCGGGCTGCGTCACCAGGGCCCCGCGCTGGGCGCCTCCATCGCGTCGGCCACCCTCGGCACAGGCCTGGCGATCTACAGCATCAGCCGGACGGGCTTCCTGGAGGCCGAACTGCGCCGCGCGCGGGCGGGTCTGGGACTCGCGATCTGGCAGGAGCGCCAGCGGTTCGCCCGCGACCTGCACGATCTGCTCGGACACAGTCTCTCGGTGATCACGCTGAAGACAGAGGTCGCGATGCGGCACGTTCCGCAACCGCAGGAACAGGTCAAAGAGGAACTGACGTCGATCCTGGCCGTCTCCCGCCAGGCGCTGAGAGAGGTGCGCCACGTGGCGCACAGCTACCGCTCGCTGTCGCTGGCCACGGAGCTCGAGGCGTGTGTGGCCCTGCTCCGCCGCGCCTCCATCAAGGTGGATGTGCGTACGTCGGTACGGCCGCCGGAGAGCCGGTCGGGCACCGTTCTGGCCATCGTGCTGCGGGAGGCGGTGACCAACATGCTGCAGCACAGCAAGGTGCGGCACTGTGCGATCGTGCTGGACCAGACAGGCGGCCGGCTGCGGCTGAGCATCGTCAACAACGGCACCGGGCTGGAGGGCCACCACGACGATCCGTCGCCGTCGCCCACGGGGTCGGCGGGCTGCCGTGGGCTGACGAACCTGGACATCCGGCTGGCGGAGGTCGGCGGCACGCTGACGGCCGGCCGGCGATCCGGTGGCCGGTTCGAGGTCCTGGCCGAGGTCCCGGACGGCACCGGGGACGGTGACCGGGGTGGCCGACGACTCTCGGAGCCCGGGGGCCGGGGCCGGTGGCCGGAGCAGGAACGCCGCAAAACCCAGCGCGGCGTACGGACCGACCAGAACCGGATGCCCGGCGGCCCGGTGAGCGGCTGCGATCTGCTCGGCGGCCGGCTCTGCGAGGGCTCGACGCTCCGGAAGTTCTCCGCCGAGCCGTGACGGCCGTTCGGCCGTGAGGCGTCACCGGCGGCGCGGCCCGGCCGGTGACCTGGGGCGGGCTCCCGCCCGGGGGCGCGGCCGGGCCGATGCCCGGCGGCCCGCTCAGGGCAGCCAGCCCACCTCCTGCGCGATGCGGATGGCGTCGACCCGGTTGCGCGCGTTGAGCTTGCTGACGATCGTGGTGAGGTAGTTGCGGACGGTCCCAGGGGAGAGGTACAGCGCCCCGGCGATCTCGCCCACCCGCGCCCCCTGCGCGGCCAGTTGCAGCACCTCCAGCTCGCGTGCGGTCAGCGGGCTCTGCGCATGGTCCCAGGCGGAGAGCACCAGCTCAGGATCGACCACCCGTTCCCCGGCCACCACCTTCCTTATGGCGCTGGCCAGTTGTTCCGGCGGCGCGTCCTTCAGCAGGAACCCGGACACCCGCATGCTCAGCGCCCGCCTGAACGGGGCGAGCGTGCCGAGGCTGGTGAGCATGAGGGTGCCGCAGGACGGCAGCACCTCGTGGAGCGTGGCGGCGGCGGTCAGTCCGTCCGTGCCGGGCAGGTGCACGTCGAGCACGGCGATGTCGGGCCGATGCTCCAGTGCGGTGGGTACCACCAGGTCGCCGTCGTCCACCTCCGCCACGACGACGATGTCCGGTTCCATCGAAAGCAGGGCGACCAACGCGCCACGAACCATGTGCATGTCCTCGGCGAGCAGCACGCGGATCATGCGTCTCCTCCTGCCAGATGCCGGGCCCCCGAATTTCCCGGCAAGCCGCAA